>NZ_JBFNFF010000003.1:0-365251 GCF_040888325.1 Streptococcus jiangnanensis | reverse complement strand
GAACAACGTGAAAGCCAGCGCCTTTAGGCGCTGGCTGGTAATTTGGGCTTATAGCCCTGGTGCAAACCACCCGTTTGACGGGTGGTTATGATTATTAACAAAAAAGAAGGAGCCATTAGGCTCCTTTTGATTTCTTAGTTGCTTGCGCCAGAAGTAGCGTCAGCGCCTCCATGACCTCCGCCGTCAGGAGTATCAGAAGCGCCAGAAGTAGCATCTGCGTCTCCATGACCTCCGGCAGCAGGAGCAAAAGGTCCACTACCACCTACCAAACGTTGACCAGTTTCTTGTAAGTACCAGTCAAGCCATGGTTGGAAGTTAAAGACGATTTCATTGATACCAGCGTATGATCCGTCAGGATAGTACATAGCTTGGTAGTTGTGAGTGTTGATAACACCTGCAGGAGAACCTGGAACGATAGTACGAACGTATTCTTGGTTTCCGTTGCGAAGTGTTCCGATAACCCACTCTACGTTCTTCATACGTGCTGGTGGAAGAGAACCATGAACAGTCGACATACGGCTACCTGATTGAGGTGGTACACGTTTAGCAAACATGGTGTCTGGATCTTGGTGAGCGTTGTTGTAGTAGAGGAATTGATTGTTGTCGTCAGCGTATGTCAATTCAAATGGCATAGCTTTCAAGAACATATCAATTTGGTTAACTGTCAGGATACCGTGGTCCAATTTGACGTAGGTATCACCAGAAACAGCTCCAGTGATTGCTGCAACTTTTTCTACCCATTCTGGATCGTCAGGGTCAACTTCTGTAATGGTTGTAGCAATTGGTTTTCCACAATCCAAGTCTTCTGGTTCGATTGGTTTTGGTTTTTTCAATTTCGAAACGACTCCTACGTATTTAACAAAGTTATCTAAGCAAGTTTCAAGGAATTTAACAGTTCCTTCGTTGGTGATGTTTCCATTGTTATCAAAAGCTTCTTTGGCTTTACCAAGAAGGAATTCATTACCTGGAAGTGTGTAGGCATTGACACCTGGAGCGTCAAGAATCTTACGAAGGTGAACTTGGGCACGTGATGTTCCTTGGTCATAGTATGATGCACCCACAATCATAACAGGCTTGTTTTCAAATGGATGAACTTCGTATGAAAGCCATTCAAGTACAGATTTGAGTGAAGCTGAGATAGTGTGGTTGTGCTCAGGAGTGGCGATAATGACACCATCAGCACGTGTAATCTTGTTATACAAGAAACGCAATTGGAAGCTTTCGTCCCATTTTTCGTCTTGGTTAAACATTGGAACTTCGTCGATTTCAAGGACTTCTAATTCAAATTTGAATTTGAAATTGCGACGGATAAATTCCAAGAGTTTGCGGTTATATGATTGATCGTAGTTTGATCCAACAAGTCCAACAAATTTCATTCTTTCGGTCTCCTATCTTACAAATTTTCCCAGTCAAATTCTTCTGCATCTTTGCGAAGCAATTCTTGTGCATTGCGCAATTTCTCAGTAATCTTCACAAAGATACGGAAGTCATCAAAGATGGCATCCAATTTCTTGATGACATCAAGGTCAACCAAGTCACCACTTGGGTTAAATGATTGAAGAGAGTGAGAAAGCAAGAATTCATCTGGTAGAACATTTGCCTTAATTTCAGGAGCGTTCAAGATTTGACGAAGTTGCAATTGGGCACGAGATGAACCAAGTGTACCGTAAGAAGCACCAGTGATCATGATTGGTTTGTTCAAAAGTGGGTAGATACCGTAAGATAGCCAAGCAAGAGCGCTCATCAAAACGGCAGGGATAGAGTGGTCGTACTCAGGAGTACCGATAATCACACCATCAGCCTCTTCAATTTTAGCTGCAATCTCAAGAATTTCAGCTGGAAGTTGCTTATCTGCTGGTTTGTTGAAAACAGGGATATCCTTGATTTCAACGAGTTCAATTTCAGCTTTATCCGCAAAGTGTTTTTGCATGTATTGGAGCAATTGGCGGTTTGTAGAACGTTTAGAGTTCGTTCCAACAATGGCAATAAGTTTTAGCATGAGATTTCCTTTCTCTTTTTACATAATACAATTTTGAAGGCCTGAAGAACATGCAAGGCGTCCCTCTTTGTCGATGAGGATGGCTTCAATACCATCTATACTTTCGACTTGCCAGAGGATAGAAGCGCTTCGCTCTCCGAAAAGGCGTGTTGTCCATATCTCACCATCAACGGATTTATCAGAGACAATCGTCAGGCTAGCGAGATCAGTTTCGACAGGGAATCCTGTCTTACTATCAAAGATATGATGATAGTCTTTTCCATCTACTGTCAGGTGGCGTTCATAGATACCTGAAGTGACAACGGATTTGTTAGAAGCAGGAATGGTTAGGAGATGATTGCCACGAGGATTTCTCGGATCTTGAATCCCAATCTGCCAGGCATTCCCTTCTTTGGCTTGGTTATTCCCGATGGTGAGGATATTTCCTCCGAGATTGATCAAGGCAGAGGTGACACCGTGTGCTTTTAAATACTGGGCAACCTTATCTGCACTATAGCCCTTAGCTAAACAACCTAAATCAAGCTTCATTCCTTTTTTCTCTAAAAAGACAGTAGAGCTAGTCGGATCCAACTTGATAAAATGAGGGTCAACTAGAGGCAAGACAGCTTCGATTTCGTCTAACTCTGGAAGCCGTGCATCTGCAAATCCGATTCGCCAGGTTTGAATCAAGGGACCAATACTGATATTTAGATGGCTAGACGGAGCTAGGCTATGCTCCAGTCCAAGAGCAATCAGTTCAAACAGGTCAGGATGAACCTTAACAGGTGCGATTCCAGCCTGGTAGTTGATTTCCATCAGTTCGGATTCTTGACTATTGGCGTTGAAGCGGTATTCGAGCTCCTTGAGTAAATCAAAGGCTCCTTGAAGTAGGCAATCAGCCTGTTCATCTACTAATGAAATCGTGATAGTTGTTCCCATTAGCCGTTCAGAACGTGAATGAAGAGGCAAGCTACCAGCTCCTTTCTCTTTATAGGAAATCATTCAATATAAGGTCGTTAAAGAAAAATTAAACCCCTTACATTTTCTTTCCATGTATCTAGCATATCATAAAGTCAGCGTTTTCACAAATAAATTTTGACAAAAAGTCAAGAAATATGCTCAGAATTAATATGAAAACGATAGAAAAATTAGATTTATCAATGTTAAGTGTATTTTTTTCTGAAAAAAAGAGAATTCTGAGCAAATACCTTGTAAACGCTAACAGTAAATGGTATACTAGAAAGGTAAATCAAAAATTAAAGGTAGGAATTTTTCTATGAGTAAAATCGTTGTAGTTGGTGCTAACCACGCTGGTACAGCTTGTATTAATACCATGTTGGACAACTTCGGACATGAGAACGAAATCGTAGTATTTGACCAAAACTCAAATATTTCATTCCTTGGTTGTGGAATGGCGCTTTGGATCGGGGAACAAATTGATGGCCCAGAAGGTCTCTTCTACTCTGATAAAGAAAAATTGGAAGCAAAAGGTGCCAAAGTTTACATGAACTCACCAGTTCTTTCAATTGACTACGATAACAAAGTTGTGACTGCAGAAGTTGAAGGTAAAGAACACAAAGAGTCTTATGATAAATTGATCTTTGCAACTGGTTCAACTCCAATCTTGCCTCCAATCGAAGGTGTTGAAATCGTTAAGGGCAACCGCGAATTCAAAGCAACTCTTGAAAATGTACAATTTGTTAAATTGTACCAAAACGCTGAAGAAGTTATTGAAAAACTTGAAGACAAGAGCAAACACCTTGAGCGCATTGCCGTTGTTGGTGGTGGTTACATCGGTGTTGAACTTGCAGAAGCCTTTGAGCGTCTTGGAAAAGAAGTGGTGCTTGTCGATATCGTAGACACAGTCTTGAACGGCTACTATGATAAAGATTTCACACAAATGATGGCGAAGAACTTGGAAGACCACAACATCCGCTTGGCTCTTGGTCAAACAGTTAAAGCCATCCAAGGTGATGGAAAAGTTGAACGCTTGGTAACAGACAAAGAAACATTTGATGTAGATATGGTAGTTCTTGCTGTTGGTTTCCGTCCAAACACAGCTCTTGCTGACGGTAAGATTGAACTCTTCCGTAACGGTGCCTTTCTTGTAGATAAGAAACAAGAAACATCTATCCCAGGTGTATACGCTGTTGGTGACTGTGCAACTGTTTATGACAATGCACGTAAAGATACAAGCTACATCGCTCTTGCATCTAACGCTGTACGTACTGGTATCGTTGGTGCTTATAACGCTTGTGGACATGAATTAGAAGGAATCGGAGTTCAAGGATCAAACGGTATCTCTATCTACGGTCTTCATATGGTTTCGACTGGTTTGACTCTTGAAAAAGCCAAAGCTGCTGGCTATAACGCAACTGAAACTGGCTTTAACGATCTTCAAAAACCAGAATTTATCAAACATGACAACCACGAAGTTGCCATCAAGATTGTCTTTGACAAAGACAGCCGCGAAATCCTTGGTGCACAAATGGTTTCACATGATGCTGCTATCAGTATGGGAATCCACATGTTCTCACTTGCTATCCAAGAGCATGTAACCATTGATAAATTGGCTTTGACAGACCTATTCTTCTTGCCACATTTCAACAAACCATACAATTACATCACAATGGCTGCACTTACAGCTGAAAAATAATAATAGCTAAGCTATCTGGCCTTAGGTTAAGGTCAGATAGTTTTTTAGNTCTTGCCACATTTCAACAAACCATACAATTACATCACAATGGCTGCACTTACAGCTGAAAAATAATAATAGCTAAGCTATCTGGCCTTAGGTTAAGGTCAGATAGTTTTTTAGTTATACTCTTCGAAAATCAAATTCAAACCACGTCAGCTTCGCCTTACCGTATATATGTTACTGACTTCGTCAGTTCTATCTACAACCTCAAAGCAGTGCTTTGAGCAACCTGCGGCTAGTTTCCTAGTTTGCTCTTTGATTTTCATTGAGTGTCAATCTGTACCCATACAATTATCCTTTTTTTATCTTGTGATTCCTTCTAATCTGCCTTAAAATGAAATGGTAGCTACCAATACAAATGATGAGGATTAAGAAATGACTGAAAATCGTTATGAACTAAATAAAAACTTGGCGCAGATGCTCAAGGGTGGGGTTATCATGGACGTTCAGAACCCTGAACAGGCTCGTATCGCAGAGGCTGCTGGTGCGGCAGCTGTTATGGCCTTGGAACGGATTCCAGCTGATATTCGTGCAGCTGGTGGAGTTTCTCGTATGAGTGATCCAAAGATGATTAAGGAAATCCAAGAAGCGGTCAGTATTCCAGTGATGGCCAAGGTCAGAATTGGGCATTTTGTTGAAGCTCAGATTTTAGAGGCTATTGAGATTGACTATATCGATGAGAGTGAAGTGCTGTCTCCAGCAGACGATCGTTTCCATGTGGACAAGAAAGAATTCCAAGTTCCTTTTGTCTGTGGAGCTAAGGATTTGGGTGAAGCCTTGCGTCGTATCGCTGAGGGTGCTTCCATGATTCGGACAAAAGGAGAACCCGGTACAGGAGACATCGTTCAAGCCGTTCGTCATATGCGCATGATGAATCAAGAAATACGCCGTATTCAAAATCTTCGCGAAGATGAACTTTATGTGGCTGCCAAGGACTTGCAAGTCCCTGTAGAATTGGTCCAATACGTTCATGAACATGGAAAATTGCCAGTTGTAAACTTCGCAGCTGGAGGTGTTGCAACACCAGCAGATGCTGCGCTGATGATGCAATTGGGGGCAGAGGGTGTCTTTGTTGGTTCAGGTATTTTCAAATCAGGAGACCCTGTTAAACGAGCAAGTGCTATTGTCAAAGCGGTAACCAACTATCATAATCCTCAAATTCTAGCACAAATCTCTGAAGACCTAGGGGAAGCCATGGTTGGTATCAATGAGAATGAAATCCAAATTCTCATGGCTGAGCGAGGAAAATAGATGAAAATTGGAATATTAGCCTTGCAAGGTGCCTTTGCAGAACATGCAAAGGTGTTAGATAAATTAGGAGTCACTAGTGTCGAAATAAGAAATTTAGACGATTTTCAACAGCATCAGAGTGACTTGGTGGGTTTGATATTACCTGGCGGTGAGTCTACAACCATGGGCAAGCTCTTGCGTGACCAGAACATGTTGATTCCTCTAAGAGGAGCTATTCTCAATGGCTTACCAGTCTTTGGAACTTGTGCGGGCTTAATCTTGCTAGCTAAGGAAATTACTTCTCAGGAAGAAAGTCATCTTGGAACCATGGATATAGTGGTTGAGCGCAATGCTTATGGACGCCAACTAGGAAGCTTCTATACAGAGGCAGAATGTAAGGGAGTTGGTCAGATTCCCATGACCTTTATCCGTGGACCGATTATCAGCAGTGTTGGAGAGGGTGTAGAAATTCTAGCAACAGTTGATAATCAAATCGTTGCTGCGCAAGAAAAAAATATGCTGGTGACCTCTTTTCATCCTGAGTTAACAGATGATGTTGGCTTGCACCAGTACTTTATCAATATGTGTAAAGAAAAAAGTTGAGAAAAGATTCTCAACTTTTTTACATGTAATAAACAATCGCGATATATTGGAGTGCAGATGCTGCTAGGATAAAGAGATGCCAAATCATGTGGAAATAAGGTTTTTTCTTAGCGTAAAATCCAGCTCCAACTGTATAACAGAGCCCACCAGTTACCATGAGACTCCAGAAAATTGGCGTTGTTTGACTGATAATGGCAGGAATGATAGCCAGAACCAACCAGCCCATAATCAAATAAAGGGCAAGGCTGAATTTCTCATTGACCTTTTTAGCAAAGATTTTATAGAGGATGCCAAAGATGGTCGTTCCCCACTGAATGGCGATGATCAGATAGCCAAACCAGTTATTCATCAAAGTCAATACGACCGGCGTATAAGAGCCAGCGATAGCCACATAAATCATAGAATGATCGATGATTCGCAAGACGTATTTGTGGGTTGAACCATAGGCCATAGAGTGGTAAATGGTTGACGAGAGGAACATGAGAAAGAGACTGATAACAAAGATTGAAACACCAAAAGATGATAAAAATCCGTGTGCTTCATAACTATAGGTGGATGAAATAGGGAGCAAGATGAGCATGATAACGGCACCCACAGCATGGGTCACGCTATTAGCAATTTCCTCTCCAAAACTGAGTTTTTTACTGAGTTTTAGACTGGTATTCATTGGATTTCCTCCTCTTCTTTGATAAGGATTAAGTCTAGAGTTTGATGATAGAGTTTAACCGTTTGACAGCTGGTTTGGATAATAGGATTTTCTGGATCAATCCCATGGTTCATGTAGTCCACAAAAGCATCGTAGAGCTGGTCTGAGCTCGCTTGAGTTTGTAGAGTATTCAGTGTTTGAGCGATTTCTTGGATCGAAAAGACAGACTTTAGAGTGGTGATGGCAATCAAACGTGCAATCTGTTTGCGTTGGTATTTTTTCTTATCCGGCTTTGTCAGGTAACCATGTTTGACATAGTTATTGACCATGGATGCGGTCAGGCCCTTTTCTTTATCTGGAGAAATAGGGGCACAGACTTGATTGACATAAAGCAAAACCTGATCCAGATAGAGGTCAATGTTTGGAATGTCTTCCCATTTTGGGTAGGAAAAGTTAGAATTCATTTCCAACTCCTTTTTATCTAGTTTTGATAACTAGATTATAAAATAATAAAAAACAAAAGTCAAGTTTCAACTGCTTGTAGAAAGCTTTAAATTATGCTATGATGAGAGAAAATAGTTAGAAATGAGGGGAAAAGATGGAGATTCGTTTAGCTTTTCCAAACGAAGTAGATGCGATTATGCAGGTGATGGAGGATGCCAAAAAGTGCTTAGCTGATTCTGGTAGCGACCAGTGGCAAAATGGCTATCCAAATGCCGATATCATTATTGATGATATTATCTCAGGCCAAGCCTATGTGGCCTTGGAAGAAGGAGAACTGCTAGCCTATGCTGCTGTGACCAAGAGCCCAGAGAAAGCCTATGAAGCTATTTATGAAGGAAGTTGGCAGGAGGGAGAATCAGAATATCTGGTCTTTCACCGTATCGCTGTGCTAGCAGATGTCCAAGGACAAGGTGTTGCTCAGACTTTCCTAGAAGGCTTGATTGAAGGTTTTGATTATCTAGATTTTCGTTCAGATACGCATGCACAAAACAAGGCCATGCAGCATATCTTTGAAAAGCTAGGTTTTCAACAGGTTGGTAAGGTTCCAGTTGATGGGGAACGTTTGGCCTATCAGAAATTAAAAAAATGAAGCAGAATAAGTACGCAAAAATGCTCTACCCGTCGCCAATTGGAACCTTATCCTTAGTTGCTGACGAGCAATATCTGTATGGAATTTGGGTACAGAACCAAACTCATTTTGAGAGGGGATTAGGGGATGAAACGATAGAAGAAGTTGCTAGCCATCCTGTATTAGAGCAAGTTATTTCCTATTTAGATACCTATTTCGAAGGCAGTGTTCAGGATCTATCTGACTTACCTTTGGCTCCTATTGGAACAGATTTTGAAAACCGAGTCTGGGCTTACTTACAGGCCATTCCTTATGGTCAGACAGTGACTTATGGACAAATAGCGCAAGACTTGCAAGTAGCTTCTGCCCAAGCAATTGGCGGAGCAGTGGGGCGCAATCCTTGGTCCATACTCGTTCCCTGTCATCGTGTGCTAGGGTCAGGCAATCGCTTGATAGGCTATGCATCGGGAGTCGAAAAGAAAGCCTGGCTCTTGCAACATGAAGGTGCAGCATTTCAAGAAAATAAAGAATAGAAAGAAAAGAAGATGTTAGAATTTATCGAATACCCAAAATGTTCAACTTGTAAGAAAGCAAAAAATGAACTAGACCAACTCGGTGTGAACTATAAAGCTGTCCACATCGTAGAAGAAACACCAAGTGAAGACGTGATTTTGGACTGGTTGGAAACTTCCGGTTTTGAAGTGAAACAATTTTTCAATACTAGCGGGATCAAATACCGCGAACTGGGCTTGAAAGATAAGGTGGGAAGTTTGTCAAAACAAGAAGCAGCCAAGCTTCTAGCCAGTGATGGCATGTTATTGAAACGTCCAATTTTGGTGGAGAATGGTGCTGTTAAACAAATCGGCTATAGAAAACCCTATGAGAACTTAGGTTTGAGATAGTTTTTATTTATCTCCTTGATAGGTAAAATATATAGCCTCCCTGTTTTAAAGTGTGATAAACTAGAAGATAGACAAAGTCTGAGTAGCCCGTAGCAAATAATTTGCTTGCGAGCAGAAGTATGATAGAATGAATCATTATCAGGAGAGGATGTTTTTATGACTGTTACAACATTTTTAGCATCAGATTGGTACCAAAGTTTGATGCAACTCATTCCGGATGGTAAGCTCTTTAGTTTGCGTTCGGTCTTTGATGGAATTCCAAGGATTGTCCAACAATTGCCTACAACCTTGATGTTGACGCTTGGAGGTGCACTCTTTGGTTTGCTACTTGCCCTGATTTTTGCCATTGTAAAGATCAATCGTGTTAAGATTCTATATCCCTTGCAGGCCTTTTTCGTCAGTTTCTTAAAAGGTACCCCAATCCTAGTTCAACTTATGTTGACCTACTACGGAATTCCTTTGGCACTGAAAGCTATCAACCAACAATGGGGAACTGGTCTCAATATCAATGCGATTCCAGCAGCGCTTTTTGCGATTGTGGCCTTTGCTTTTAATGAGGCGGCTTATGCAAGTGAAACGATTCGTGCGGCAATCCTTTCTGTTAATCCAGGTGAAATTGAGGCGGCGCGTAGTTTGGGTATGACTCGTGCGCAAGTATACCGTCGCGTGATTATTCCAAATGCAGCGGTGGTAGCGACACCGACTTTGATTAATTCCCTTATCGGTTTGACCAAAGGAACTTCTCTAGCCTTTAGCGCAGGTGTTGTGGAGGTCTTTGCCCAAGCTCAGATTTTAGGTGGAGCTGATTATCGCTATTTTGAGCGCTTTATCTCTGTTGCCCTTGTTTATTGGGTGGTCAATATCGGAATTGAAAGCCTTGGCCGTTTCATCGAGAGAAAAATGGCTATCTCAGCGCCGGATACAGTGTCTACAGATGTGAAAGGAGACCTTCGTTAATGATTAAGATTTCGAATTTAAGCAAATCCTTTTCAGGACAGACAGTCTTAGATCATCTGAACTTGGAAATCCAAAAAGGTGAGGTAGTGGCTTTGATTGGTTCATCTGGAGCTGGAAAATCAACCTTTCTTCGAAGTTTAAACTATCTTGAAACTCCAGATAGTGGAACGATTCAGATTGACAATTTTAAAGTTGATTTTTCTAAGATTAGCCAAGAAGAAATCCTAACCCTTCGTCGCAAGTTGTCCATGGTTTTCCAACAGTTTAATTTGTTTGAACGCCGAACTGCTCTTGACAATGTCAAGGAAGGTTTGGTTGTCGTTAAAAAATTATCGGACGAGGAAGCAACAAAAATCGCTAAGGAAGAGTTGGCCAAGGTTGGTCTTTCTGACCGTGAAAACCATTATCCTCGCCACTTATCAGGTGGACAGAAGCAACGGGTTGCCCTCGCGCGTGCGCTTGCTATGAAACCAGATGTCTTGCTCTTGGACGAACCAACGTCGGCACTGGACCCAGAGTTGGTCGGTGAAGTAGAAAAGTCTATTGCAGACGCTGCCAAGTCAGGTCAGACCATGATTTTGGTCAGTCACGATATGTCTTTTGTAGCCCAAGTGGCAGACAAGGTTCTATTCCTAGATAAAGGGAAAATCATCGAGTCTGGTACACCGGATGAAATCATCAATCATCCGAAAGAAGAACGAACAAAAGAATTCTTCGCTAGTTACAAACGGACTTATATTTGATATAATAGAAAAAGGGAAACTCAGTTAGTTGGACTAGCTGAGTTTACTCTTTAAAAAAGATAGAAACGAGAGAGATCATGCTACTGCATTTATTTTCTTTATATTTCGAGAGTTTGATCTTAACGACCATCCTTGTCGTGATTTTTCTGGGGATTTGGATTGGATTGAGAGCTATGTCTGGTGTGGACAAGACAGCCAAGGCTCGCCAAGCCCATCTCTATGATATGATTATGATTGGAGTTTTGGTCATTCCGGTGTTATCCTTTGCCGTCATGAGTTTGCTCTTGGTTTTCAAGGCATAATCCTTGCGTGACTAGCAAGAATGAGTTAGAATAAAGATAGTTACAACAAGAAAGAAGGAATCGAAATGTACGATACGATTATTGTCGGTGCTGGACCTGCGGGAATGACTGCTGCCTTATATGCTGCTCGAAGCAATCTGAAAGTGGCTTTGATTGAAGGTGGTCTGCCAGGAGGGCAAATGAATAACACATCTGATATTGAAAACTATCCAGGTTATGCCAATATCAGTGGACCTGAATTGGCTGAAAAGATGTTTGAACCACTTGAAAACCTTGGAGTGGAGCATCTTTATGGCTATGTTGAAAATATTGAAGACCATGGTGACTATAAGAAGGTAATCACTGATGATCAAGTTTACGAAACCCGTACTGTCATTGTAGCAACTGGGTCAAAACACCGTCTTTTGGGTGTTCCTGGAGAAGAAGAACTGAACAGTCGAGGTGTTTCTTACTGTGCAGTCTGTGATGGAGCTTTCTTCCGTGACCAAGACTTGCTCGTAGTCGGTGGTGGAGATTCAGCGGTAGAAGAAGCTCTCTTCTTGACTCGCTTTGCCAAGACTGTTACCATTGTTCACCGTCGTGACCAACTTCGTGCCCAAAAGGTTTTGCAAGACCGTGCTTTTGCAAATGAGAAAGTCAACTTTATCTGGGATTCTGTCGTCAAGGAAATCAAAGGTGAAAATCGAGTAGAATCTGTAATTTTTGAAAATGTAAAAACGGGTCAAGTGACAGAGCAAGCCTTCGGTGGTGTCTTTATATATGTCGGTTTGGATCCTGTTAGCGATTTTGTTAAAGAATTGAACATTCAAGACCAGGCAGGCTGGATTGTGACAGATAATCACATGAAAACTGCCGTTGACGGTATCTTTGCAGTTGGAGATGTTCGCCAAAAAGACCTTCGCCAAGTAACAACAGCAGTTGGAGATGGAGCCATCGCTGGTCAAGAAGCCTACAAGTTTATCACCGAACATAGTTAAGAAAAAAGTTTCCAATCAAGTGATTGGAAACTTTTTTTATAGTCGGTTTCGGAAAACTTCGTACATGAGAATGGCTGCAGCCACACTTGCATTGAGACTTTGAACATGTCCATTCATGGGAATGGTAATCATCTCATCGACCTGTTTTTTGATATTGCTAGAGATGCCTTTTCCTTCATTTCCGATGATGAGGGCGATTTTCCCTTTTGTATTCCACTTGTGGCAAGGGGTACCGTTCATATCCGTTCCGAAGGTCCAGAAGCCCTCATCCTTGAGTTTATCTAGGGTTTGACTGAGGTTGGTCACTCGCGCAATCGGTACATGCTCAATAGCACCTGTGGCCGTTTTGGCAACGACAGGAGTCACTCCGACAGCACGGTGCTTGGGAATGATGACACCTGAAACATTGGTCGCATCAGCAGTCCTTAAGATAGAGCCTAAGTTGTGAGGGTCAGTTAGACCATCCAGAATCAACAAAAGTGGATTTTCTTCTTGACGCGTTTTGGCAAGAATGTGATTTAGCTCGCTATAGGCAAATTCAGAAACTCGAAGGACAAATCCTTGATGGACAGCGCCTTCGGTCATTTCAGAGAGGGATTTTTTTGAGGTCCAAGAGATGGAGACTTTTTTCTCAGCAGCCAGTTCCTTGACTTTCTCAACATTCTTTCCCCTTAGATCTTCTTGGAGGTAGAGTTTGTTTCCAGTGTTTGCAAGGAGGGCTTCTGTAACGGCGTGGACGCCATAGACAATATCATTTGTTTTCATGCCTCTATTATAACACAAAACCCCGTCTTGCAACGGGATTTTCTTTATTCGAGGATGAGGAGTCCATCTTTAACAGCAAATGGGTCTTTCTCATTGATACGATCGTAAAACATGATTCCGTTTAGGTGATCAATTTCATGTTGGACAACAATAGAGTTGTAACCTTTGAGCTTGATTCGGTGTTTTTCGCCGTCCTTGTCAAAGTAATCAACAGTGACGCGGGCATGGCGAATAACATAGCCAGGTACGTTTCGGTCAACAGAAAGGCAACCTTCTCCTTCGCCAAGAGCAGCATCTTGAACAGAGTGAGAGACGATTTTTGGATTGTACATAACAGCTTGCAAGTCGTAGGCTTCCTGTGGAGTTTCACCTTCTTCCACAATATTGGGAACTAAAACAGCGATAATGCGTTTTGAGATATCGAGTTGGGGAGCAGCCAATCCAACCCCACCGCGGAGTCCCATCTTTTCAGCCATAACAGGATCTTGGGAATGTTTGAGGAATTGCATCATCTTTTCACCAAGGATGATTTCCTGGTCAGACAGTGGGAAAGTAACTTCCTCAGCAACTGCGCGAAGTGTCGGATTCCCCTCGCGGATAATATCGTTCATATCAATTAAGTGAGCAGCTTTTGTAATACGTTCTATTGCAGACATTTTCTCTCCTTTCATTACCTCTACATGATAACACAAAATAGGCGAGAAAGAAAGTCGCAGAAGTTCCTAAAAAATAATATAATAAACGGTATTCCTCTTTTGTCTGTGGTATAATAAAAGAAAAGACTTGCACCAAAAGACAAGGGGGAATAAAGATGGAAAAGCGACAAGATAGACGGTCTCAGGGCTCTCTTTATGGGTTGTGGAGAACTAGTGTGGATTTCTTTCGGAATTATAAATCCTGGACCAATGCTCAGTTTATTATTGTGTTATTGCTTGCAGTTGCCTTGTCCATGGGGGGGAACTTATTAGTTCGAGCAGTACAAGGTAGTAAGGGAACAAGCCCTGGTAGCCAAACTCTTGATTCTGCTAGTACATCTGGTCAATCCAAGGAAAATCAGTCTGGTGAAAAGACAGCCCGTATCATGGCAAATGGTGACCTTCTCTACCATATCCCCATCTACCGAACAGCTCTTAAAGAAGATGGAACCTATGATTTCCATGAGAATTTTGAGTATGTAAAACCCTGGCTCAAGCAAGCTGATTTAGTAATTGGTGACTTTGAAGGAACGGTGAACAAGGACCACTATTTGGCAGGTTATCCTCTCTTTAATGCACCAGGAGAAGTCATGGATGCGATCAAGGATGCAGGCTACCAAGTTCTAGACTTGGCTCATAATCATATTTTGGATTCTCAAATTGAGGGAGTGGTTTCAACGGCTCAAGCTATTGAAAAGGCTGGAATGACACCCATCGGAGTCTACACGCATGAATCCCGAGACCAAGCACCTATAGTCATCAAGGAAGTCAATGGTATCAAGGTAGCTCTCCTGGCCTATTCTTACGGTTTTAATGGCATTGAGCAGTATATCTCTCAAGAGGACTATAATCGCTATCTTTCTGATTTGAATGAAGATAAGATGAAGGCAGAAATCGAGCGTGCAGAGAAGGAGGCGGATATTACTGTCATCATGCCTCAGATGGGAATTGAGTACCAACTAGAACCAACGGAAGAACAGAAAACACTGTACCATAAGATGATTGACTGGGGAGCAGATATTATCTTTGGAGGGCATCCTCACGTCGTTGAACCTGCTGAAACCGTTGAAAAAGATGGTGACAAAAAATTGATCATCTATTCCATGGGAAATTTTCTCTCAAATCAACGCATTGAAACCATGCAAGATGAGGAAAATGCCAAATGGACGGAGCGCGGTGTTCTCATGGACGTGACCATTAAGAAAAAAGATGGAAAGACAAGGATTGAAACGGCCAAAGCGCATCCTACTTGGGTCAATCGAACACCCAAAGGGACTTACTCTCCAGAAGGCTATCCGCTCTTCCTCTATCAGACCTATATCCTAGAGGACTTCATTGAAGGGGGACGTTACCGTGACAAGTTGGACGAGGCGACCAAGGAACGAATTGACACGGCCTATAAAGAAATGAATGAACATGTAGGGTTGAAGTGGTAGGCACTTGCCCTAAAGGAGACGAGATGACGATTAAATTGATTGCAACAGACATGGATGGAACCTTGCTAGACCCGAGGGGGCAGCTGGATTTGCCCCGCTTGGAAAAGCTTTTAGATCAGCTGGATCAAAGGGATATCCGTTTTGTCATTGCGACAGGGAATGAAGTTCACCGTATGAGGCAATTACTGGAGCACTTGGCGAGTAGAGTAGTTCTGGTAGTTGCCAATGGGGCGCGTATTTTTGAAAACAATAAACTGATTCAAGCGCAGATTTGGGATGATGCTACGGTTGACAAGGCTCTCCTTCATTTTAAAGGGAGAGAGTGTCGAGATCAGTTCGTCGTTACCAGTATGAATGGGAGTTTTGTCAAGGAAGGAACGGTTTTTACAGACCTGGAAAAATTTATGACTCCAGAGATGATTGAAAAACTTTACCAAAGGACCAATTTTGTGGATGAGCTAAACTCAGACCTCTTCGGTGGAGTGTTAAAGATGAGCATGGTTGTTGGTGAAGAACGTTCTAGTTCAGTTTTGCAGGAAATTAATGATTTATTTGATGGTCGTGTAAGAGCTGTTTCTAGCGGTTATGGCTGTATCGATATCCTGCAGGCTGGGGTTCACAAGGCTTGGGGATTGGAAGAATTACTCAAGCGCTGGGATTTGACATCAGAACAAATCATGGCTTTTGGTGATAGCGAAAACGATATAGAAATGTTAGAGCTGGCTGGAATTGCCTATGCTATGGAAAATGCAGATGATAATGTCAAGGCAGTTGCGACTGCCCTGGCACCAGCCAACAGCCAGGCGGGTGTGTATCAAGTTCTAGAGAATTGGTTAGAGAAAGAGGGATAGGGTGGCAGTACAGTTATTAGAGAATTGGCTCTTAAAGGAGCAGGCAAAGATTCAAACCAAGTATCGTGAATTGAATCAAGTATCTGTTCTAGAGCCAGATATCATCTTTATTGGTGATTCGATAGTGGAGTATTACCCTCTTCAAGAGTTGTTGGGAACTGCCAAGACGATTGTTAATCGAGGCATCCGAGGTTACCAGACGGGGCTTCTACTAGACAATCTTGATGCCCATCTTTATGGTGATGCTGTCGATCAAATTGTTCTCTTAATTGGAACAAACGATATCGGAAAAGGTATTCCTATGAATGAAGCTTTGGATAATCTTGAAGGAGTGATTCAATCGCTTAACCGAGATTATCCGCTGTCACAAATAAAGCTTGTTTCTATTCTGCCAGTCAATGAAGGAGAAGAATACAAGCAGACAGTATATATTCGTACCAATGAAAAGATCAGAGAATGGAATCAAGTCTATGAGGCTCTAGCTTCCGCCTATATGCAAGTAGATTTTCTACCAATTTATGATAGTTTGACAGATTCAGAAGGACAACTTCAATCAGCCTATACAACGGATGGTCTCCATCTGAGTGTAGCTGGTTATCAAGCTTTATCAGATGCTTTGAAAACGTATCTTTTCTAAAGAATTGGCTTGATTTTGCATTTTTTATGAAGATAGGTTATAATAGTTCTATAATTTTGGGGTCGTTACGGATTCGACAGGCATTATGAGGCATATTTTGCAACCCGTGTGGCGACGTAAACGCTCAGTTAAATATAACTGCAAAAAATAACACTTCTTACGCTCTAGCTGCCTAAAAACCAGCAGGCGTGACCTGATTTGGATTGCTCGTGTTCAATGACAGGTCTTATGATTAGCGAGATACGATCAAGCCTTGTCTAGTGGTTTGATAAGAGATTAATAGACTCGCAGTTCCTAGGCTTGAGTTATGTGTCGAGGAGCTGTTAAAACAATACATAACCTATGGTTGTAGACAAATATGTTGGCAGGTGTTTGGACGTGGGTTCGACTCCCACCGGCTCCATATATATTTTGCATTATTTCGCAAACCTTTCTAAAACGTTGATAAATCAGCGTTTTTATTTTTATCTTTTTTATTGTTTGGCATTCTTTTTCAAAAAAAGGATACAACAAAGGATACAACGTTTTGCTGTATCCTAGAAATCGATATCCTTTTGTTTTATGAAATCATATAGTGTTTGTATTATTTGATTTTTAAATGCTTGCGATAAAAAAAACTGCATTAAGGTGCAGTTTTTCTTTATTCTACGGAAGACATGGGATTCGAACCCACGCACGCTGTTACACGCCTACCGCGTTTCCAACACGGCCTCTTAAGCCTCTTGAGTAATCTTCCAATACTTACTCAAATAGTCTACCATAAAGCCACTTATCTTGCAATAAAAATTTTGGAAATAAGAAAAATGATAGAATTTGAAAGAAAATGATAAAAAATGCTTGACTTTGGTAGAAATTGTGCTAGAATGAATAGTGTAAACGATAACAGGAGGTGGTTTGGTGTTAAAAACTGAGCGGAAGCAACTGATTTTAGAGGAGTTAAATCAACATCATGTAGTTTCCTTAGAAAAATTGGTTAGTCTATTAGAAACATCAGAATCGACAGTACGAAGAGATTTGGATGAGTTGGAGGCGGAGAACAAGCTTCGCCGTGTACATGGAGGAGCAGAATTGCCCCACTCCTTGCAGGAAGAAGAAACCATCCAAGAAAAATCTGTCAAAAACCTTCAAGAGAAGAAGCTACTGGCTCAAAAAGCAGCCTCTCTTATTAAGGAACAAGATGTTATCTTTATTGATGCTGGAACGACAACTGCTTTTTTAATCAAGGAATTGGTTAATAAGAATATCACAGTTGTGACCAACTCCATTCATCATGCGGTTCAGTTGGTTGAAAAACAGATTCCAACTGTCATGGTTGGAGGAAGTGTCAAGATGGCAACAGATGCATGTATCGGTGGTGTTGCTCTTAACCAAATTAATCAATTGCACTTTGACCGTGCCTTTATCGGGATGAATGGTGTGGACGATGGTTATTATACGACTCCTGATATGGAGGAGGGAGCCGTTAAGCGTGCTATTTTAGAGAATGCCAAACAAACCTATGTCTTGGTTGATTCGTCAAAGATTGGTCAAACTTGCTTTGCCAAGGTAGCACCACTTAAACGCGCCATTATCATCACAAGTCAAGGGCATGAGCACTTGCAGGCCATTAAGAAGAAAACGGAGGTAATAGAAGTATGATTTATACAGTCACACTTAATCCATCCATAGACTATATCGTGCGCTTGGACCAAGTTCAAGTCGGCAGTGTCAATCGTATGGACAGTGATGATAAGTTTGCTGGAGGGAAAGGAATCAATGTCAGTCGAGTTTTGAAACGCTTGGGTATTCCAAATACAGCGACTGGATTTATCGGAGGATTTACTGGTAAATTTATCACAGATACCCTTTCAGAGGAAGAAATCGAAACTCGTTTTGTCCAAGTAGCAGAAGATACTCGCATCAATGTCAAGATTAAAGCAGACCAAGAAACAGAAATCAACGGGACTGGTCCAAATGTGGAACCAGCTCAGCTGGAAGAATTGAAAGCTATTTTGTCTAGTCTGACTGCAGAAGATACGGTGGTGTTTGCAGGTTCAAGTGCTAAGAATCTAGGTAATGTTATCTACAAAGATTTGATTGCCTTGACACGCCAGACTGGTGCGCAAGTGGTTTGTGACTTTGAAGGACAGACCTTGATTGATAGTTTGGACTACCAGCCACTATTGGTTAAACCAAACAATCACGAGCTTGGAGCTATCTTTGGAGTGAAACTCGAAAGTTTAGATGAGATCGAGAACTATGCTCGTCAGTTACTGGCCAAAGGAGCTCAAAACGTCATTATCTCCATGGCTGGTGACGGTGCCCTTCTTGTCACATCTGAGGGAGCTTACTTCGCAAAACCTATCAAGGGAACAGTCAAAAATTCAGTGGGAGCTGGTGACTCTATGGTCGCTGGGTTTACAGGTGAATTTGTTAAATCAAAAGACGCAGTAGAAGCCTTCAAATGGGGAGTAGCTTGTGGAACAGCAACGACCTTCTCGGATGACTTGGCAACAGCGGAATTTATTAAAGAAACATATGAAAAAGTTGAGGTAGAAAAACGATGAAAATTCAAGACCTATTAAGAAAAGATGTCATGTTGCTGGATTTACAGGCAACTGAAAAAACAGCTGTCATCGAAGAGATGATTCATAGCTTGGTAGATCATGGTTATGTGACGGATTTTGAAACCTTTAAAGAAGGGATCTTGGCGCGTGAAGCTCTCACTTCCACTGGTTTGGGTGACGGAATTGCTATGCCTCACAGCAAGAACTCTGCTGTCAAAGAAGCAACGGTTCTCTTTGCAAAGTCAAACAAGGGTGTTGACTATGAAAGCTTGGATGGGCAACCAACAGACCTCTTCTTCATGATTGCAGCTCCAGAAGGTGCCAATGATACTCACTTAGCAGCCTTGGCAGAATTGTCTCAATACTTGATGAAAGACGGTTTTGCTGACAAACTTCGCCAAGTAACATCAGCTGATCAAGTTATTGAACTTTTTGACCAAGCTTCAGAAAAAGCTGAGGAGCCTGTTCAAGCACCTGCCAATGAATCTGGCGACTTTATCGTAGCTGTTACAGCTTGTACGACAGGTATTGCCCACACTTATATGGCCCAAGAAGCCCTTCAAAAAGTGGCTGCTGAAATGGGTGTTGGTATCAAGGTTGAAACAAACGGAGCTAGTGGTGTTGGGAACCAATTGACTGCAGAGGACATTCGCAAGGCTAAAGCTGTTATCATCGCTGCTGACAAGGCTGTTGAGATGGATCGTTTCGATGGCAAACCATTGGTTAATCGTCCAGTTGCAGACGGTATTCGTAAGACAGAAGAATTAATCAACTTGGCTCTTTCAGGAGATGCTGAAGTTTATCGTGCTGCTAATGGAGCAAAAGCTGCAACAGCATCTAATGAAAAACAAAGTATCGGTGGTGCTTTCTACAAACACTTGATGAGTGGTGTATCTCAAATGTTGCCATTCGTTATCGGTGGTGGTATCATGATTGCCCTTGCTTTCTTGATCGACGGAGCTTTTGGTGTGCCACAGGATAGTCTTGGAAATCTCGGATCCTACCATGAACTAGCTTCTATGTTCATGAAAATTGGTGGCGCGGCTTTTGGCTTGATGCTTCCGGTTTTTGCAGGATACGTAGCCTACTCTATCGCTGAAAAACCAGGTTTGGTAGCTGGTTTCGTGGCTGGTGCTATTGCCAAAGAAGGTTTTGCCTTTGGTAAAATCCCTTATGCAGCAGGTGGTGAAGCAACTTCAACCCTTGCAGGTGTCTCATCTGGTTTCCTAGGTGCCCTTGTTGGTGGATTTATCGCAGGAGCCTTGGTTCTTGCTATCAAGAAATACGTTAAAGTTCCTCGTTCACTTGAAGGTGCTAAATCTATCCTTATCCTACCGCTTTTCGGAACAATCTTGACAGGATTTGTTATGTTGGCTGTCAACATTCCAATGGCAGCAATCAACACTGCTATGAATGACTTCCTAGGCGGTCTTGGAGGAGGTTCAGCTGTCCTTCTTGGTATCGTTCTTGGAGGCATGATGGCTGTTGACATGGGGGGACCAGTCAACAAAGCTGCTTATGTCTTTGGTACAGGTACGCTTGCAGCGACTGTTTCTTCAGGTGGTTCTGTAGCCATGGCAGCAGTTATGGCTGGAGGAATGGTTCCACCACTTGCCATCTTTGTCGCAACTCTTCTCTTTAAAGATAAATTTACCAAAGAAGAACGTAACTCTGGTTTGACAAACATCATCATGGGCTTGTCATTCATCACTGAAGGAGCGATCCCATTTGGTGCAGCAGACCCAGCTCGTGCGATTCCAAGCTTTATCCTTGGTTCAGCAGTAGCAGGTGGACTCGTTGGTCTTGCAGGAATCAAACTCATGGCACCACACGGAGGAATCTTCGTTATCGCTCTAACTTCAAATGCCCTTCTCTACCTTGCCTTTGTCTTGGTTGGCGCAATTGTAAGTGGTGTGGTTTATGGTTACCTACGCAAGCCACAAGCATAAAAAGGATTAGAATAGAAAGATTGTTACCATTTGGTGCAATCTTTT
Organism: Streptococcus jiangnanensis; assembly: GCF_040888325.1. Lineage (GTDB taxonomy): Bacteria > Bacillota > Bacilli > Lactobacillales > Streptococcaceae > Streptococcus > Streptococcus jiangnanensis. The sequence continues at coordinate 344,219 of NZ_JBFNFF010000003.1, read as the reverse complement.
TCTCTATTCGAAATGGCTGTGAAATATGGTATAATAAAAGAATGGCAAACAAGAATACTACAAAAACAAGACGGAGACCGTCTAAAGCAGAACTTGAAAGAAAACAGGCTATCCAGAGGATGTTGATTTCCTTAGGAATTGCCTTATTGTTGATTATTGCAGCCCTCAAACTCGGTGCAGCAGGCGTCACTCTTTACAATCTCATTCGACTGGTGGTTGGAAGTTTGGCCTATGTGGCCATAGGTGCCCTACTCATTTATCTTTTTCTATTTAAATGGATCCGCAAGCAAGAGGGACTTCTGTCAGGATTTCTCTGTATCTTCGCTGGATTGCTCTTGATTTTTGAGGCCTACTTGGTATGGAAATTTGGCTTGGAGCAGTCAGTTCTAAAAGGGACCCTGTCTCAAGTTATGACGGACCTGACTGGTATGCGGGTGACTAGCTTCGCTGGTGGAGGCTTGCTTGGTGTTGGACTCTATATCCCCATATCCTTTCTTTTCTCAAATATCGGATCGTACTTTATTGGAGTCCTCTTGATTCTAGTTGGGGCACTCTTGGTTAGTCCTTGGTCTATTTATGATGTTGCAGCCTTTATTGGAGCTCAGTTCAGATCCTTCATGGAAAAACAGGAACAGAGAAAACAGGAACGCTTCATCAAGAAAGAAGAAGAGAAGGCTCGTCAAGAAGCTGAAGAAGCAGCCAGAATTCAGAGAGAACAAGAAGAACAGGATGCATTACCGCTTCCTCCTGTAGATCCTGAAACGGGAGAAATCTTATCAGAGGTACCAGACTACGATTTCCCCCCAATTCCTGAGGAAGAGTGGATCGAACCGGAGATTATCCTCCCTCAAACTGATTTTGACGTTCCAGATGTGGAAGAAGATTTTGAGGATGAAGAGGTGCAGGTTGATTTTTCTGCTAAGGAAGCCCTTGAATACAAGCTACCAAGCTTGCAACTCTTTGCGCCAGATAAACCCAAAGATCAGTCCAAGGAAAAGAAGATTGTTCGAGAAAATATCAAAATCCTAGAAGAAACCTTTGCCAGCTTTGGTATCAAGGTGACGGTAGAACGGGCTGAAATTGGACCATCAGTTACCAAGTATGAAGTCAAGCCAGCAGTTGGAGTACGGGTTAACCGTATTTCCAATCTGGCAGACGACTTAGCGCTGGCTCTGGCGGCCAAGGATGTTCGGATTGAGGCTCCGATCCCTGGTAAATCCTTAGTCGGAATTGAAGTACCCAACTCTGAGATTGCGACCGTTTCCTTCCGTGAACTCTGGGAACAGTCTCAAACTAAACCAGAAAATCTCCTCGAAATTCCTCTAGGTAAGGCTGTCAATGGAACTGCTCGCACCTTTGACCTTTCCAAGATGCCCCACCTACTCGTTGCAGGTTCGACGGGATCAGGGAAGTCAGTCGCAGTTAACGGTATTATCGCTAGCATTCTTATGAAAGCAAGACCAGATCAGGTCAAGTTTATGATGGTGGATCCAAAGATGGTTGAGTTATCCGTTTACAATGACATTCCTCACCTCTTGATTCCAGTTGTGACCAATCCACGCAAGGCCAGCAAGGCTCTGCAAAAGGTTGTGGATGAGATGGAAAATCGTTACGAACTCTTCGCTAAGGTTGGTGTGCGAAATATCGCTGGCTACAATGCCAAGGTTGAGGAATTTAATAGCCAATCTGAGTACAAACAAGTACCACTTCCTTTGATTGTTGTCATTGTGGATGAGTTGGCAGACCTCATGATGGTGGCCAGCAAGGAAGTGGAGGATGCCATCATCCGTCTCGGACAGAAGGCGCGTGCTGCAGGGATTCACATGATTCTCGCAACGCAACGTCCATCGGTTGATGTTATCTCTGGTCTTATCAAAGCCAATGTCCCATCTCGTGTGGCTTTTGCAGTTTCATCAGGTACAGATTCACGAACCATCTTGGATGAGAATGGAGCAGAAAAACTGCTTGGTCGAGGAGACATGCTCTTTAAACCAATCGATGAAAATCATCCAGTCCGTCTGCAAGGTTCCTTTATCTCGGATGATGATGTTGAACGCATCGTAAACTTTATCAAGGATCAGGCGGATGCGGACTATGATGAAAGCTTTGACCCAGGAGATGTCCCTGAAAATGAAGGAGATCTCTCTGACGGAGAAGCTGGCGGCGATCCGCTTTTTGAAGAAGCCAAGGCTTTGGTTATCGAGACGCAGAAAGCTAGTGCTTCTATGATTCAGCGTCGTTTGTCGGTTGGATTCAACCGTGCGACTCGCCTGATGGAAGAACTCGAAATAGCAGGTGTTATCGGTCCAGCTGAAGGAACCAAACCACGAAAAGTATTACAACAATAAAAAAATAGCTTCTTTCCAAATTTGGAAAGAAGCTATTTTGGTGATTACTGGTTCGTTTTAGTTTCAGAACTCGTCGTATTTGACTGTGTTCCATTATCGCTTGTTTCTTTATTTGTAGCAGGTGTAGAAGAGTCCTGAGTTGTTGTTTTCTGCTCTTCTTTTTTCTCCTCTTTTTTATTGGATTGAGAAGTTTCTTCTTGCGGAGTATTTTCTTTAGTAGGAGTGTTGTCCTTGTTAGGTGTAGTATTTTCCTGAGGGGATTCCTTTTGAATTTCCTTGACAACAGTTGTTTGGGTTGTCGTCGGTTCTTTTTTGTTGTTTTTGTTATTGTCCATGGCGTTCATGATGGTGATAGTAGCAGTGATGAGACCAAGGATACTACCGATGGTAGCAATCGTTTTTTGAAAGACAGTAAATCCCTTTTTGATGTGTTCTGTTTTTGATTTATTAGAAGTTCTACGATAGTTAGACATGATACTCTCCTTTGATTATGATTTATTATACCTCATTTCTTTAAAAAAATCTTAAAAAAAGAGAAACCTCCCTTTCTTGTCGCAGGTCTCTTTTCGTGATACAATAGAAGGAGTGATTTTAGAAAGCGTGAGAAAACATGATCTACTTTGATAATTCGGCAACAACTAAGCCTTATCCCGAAGCACTAGAGACCTATACTCAGGTCGCTTCGAAAATTGTAGGAAATCCTTCTAGCCTCCATCGTTTGGGCGACCAGGCAACACGAATTTTAGATGCTTCCCGGCAGCAAATTGCAGATTTGATTGGGAAGAAGAGTGATGAAATCTTCTTTACCTCTGGTGGAACAGAAGGAGATAACTGGGTCATCAAGGGTGTGGCCTTTGAAAAAGCCCAGTTTGGCAAGCACATTATTGTGTCAGCTATTGAACATCCAGCAGTCAAGGAATCAGCCCTTTGGCTGAAAAGTCAAGGCTTTGAGATAGATTTTGCTCCAGTTGATGAGAAAGGATTTGTGGATGTTGAAGCATTAGCAGATTTGATACGTCCTGATACGACTCTCGTCTCCATCATGGCAGTTAACAACGAAATTGGCTCTATCCAGCCTATTGAAGCTATTTCAAAACTGTTAGCAGATAAGCCAACCATTTCCTTCCATGTTGATGCGGTTCAGGCACTCGCTAAGATTCCGACTGAAAAATACTTGACGGATCGAGTGGATTTCGCAACCTTTTCGAGTCATAAGTTTCATGGTGTCAGAGGTGTCGGATTTGTCTATATCAAGTCTGGCAAAAGGATCATGCCTCTTTTAACAGGTGGTGGTCAGGAGCGAGACTATCGTTCGACAACTGAGAATGTGGCAGGGATTGCAGCGACAGCCAAAGCTCTCCGTTTGTCTATGGAAAAATTAGCTACCTTTGCTAGCAAGACAGGGCAGATGAAGGCAGTCATTTGCCAAGCCCTTCTGGATTATCCAGATATTTTTGTCTTTTCAGATGAGGAAGACTTTGCCCCTCATATCCTGACTTTTGGGATTAAAGGTGTTCGTGGTGAAGTCATTGTTCACGCTTTTGAAGACTATGACATTTTCATTTCCACAACCTCTGCTTGTTCGTCCAAGGCAGGAAAACCTGCGGGGACCTTGATTGCAATGGGAGTGGAAAAGGATAAGGCCCAGTCAGCTGTGCGTCTAAGCCTAGACCTGGAAAATGATATGAGTCAAGTCGAGCAGTTCTTGACCAATCTAAAATTAATTTACAATCAAACTAGAAAAGTAAGATAGGAGCATTTATGCAGTATTCAGAAATTATGATTCGTTACGGAGAATTGTCAACCAAGCACAAAAATCGTATGCGTTTCATCAATAAACTTCGTAATAATATTTCAGACGTTTTGTCTATCTATCCTCAAGTTAAGGTAACCGCAGATCGCGACCGTGCCCACGCTTACCTGAATGGAGCAGATTGCACAGCAGTTGCAGAATCGCTCAAACAAGTTTTTGGGATCCAAAACTTTTCTCCTGTGTATAAGGTTGAAAAGTCAGTGGACGTTCTGAAGTCTGCTGTCCAAGAGATTATGAAGGAAATCTACAAGGAAGGCATGACCTTTAAAATCACTAGTAAGCGTAGCGACCACAACTTTGAACTCGACAGTCGTGAACTGAATCAAACTCTTGGTGGTGCTGTTTTCGAGGCTATTCCAAACGTGCAAGCTCAGATGAAGAATCCAGATATTAATCTTCAGGTTGAGATTCGTGAAGAGGCTGCCTATCTTTCCTATGAAACTTTTCGTGGAGCAGGAGGATTACCTGTGGGAAGTTCTGGTAAAGGTATGCTCATGTTGTCAGGAGGGATTGACTCACCCGTGGCAGGTTATCTAGCTCTTAAACGTGGTGTAGATATTGAGGCGGTTCACTTTGCTAGCCCACCTTACACCAGTCCAGGTGCCCTCAAGAAAGCCCACGATTTGACTCGGAAATTGACCAAGTTTGGGGGCAATATCCAGTTTATCGAGGTGCCTTTCACTGAGATTCAAGAGGAAATCAAGGCTAAAGCGCCAGAAGCCTACCTCATGACCTTGACGCGTCGTTTTATGATGCGGATTACCGACCGTATTCGGGAGATACGAAATGGTTTAATTATCATCAATGGGGAAAGTCTTGGTCAAGTAGCCAGCCAGACCTTGGAAAGCATGCAGACTATCAACGCTGTGACCAACACTCCCATCATCCGCCCTGTGGTTACGATGGACAAGTTGGAAATCATTGACATCGCGCAGGAAATCGATACCTTTGAAATTTCAATCCAGCCTTTTGAAGACTGCTGTACTATTTTTGCACCTGACCGTCCTAAGACCAATCCTAAGATAGAGAATGCAGAGCAGTATGAAAAACGCATGGATGTTGAAGGCTTGGTTGAGCGAGCAGTGGCTGGGATTATGATTACTGAAATCACTCCCCAGGTTGAAAAAGATGCTGTCGATGAGTTAATTGATAATCTCCTCTAATCAGAAAATCCAGAAGAATTTAGAATATTAAATGAAAAAAGTTAGTTATTTATCCTTAAAATGGACAATTACTGACTTTTTTTCTATTTTTATGTTATAATAAGATAAAATTTTGAATATAGAGAGTTTTCTGACAATGAATCATTCCTACTTTTACTTAAAAATGAAAGAACACAAACTTAAAGTTCCTTATACTGGAAAAGAGCGTCGTGTGCGTGTGCTTCTGCCAAAGGACTACGAGAAGGACACAGACCGTTTTTATCCTGTAGTTTACTTTCATGATGGGCAAAATGTCTTTTACAGCAAGGAGTCTTATATCGGACACTCTTGGAAGATTATTCCAGCCATTAAGCGGAATCCTGATATCAGTCGCATGATTGTTGTTGCTATTGACAATGATGGCATGGGACGGATGAATGAGTATGCGGCTTGGAAATTTCAAGAATCTCCTATCCCAGGCCAGCAGTTTGGTGGTAAGGGTGTGGAGTATGCCGAGTTTGTCATGGAGGTGGTCAAGCCTTTTATCGATGAAACCTACCGAACCAAAGCTGATCGCCAGCACACGGCTATGATTGGTTCGTCACTAGGAGGCAATATTACCCAGTTTATCGGACTAGAGTACCAAGACCGAATTGGTTGTCTAGGTGTCTTCTCATCTGCTAACTGGCTTCACCAAGAAGCCTTTAACCGCTATATCGAGCGGAAGAAATTGTCGCCTGAACAGCGCATTTTTATCTATGTTGGAACGGAAGAAGCAGATGATACGGACAAGACCCTAATGGCTGGCAATATCAAGCAAGCCTATATCGACTCATCGCTTCGTTATTACCGTGATTTGATTGCAGGTGGAGTAGGCTTGGATAATCTGGTCTTGAAAGTTCAGTCTGGTGCTATCCATAGTGAAATACCTTGGTCGGAAAATTTACCAGACTGTCTCCGATTTTTTGCAGAGAAATGGTAAGTTAAGAAAGGAGAAAGCCAATGCATATTGAAAACCTTAGCCACTGGAGTGGCCACCTCAACCGTGAAATGTATCTCAACCGTTATGGACATGCTGGGATTCCAGTTGTTGTTTTTGCTTCATCTGGTGGTAGTCACAACGAATACTATGATTTTGGCATGATTGATGCCTGTGCTTCCTTTATCGAAGAAGGTCGTGTCCAATTCTTTACTCTCTCCAGTGTTGATATTGAGAGCTGGTTGGCTACTTGGAAAAATAGTCATGATCAAGCGGAGATGCATCGAGCTTACGAACGCTATGTGATTGAGGAGGCGATTCCTTTTATCAAGCACAAGACAGGTTGGTTTGACGGAATGATGACGACAGGTTGCTCGATGGGGGCTTACCATGCACTCAATTTCTTTCTCCAGCATCCAGATGTCTTTACCAAGGTGATTGCCCTCAGCGGTGTTTACGACGCACGTTTCTTTGTTGGAGATTACTACAATGACGATGCCATTTACCAAAACTCGCCAGTCGATTATATTTGGAATCAGAATGACGGCTGGTTTATCGATCGTTACCGTCAGGCGGAGATTGTCGTCTGTACGGGTCTCGGTGCTTGGGAACAAGATGGTCTGCCATCCTTCTACAAGCTCAAAGAAGCCTTTGACCAGAAACAAATTCCAGCCTGGTTTGCTGAATGGGGGCACGATGTTGCCCACGACTGGGAATGGTGGCGTAAACAAATGCCCTATTTTCTTGGACACCTGTATCTATAAAAGGAGTTGCCTATGAATTACCTTGTTATTTCTCCCTACTATCCGCAAAACTTCCAACAGTTTACAATCGAGCTAGCCAATAAAGGCATTACAGTCTTGGGGATTGGTCAAGAACCTTACGAACAACTAGATGAACCTTTGCGCAATAGCCTGACCGAGTATTTCCGTGTGGACAATCTTGAGAACATAGACGAAGTCAAACGTGCAGTTGCCTTTCTTTTCTACAAGCATGGCCCAATCAACCGCATTGAGTCCCACAATGAATACTGGCTTGAGCTAGACGCAACACTCAGAGAACAATTCAATGTCTTTGGTGCCAAACCTGAAGATCTTAAAAAAACCAAGTTTAAGTCTGAGATGAAGAAACTCTTCCAGAAGGCAGGCGTACCTGTTGTACCAGGCGCTGTTATCCAGACAGAAGCAGATGTAGACCAAGCAGTCGAGGCGATTGGCCTACCAATGATTGCCAAACCTGATAATGGAGTGGGAGCGGCAGCAACATTTAAGCTTGAGACAGAAGACGATATCAATCACTTCAAGCAAGCATGGGACCATTCAACCGCTTATTTCTTTGAGAAATTTGTCACTTCCAGCGAAATCTGTACCTTTGACGGACTGGTGGACAAGGATGGTCATATTGTCTTTTCAACAACCTTTGACTATGCCTATACACCACTTGATTTGATGATTTATAAGATGGACAATTCCTACTATGTACTCAAGGATATGGATCCCAAACTGCGCAAGTATGGTGAGGCCATTGTCAAGGAATTTGGAATGAGAGAACGCTTTTTCCATATCGAGTTTTTCCGTGACGGGGACGACTACATTGCCATTGAGTACAATAACCGTCCTGCAGGTGGCTTTACCATTGATGTTTATAACTTTGCTCACTCTTTGGACCTCTATCGTGGCTATGCAGCTATTGTCGCAGGAGAAGAGTTCCCAGCATCAGAGTTTGAACCTCAATACTGTCTAGCTACATCACGTCGTGCCAATGCAAATTATGTCTATTCAGAAGAAGACTTGCTTGCTAAGTACAGCCAGCAATTCAAGGTCAAAAAAATCATGCCAGCAGCTTTTGCAGAGCTACAAGGGGACTACCTTTATATGCTGACCACTCCGAGTCGCCAAGAGATGGAGCAGATGATTGTAGATTTTGGTCAACGTCAAGAATAACGATTAGGATGAAAGGAGTTTGACTTCTTTTGTCCTTTTCTTAAAGATAAGTTAAATAAAGCGTTTTCCATAGATTCTTTTAGAAAAGATATTGCTAAAAGGCCTAAAAATTGATAGAATAAGGATTGTCTAAAAAAATTTAAGGAGAATCTATCAAATGGATTTTACATGGGCTATTAAATATGCCACAGAATTCTTGGGAACTGCTATTTTGATCATTCTTGGTAATGGTGCAGTTGCTAACGTTGAACTTAAAGGTACGAAAGGTCACCAAAGTGGCTGGCTCGTTATCGCGGTTGGTTATGGTATGGGGGTTATGATCCCAGCCTTGATGTTTGGTAATGTATCTGGTAACCACATCAACCCAGCTTTCACTCTTGGACTTGCTGTTAGTGGACTTTTCTCTTGGGAACAAGTACCATATTACATCCTAGCACAAGTTTTGGGAGCAATCTTCGGTCAAGCTTTGGTTGTAGCGACTCACCGTCCTTACTACTTGAAGACAGAAAACCCAAACAATATCTTGGGTACCTTCTCAACGATTTCAAGCATCGACCACGGTACAAAAGAATCACGTTTTGCAGCTACTGTTAACGGTTTCCTCAATGAGTTTGTAGGTTCATTTGTTCTTTTCTTTGCAGCGCTTGGTTTGACTAAAAACTTCTTTGGTGCAGAGGTTCTTCAATACATGAAACAAATGGCTACTCAAGCTGGACAAACTGTTGATTTAAGTGAATTGGCAGTGAAAGCCCAAGTAGCTCCACATACAGCTGCTGGGATCTCAGTTGCGCACTTGGCACTTGGTTTCCTAGTAATGGCCTTGGTAACTTCACTCGGTGGACCTACTGGTCCTGGTTTGAACCCAGCTCGTGACTTTGGACCACGTCTTCTTCACGAACTCCTTCCAAAATCAGTTCTTGGTCAACACAAGGGTGATTCAAAATGGTGGTATGCATGGGTTCCAGTTGTAGCTCCAATTGCAGCGGGTATTGCGGCAGTAGCACTATTTAAACTACTTTACCTATAAGAAATGAAACTGGGGAATCCCAGTTTTTTTCTTGTAAAATTTCTAAATAAAATAGATATGGCTTGTAAAATATTCGAAAATCCTTTAAAATAAAAGAGTTGGAGGAATTTATGAATGTGAATGAAATTGTTCGGATCGTTCCGACTTTGAAAGTTAATAATCGAAAATTAAATGAAAGATTTTACATTGAAACCCTGGGGATGAAACCTTTGCTGGAAGAGTCTGCCTTTCTTTCCTTAGGTGATCAGACAGCTACGGAGAGATTGATTTTAGAAGAGGCTCCAAGCATGCGAACACGTAGAGTTGAAGGGCTTAAGAAACTAGCTAGACTCTTGATAAAGGTTGAAAATCCCTCCGAAATTGAGGGCCTTCTTTCTCAGATGAAGCCTCTTCCTCGTCTATTTAAAGGAAACCGAGGGTATGCTTTTGAGATTGTTTCTCCTGAAGAGGATGTGATCCTTGTTCATGCGGAAAATGATGTAAGAGATCTGGTTCCACTGGAAACTGTTCCTGAATTTTATTCAAATACAAGTATAAAATACGTGAGCCAATTTGAGGTTTCTATGGAGTTGCGTTTGCCTGAAGGGACAGAGAGTTTACTTGATCCCGAAGGAGTAGCGCAAGTAATCACTTTTACTAAAGGGCAAGGACCAGATTTGGCTGTTGAAAACAATGTCACTTGGGACCTGACGATGTTAAAATTTTTAGTCAAGAATTTTGATCTAACCAGTCTTCGTCAAAAATTTGAAAAGACAGGCTACTTTGTCCCTAAGTCTGAAAAATTCTTCCTTGGTAAGGATACCAATAACATCGAATTGTGGTTTGAAGAAGCATGAAGTGGACAAAAATTCTAAGAAAAATAGAAGATCAAATCGAGGCAGGGGTCTATCCCGGGGCCTCTTTTGCGTATTTTAAGGACGGAGAATGGAGAGAATCCTATCTAGGCTTGAGTGATCCTGAGAAAGGTTTGAAAACAGAGTCAGGGCTAGTCTATGACTTAGCCAGTGTTAGTAAGGTTGTAGGAGTAGGGACAATCTTAACCTTCTTGTGGCAACAGGGGAAACTAGACATTGATCGACCAGTAACGGATTTTTTACCGGAGTGTGATTATCCTGATATCACTATACGGCTGCTCCTGACCCATGCCACAGACTTGGACCCCTTTATTCCAAATCGGGACCTCTTGACTGCCCCTGAATTAAAAGAAGCCATGTTTCACCTCAATAGACGAAGTCAGCCTGCTTTCTTATACTCGGACGTTCACTTTTTACTCTTAGGATTTCTTTTGGAAAAAATCTTTGACCAAGACTTGGATCAGATTATAGAAGAACAAGTTTTGGAACCATGGGGAATGAAAGAGACCAAGTTTGGTCCCGTTGAGCAAGCTGTACCAACAGTGAAAGGAGTGGAGGCCGGAAATATTCATGATCCCAAAGCCCGTCTATTAGGGAAACACGCAGGAAGTGCTGGTTTGTTTTCGACTGTTAAGGATTTGCAAATCTTTCTGGAACATTACTTGAAAGATGATTTTGCTGCAGAATTGAGCCGAAATTTTTCTCCCTTAGAGGATAAAGAGCGTTCGCTAGCTTGGAATCTGGAAGGAGACTGGCTGGACCATACGGGCTATACAGGTACCTTCATCATGTGGAATCGAAAGAAACAGGAAGCCGCCATCTTTTTATCCAATCGAACGTATGAGAAGGATGAGCGTGCCCAGTGGATAGTCGATCGAAACCAAGTCATGGAAATGATTCGTCAAAGGGAGTAGGGAGAAGCATGTCAAAAAACGTAAAAGGAACTCTGTATACAGTAGTGGCAGGGATTGCTTGGGGCTTGTCTGGAACCAGTGGCCAATACCTGATGGCACACGGGATTTCCGCTCTAGTCTTGACCAATCTGCGGCTTATCATTGCAGGCTTGGCACTGGTAGCCTTATCGTATATGACTTCAAAGGATAAACTCTATGCTTTTTTAAAAGACAGAAAAAGTCTACTATCTCTTTTGCTATTTGCCCTGTTTGGACTTTTCTTAAACCAGTTTGCCTATCTTTCTGCCATTCAGGAAACCAATGCTGGAACTGCGACAGTTCTCCAGTATGTATGCCCCGTTGGGATTTTGGTTTATACCTGTATGAAAGATAAGGTAGCTCCGACACTGGCTGAGATTATTTCGATTGGTTTAGCAATTGGAGGAACTTTTCTGATCGCGACGCATGGGGAACTTGACCAGTTGTCTGTCACACCTGCTGGACTTTTCTGGGGCCTCTTTTCTGCCCTAACCTATGCCCTCTATATCATCCTTCCCATCGTTTTGATTAAGAAGTGGGGCAGTATTTCGGTGATTGGTGTCGGGATGGTTATTTCTGGTGTAGTGGCTCTTCCCTTTACAGGAGTCTTACGGGCCAGCATACCGACTAGCTTAGATTTTCTCTTTGCATTTGCTGGGATTATCATCATCGGAACGGTCTTTGCCTATACAGCTTTCCTAAAGGGAGCTAGTCTGATAGGCCCTGTTAAGTCTAGTTTATTGGCTTCCATAGAGCCAATTTCTGCCGTTTTCTTTGCCTTTCTGATTATGAAGGAACAGTTTTATTTGATTGATTTTGTCGGTATGGCCATGATTTTACTAGCCGTGACCATTATTTCATTGAAAGATTTACTGCTGGAAATAAAGAGTAAGTAATTAAAAAATCCACTCAATCGAGTGGATTTTGTGTGTATAGATGATTAGTCTTTATTTTCGTGTGGCAAAATCAAGTTTAAGATGATTCCTGTCATGGCTGATAGAGCAGTACCTGAAAGTGTAACTGGTCCAAGTTTGAGGATGGCTCCACCAAGTCCAAGTACCAACATGGCACTTGCGATGATGAGGTTACGCATTTGACTGAAGTCAACGCGCTCTTTAATCAAAACTTTTAGACCGTTGCTGGCGATAACTCCGTAGAGAAGGATGGACATGCCACCAAGCACAGCATTTGGAATGGTTGAAATCAAGGCAGTGAATTTACCTAGGAAGCTAAGAGCAATGGCGATGAAGGCCGCGTTACGGATAACAGAGACAGAAGCGATACGAGTCATCCCGATAACTCCTGTATTTTCTCCGTAAGTCGTATTAGCTGGTCCACCGAGGAAAGCAGATACTGATGTCGCGATACCGTCACCGAGAAGGGTACGGTGAAGTCCTGGTTCTTTTAGGAATTGACGGCCACAGATTTGACTCAAAACTGTGTGATCTCCGATGTGTTCTGAAATTGTTACGATTGCGATTGGCAAGATGGCGATTGTTTCAGGACCGAAGTACAAGTTGTACTCTTTAAAGGCTCCACCTGTACTAAATGGCAAGTAGAAACCAGGAATTTCAAACCAGTTGGCTTGAAGGACTGGGGTAAAGTCAACCAAACCAAGCATCATAGCGAAGATATACCCACCGATGATGGCAAAGAGGAAAGGAATGATACGGAGGAAACCTTTTCCTTTTGTGTTGATAAAGGCTGCAATCAAGAATGTAACAACGGCTACAAGAGCATTTTTCCAGTTTCCGTCTGCCACAAGTCCAGCATTCGTTACAGCAGAACCAGCAAGACCAAGACCGATAACGATGATCATAGGTCCGATAATGATTGGTGGCAAGAGTTTATCAATCCATTTCGTACCTGCAAAACGAACACTTGCTGCTACAAGGACATAGACAAAACCAGTCAGGATAACTCCAGTTTGAGCAGCAGAGACATCGCCTCCCATTTCTTTCATGGCTAGAGACATAGCTGTGATAAAGGCGAATGAAGAACCTAGATAAACTGGAACCTTAAAGCCAGTAGAAATCATGTAGATAAGTGTTCCAATACCGGATGCGAAGAGAGCAACCGATACGGGCATTCCCAAAATTAAGGGAACGAGAATGGTTGCACCAAACATGGCAAATACGTGCTGGAAGCTTAGAAGAATACCTTTACCAGCAGAAGGACGTTGATCAACGTCTAGTAACAAGTCAACAGTTGATTCCTGTTTCATAAAAACCTCACTTTTGGGCACCAAAAAAGAGCCCATTATTTTGCAGCAATAGGCCCTCAGAGTAAGACTTTTTAAAAAATAGCTATCTTTTAAAAATTTATATAAATCTGCGCCTTCGTCACCTCACAGGATGACATTAAAAACCTTTGCTTGTGATAGTATAGCAGAAAAAAATGATTTTGTAAATCATTTTTTCCCGAGCCCGGAAATGCGAGAGCGAGGTTTGATTTTGTAAATCATTTTTTCCCGAGCCAAGAAATGTAAGAGCGAGGCGAACTTTGTATACATTTTTTTACTAAAAAATTTAAAGAGGGCGTTTATTGGGCATGCCAGCTTTTCTTGGATATTTATTTGGAGTCTCTTTTTTCTTTTCGACCACAGTGATATAACGCGGATCTCCATTTGGTAGGGCGTAGCTGAGATTATCCTCAACCTTGCTAAAGAGGAGATTGAGGGCGTTCTTGGCTTCTAGCAATTCCTCGGGCGCATTGCTGGCCTTGAGTGCCAATAGTTTTCCACCGACTTTAAGATAGGGAATGGTCAGTTCAGACAAGATCTGCATACGGGCAACCGCACGAGCTGTCACCATATCAAACTGGGCACGGAAGTTCTTGTCTTGGGCAAAGTCTTCTGCCCGCCCATGGTAGAAGTGAACACCATCCAAATCCAACTCCTGAGCCAAAAGCTGAAGGAAGTTGATGCGCTTATTTAGCGAATCAATGATGGTCACATCTAAATGAGGATAGAGGATTTTCATAGGAAGACTAGGAAATCCTGCTCCAGCTCCGATATCAAGAAGTTTGATAGTTTCATTAGGAATCAAACCTTGAAGGATGGGTGCAATCGAATCATAAAAATGTTTAAGATAGACTTCTTCTTTGTCTGTAATAGCGGTCAGGTTAATCTTTTCATTCCACTCGACCAAGAGTTCAAAATACCGTTCAAATTGTTCTTTTTGCTGGTCTGAAAGTGAAAGGTTTTGCTCCGCTAGCAAGTCGTAAAATGTTTCTGGTTTCATAGTCGTTTCCTTCTCTAGTATCACCTTATTTTACCATATTCATTAAAATTTTGATATACTGGTAGTAATCTAAAAGCAGAAAGGAATAAGATTATGACTTGGATTATTCTTGGAGTTTTGGCTCTGATTGTTATTTTTGTGATTGTTAGCTATAACGGTTTGGTTAAAAATCGTATGCAGACCAAGGAGGCTTGGAGCCAGATCGATGTTCAGTTGAAGCGTCGTAATGATCTGCTCCCAAACTTGATTGAAACAGTCAAAGGCTATGCAAAATATGAAGGTTCTACCTTGGAAAAAGTGACAGAACTTCGTAGACAAGTAGCCGCAGCAACCTCGCCAGCTGAAGCGATGAAGGCCAGTGATGCCCTTACCCGCCAGATTTCCGGTATCTTTGCAGTTGCAGAGAATTACCCAGATTTGAAAGCTAGCGCTAACTTTATCAAATTACAAGAAGAGTTGACCAATACAGAAAATAAAATTTCCTACTCACGCCAACTCTACAACAGTGTTGTCAGCAACTACAATGTAAAACTAGAAAGCTTCCCAAGCAATGTCATCGCAGGTCTATTTGGCTTTAAAGCTGCGGACTTCCTTCAAACACCTGAAGAGGAAAAGGCAGTTCCTAAAGTTGACTTTAGCGGTTTAGGTGACTAAGATGTTGTTTGATCAAATTGCGAGCAATAAACGAAAAACCTGGATTTTGTTGCTGGTTTTCTTCCTACTCTTGGCCTTGGTTGGTTATGCCGTTGGCTATCTCTTCATGCGATCAGGTCTTGGGGGGATGATCATAGCCCTAATCATTGGTCTTGTCTATGCCTTAACCATGATCTTTCAATCAACAGAGATTGTCATGTCTATGAATGGGGCGCGTGAGGTTGATGAACAAACGGCACCAGACCTCTACCATGTAGTGGAAGATATGGCCATGGTTGCTCAGATCCCTATGCCACGTGTTTTCATCATTGAGGATTCTTCTTTAAATGCCTTTGCAACAGGTTCGAATCCGCAGAATGCAGCAGTAGCGGCTACTTCGGGTCTCCTAGCCATCATGAATCGTGAGGAGCTAGAAGCGGTCATGGGTCATGAAGTCAGTCATATCCGAAACTACGATATCCGCATTTCGACCATTGCTGTTGCTCTTGCTAGTGCTATTACCCTGCTATCTAGTATGGCTGGTCGGATGATGTGGTGGGGTGGCGCAGGTCGAAGACGGAGCGATAATGATCGTGATGGAAATGGTTTGGAGATTATCATGCTTGTTATCTCTCTCCTAGCCATTGTTCTGGCACCTCTCGCAGCAACCTTGGTACAACTAGCCATTTCCCGTCAGAGGGAATTTCTGGCGGATGCGTCCAGTGTGGAGCTGACTCGCAATCCTCAAGGGATGATCAATGCCTTGCGCAAGTTGGACAATAGCGAGCCGATGCATCACCATGTCGATGATGCCAGCAGCGCTCTGTATATCAATGATCCTAAGAAAGGTGGCGGACTTCAAAAACTCTTTTATACCCACCCACCTATCTCAGAACGAATCGAACGCTTGAAACACATGTAAAAAAAATCCAGAGAGATTTCTCTGGATTTTTGCTATATTCAACATTTATAAATCTTGTAAATCAACAACTTCCAAACCATTTTCTGTCAAACGATAGATACTCGTACAGACCTCCTTTAAGAAGCGTCTGTCATGCGAAACAGTGATTAGACCGCCTGGATAGGAGGCAAAGAGTTTTCTGATTTTGGGTTGAGAAGTGGGAGAAAAATTACGTGTAGGCTCATCCAGAAGGAGAAAGTTTGGTTTGCGCAACACTAAATCCAAAAGTAGGAGTTTACCTTGTTGCCCGCCAGATAGGGAGCGGATTTGGTGGTGCATCTCTGGATAGCTGAAATTGAGACTGGCTAGGTGAGATTGGATTTTCTGTAGTTCCTCTTTTTGTCCAGTGTGGCTGAGGTAGGCTACTGGAGATAGATCCAATTGTAGTTTTTTATGGTAATCTTGTGGCATAAAACTAAGTGAAATCTCTCTTTTGGCGCTGAGCAGTTGTTGCAACTTGGCTAACAGAGTTGATTTCCCAACACCATTTGGCCCGATGATACCGATTTTATCTTGGCCACGGACTGTTAGTCGTAACTCCTGAGCTAAAATGCGCTTGCCAATGAATAAATTTTCTTTTTCCAGTTGGATTAAGACTTTAGAAGCCGGTAATGGTTGGATGTCTGAAAAGAAAAGTTGGATTTGTTCCTCTTCAAGTGGCTTTTGGGTCATGGACTGAGCTTCCTTTTCAAAGCGTTTTTCTTGAGAGAGAACAGTTTTCATCTTTTTAGCCAATAGGCGACCGGCAGTACTGTCTTTGGTTGCTCGAAGTGCAGTTTCTACATTTTGCTTAACGCGGCGATGTTTTTCCATGGTTTTGTCATAGGCTCTCTGGTCGTTAGCAGCTTGCTGACTTTGTCTGGCAAAATTAGCCTTTCTCTGCTCACTATAGCGATCATAGTCTAAATGCTCGACTAGCGTTTCCGCTTCTTTCCGATGTTTGACCAGTCGCAAGTGGACAATAGTATCAGCCGTTTGAGAAAGAAAGTCTTCATCATGGGAAATGAAAATAACAGTTTGCCGAATCTTTCGAATCTGACTTTTTAGCCAATCAACCGTCTCAAGGTCTAGGTCATTTGAAGGTTCATCCAAAAATAGAATCTCAAAGGGTTTGGCTAACTCGTGGATGAGCTGAATTTTCAAAGATTCGCCCCCCGAGAGGCTGCCAATTTCTTGGTCGCTAGCAAAACGGTCGCTATCAAAGTGCAACTCCTCCGCCAAACGATAAAGGATACTGTAGTCTAAATCAGCAGAATCTAAAAAGAAGTAGTCATGTAGAGTCCTATTTTTCAGGATTTCAGGGATTTTTTGAGGAATGTATGCCAGTGATTGAAGGTCAGACTGGATGTCACCCTTGATAGTAAAATCAGGTAATGCTTCCCCCATTAAAGCTCGTAGTAAAGTCGATTTGCCATTTCCTTCTTCACCAATAATAGCAACCTTTTCCCCGTCTTGGATAGTCGTGGTTAGGTCAGATACAAGATCTCGCAGATCTTTGTTTTGCGTGATAGTTAGATGATTGATTTTTATCATATTGTTGCCCTTTCTAGAATGTCGATAGTGCATAACAAAAAGCTCTACTTTATCTAGTAGAGCCCAAAGTCACTGTCAAAACTCTATTATCCTCGTTGAAAAACTCGTCAAACTAGCTTGGAGCTGCCTAACCCAACCCAAGAGGAGCATAGCTTTCTAGTTTTTTGATTTTCAATGAGGACAAGATACTAGAAAATCTAGTATAAAAAGAGCACACAAAAAGAGACAAAAACAAGATCTACTAAATAAAGTTCTTTATTTGATAGATTAGTTGTTCATGTCTCCCATACCTCCGAGTATTAGTACCTCTATCCTATACCTTTCAGGAAATTTTGTCAATAGAAAACAAGTAATTTCAAGCTCTAAAAACCAAAAACAGGTCCATAGAGAGTTAGCACGTGTTTGACATATTCGTAGTGGAACTTGTCATAGTTGCGCCAAGCATCACGAGCTTGATCGTTTAGTTTTAGGCTGCCAAGTCCAATCAGAAGACTGGTACGTTGGTAAAATTTCTCAAGGTCGATTAAGATACTGTTGTCCAGCTTTTCTGCTTTTTTTAATTCCTTAAGAGTGGTGTTCAGCAGCTCTTGCAGTCGAAGATCATCGGCTGTACCTTGTTTGCAACTTTGGTAGCTTTTATTTAACTCGGAAAGGAGTTGGTAAGCTTCAGTGATGAGTGCTTTGTCTTCCATATGAGCATCCTCCTTGCTCTGATCTATTCTTGCCTATAGTATAGCACTAATAGGAAGGTTTGTCATAGTAAATATGTTAAAAAATGAGATTTTAATATCAAAGTTTGGAAAGCTGACTTATAGCCTTTTCATGGTATAATCAAGTGAGTACATCTTTATGGAGGAAATATGAAGTTAAACATTCAAGAAATTCGTAAGCAACCTGAAGGCCTGCATTTTGAACAAGCTTTAGACCTGGCAGCAGACTTGCGTAACCGTAATCAAGAAATTTTAGATGTCAAAGATATCCTTGCAGTGGGGAAGGTACAGTACGAAGACCGTCTGTATTTCTTAGACTATCAGTTGTCATATACCATTGTCCTTGCTTCCAGCCGCAGTATGGAGCCAGTTGAGTTAGCTGAGTCTTATCCAGTCACAGAGGTCTTCATGGAAGGAGCGACCAACCAACTGGACCAGGAGGTTCTTGATGATGACTTGGTCTTGCCTATCGAAAATGGGGAAATCGACCTTGCTGAGAGTGTAGCAGATAATATTCTGCTCAATATCCCAATCAAGGTCTTGACGGCAGAAGAAGAGGCGGGCCAAGGTTTTGTGTCAGGAAATGACTGGCAAATCATGACTGAAGATGAATACCAAGCCCAACAAGCAGTCAAGAAAGAAGAAAACAGTCCATTTGCTGGCTTGCAAGGACTGTTTGATGGAGACGAGTAGATGGTTTTATCCAAGAAACGTGCCCGTCATGTCATAGAGGAAATTATTGCCCTCTTTCCAGATGCTAAGCCTAGTCTTGATTTTTGCAATCATTTTGAACTCTTGGTTGCGGTGATGTTGTCAGCTCAGACGACAGATGCAGCGGTAAATAAGGCCACGCCAGGTCTCTTTGCTGCTTTTCCAACACCACAAGCCATGTCTGTCGCGACTGAAAGTGAAATTGCTTCACACATTTCTCGTCTGGGACTGTATCGAAATAAGGCTAAATTCCTTAAAAAATGTGCTCAACAATTACTAGATGATTTTGACGGGCAAGTACCTCAGACTCGAGAGGAATTAGAAAGCCTAGCAGGTGTTGGTCGCAAGACCGCCAACGTGGTCATGAGTGTGGGATTTGGCATTCCGGCCTTTGCGGTGGACACCCATGTTGAGCGTATCTGCAAGCATCATGATATTGTCAAGAAATCGGCTACACCCCTCGAAGTAGAAAAACGTGTCATGGACATTCTGCCACCAGAAGAGTGGTTAGCAGCCCACCAGGCCATGATTTACTTTGGACGAGCTATCTGCCATCCCAAAAATCCAGAATGTGACCACTATCCCCAACTGTATGATTTTAGTAATGTTTAAGGGGACTCTGAAAAAGTTTTTGCTTGATTTTAAGGGTGCTTTGTGCTATAGTAAATGGTAACTAAATAGTCCTTTAAACCTGTCCCGTGAGGCAGGCAAGGAGCGCGATAAAGTAGAAGGGTGAAGTCTATACTGTTTATAGTAGGGCTCGCTTGGCTATACATTTCAAGTCTCCTTGTGGAAGGAGACTTTTCTTTTTGGAGGTTTGTCATGAAGACAAAAGAAGTTGTAGACGAATTGACTGTCAAACGAGCGATTACGCGAATTACTTATGAGATTATCGAGCGCAATAAGGATTTGAATAAAATTATCCTAGCTGGGATAAAAACGCGTGGTGTTTTCATCGCTCATCGTATCAAAGAACGCTTGGAGCAGTTGGAAAACATCACTGTTCCTGTTGTGGAATTGGACACCAAACCTTTCCGTGATGATGTTAAAAGCGGAGAAGATACTTCTTTGATTTCTGTTGATGTGACAGACCGTGAAGTTATCTTGGTGGATGATGTACTCTATACAGGCCGTACCATCCGCGCCGCTATTGATAACATTGTCGGCCATGGTCGTCCTGCGCGCGTGAGTCTTGCGGTGCTAGTTGACCGTGGACATAGAGAATTGCCTATCCGACCAGATTACGTTGGGAAAAATATCCCAACCAGTCGTTCTGAAGAAATCATCGTAGAGATGACAGAACTTGATGGCCAAGACAGAGTTCTGATTACTGAAGAAGCTTAGAAAGCTGAAGGAGTAGCCATGTCAGAAAATCAACAAGCATTGAACCATGTGGTTTCCATGGAAGACCTTACAGTTGATCAAGTGATGAAATTGATCAAACGAGGGATTGAGTTTAAAAACGGAGCCCAACTCCCCTACGAGAACAAACCTATCGTATCGAATCTCTTCTTTGAAGATTCTACACGGACACATAAGTCCTTTGAAGTGGCAGAGATTAAGCTGGGGCTGGAACGACTGGACTTTGATGTGAAGACTAGTTCGGTCAATAAGGGTGAGACATTGTATGATACCATCTTGACTCTATCTGCTCTAGGAGTGGATGTCTGTGTGATTCGCCACCCAGAGGTCGACTATTACAGAGAGTTGATTGCGAGTCCATCAATTACGACTTCCATCATCAATGGTGGAGATGGTTCGGGACAACATCCTAGTCAGAGCTTGCTTGATTTGATGACTATTTATGAGGAATTTGGCCACTTTGAGGGTCTCAAGGTTGCTATTGCAGGTGACTTGGACCACTCACGCGTTGCCAAATCTAACATGCAGATTTTGAAACGCTTGGGAGCTGAACTGTTCTTTGCAGGGCCTGAGGAATGGAGAAGTCAAGAGTTTGCGGACTATGGAAAGTTTGTAACTATTGATGAGATTGTTGATCAGGTGGATGTTTTGATGTTACTCCGAGTTCAACATGAACGCCATGATAGTGGAGCCGTTTTTTCAAAAGAGGACTACCATGCTCAACACGGTTTGAACCAAGAACGCTATAATCGCTTAAAAGAAGAAGCCATTATTATGCATCCTGCTCCAGTGAATCGAGATGTGGAAATTGCTGACCACTTGGTTGAAGCGCCAAAATCACGCATTGTCCAACAAATGACCAACGGTGTCTTTGTTCGAATGGCAATCTTAGAATCCGTATTGGCGAGTAGAAACGCCAACTAAAACACAAGACGTTAAAAGACGCCAGTGAGCGTCCACGAGAGGTGAAAATATGACAAAAAGACTTCTAGTATTAGAAGATGGCACAGTTTTTGAAGGCAAGGCCTTCGGAGCAGATATTGATGTAACAGGTGAAATCGTCTTTAATACAGGGATGACCGGCTACCAAGAATCCATTACAGACCAGTCTTATAATGGACAAATCTTGACCTTTACTTATCCTTTGGTGGGAAATTATGGAATTAACCGTGATGATTATGAATCCATCATTCCAACTTGTAAGGGAGTCGTTGTTTTTGAAGAGGCACGTAGAGCTAGCAACTGGCGCAACCAAATGACGCTAGATGAATTTTTGAAAGCCAAGAAAATTCCTGGTATTTCAGGGATTGATACGCGTGCCCTTACCAAGATTATCCGTAAGCATGGTACGATGCGTGCAACCTTGACTCACGTCGGGGACAGTATGGACCATGTGACGGACCAGCTCCAAGCAACAGTCTTGCCGACAGACAATATCAAACAGGTTTCCACTAAAACTTCCTATCCAGCTCCAGGAGTTGGTTTGAGTGTGGTCTTAGTAGACTTTGGTCTCAAGCACTCAATCTTACGTGAACTTTCTAAGCGTAACTGTAACGTGACCGTCGTTCCGTATTCAACAACGGCAGAAGAAATTCTCCACCTTAATCCTGACGGAGTTATGTTGTCAAATGGACCAGGTAACCCAGAAGACGTTCCAGAAGCACTGGACATGATTCGTGGTGTGCAAGGAAAAATTCCAATCTTCGGAATTTGTATGGGACACCAACTCTTTGCCATGGCAAACGGGGCTAAGACTTATAAGATGAAATTTGGACACCGTGGATTTAACCATGCGGTACGTGAAATTGCAACAGGACGTGTAGACTTTACTAGCCAAAACCATGGTTATGCAGTCAGCCGTGAGGACTTGCCAGAGCATTTGATCATCACCCACGAAGAAATCAATGACAAATCAGTTGAAGGAGTTCGCCACAGATACCAACCAGGTTTTTCTGTACAATTCCACCCAGACGCAGCTCCCGGTCCACACGACGCTAGCTACCTCTTTGACGAATTTATCGAGATGATGGAAGCTTTTAAACAAGCAAACTAAGAACGAGTAAAAGCTCGTCGGAGAATTTATGTAACTGAACACGGACGGAAAGCTCGGAATTTAGAGAAACCAACTTGGATTGTCAATCCTTCCTTGGTTTCCTAAAATTCAATCGCTTTCTATTCGTCCTTTGTATCTTATTTAATGTCGCTCTGTGAGGCGACGATAGAAAGTCAGGTCGTTTTTTAGTCGCTATCGGGCGAACTAAAAACTCCCTGCACTAGATTTTTTATCGAAAAATATCGTTTCTCTAAAAAATCGTCGGAGAATTTATTTAATGGCAACCTGAGAGTTGCCGAATAGAAAGGAGAAGATACATTGTTCGCGGAAGTGAACACGCCCTAAGAACTGTGTGAAAAAGATAAACATCGTCTTGACGCTAAAGGCGTCTGCACCGAGTTTCCTATTTTCACTATGTTCTTTACGGGCTTTGTATCATAAACTATGCCTAAACGTACTGATATTCAAAAAATTATGGTGATTGGTTCTGGTCCGATTATTATTGGTCAGGCTGCTGAGTTTGACTACGCTGGGACCCAGGCTTGCTTGTCGTTGAAAGAGGAAGGTTATGAGGTTGTTTTGGTTAACTCAAACCCTGCAACCATCATGACGGATAAGGAGATTGCGGATAAGGTCTACATCGAACCGATTACACTCGAGTTTGTGACACGTATTCTCCGTAAGGAACGTCCAGATGCCTTGCTCCCCACACTTGGTGGTCAGACAGGGCTCAATATGGCCATGGAATTGTCTAAAAACGGTATTCTTGATGAGCTTGGTGTCGAACTTCTGGGGACTAAATTGTCTGCCATCGACCAAGCGGAGGACCGTGACCTCTTTAAACAATTGATGGAAGAGCTTGAGCAGCCGATTCCTGAATCTGAAATTGTCAACACAGTGGAAGAAGCTGTTTCCTTTGCGACATCAATCGGCTACCCTGTTATCGTTCGTCCAGCCTTTACCCTAGGTGGTACTGGTGGTGGTATGTGTGCCAACGAGGAAGAATTGCGTGAAATCGCTGAAAATGGGTTGAAACTGTCACCTGTTACCCAATGTTTGATTGAACGTTCAATCGCTGGTTTCAAGGAAATCGAATACGAGGTTATGCGCGATTCAGCTGACAATGCCCTCGTTGTTTGTAACATGGAAAACTTTGACCCAGTTGGGATTCATACAGGGGATTCTATCGTATTTGCTCCTGCGCAAACCATGTCAGACTATGAAAACCAAATGCTACGTGACGCGAGCTTGAGCATTATCCGCGCTCTCAAGATTGAAGGTGGGTGTAACGTTCAGCTGGCCCTTGATCCGCATAGCTTCAAGTACTATGTTATCGAAGTAAACCCTCGTGTATCGCGTTCGTCAGCCCTTGCTTCTAAGGCGACGGGTTATCCGATTGCCAAATTGGCTGCCAAGATTGCCGTCGGTTTGACATTGGATGAGGTTATAAACCCAGTTACAGGTTCAACCTATGCCATGTTTGAGCCAGCTCTTGACTACGTGGTTGCTAAGATTCCACGTTTCCCATTTGACAAGTTTGAAAAAGGTGAGCGTCGTCTTGGGACCCAAATGAAGGCGACTGGAGAAGTCATGGCTATTGGTCGTAACATTGAGGAGTCACTTCTCAAGGCATGTCGCTCTCTTGAAATTGGAGTTCACCACAATGAAATGCCTGAACTGGCAACTGTTTCAGATGATGCCTTGATTGAAAAGGTTGTGAAAGCCCAAGATGACCGTCTCTTCTACGTATCAGAGGCCATTCGCCGTGGTTATACACCAGAAGAAATTGCTGAATTGACTAAGATTGATATCTTCTATCTGGATAAACTCTTGCACATCTTTGAAATTGAGCAAGAATTAGGTGCCCATCCACAAGATCTAGAAGTCTTGAAAACAGCCAAACTCAATGGCTTCTCAGACCGCAAGATTGCTGAACTCTGGAAAACAACTGCCGACCAAGTTCGCCAACTTCGCTTGGAAAACAAGATTGTCCCAGTTTACAAGATGGTCGATACCTGTGCGGCAGAATTTGACTCTGAAACACCATATTTCTATTCAACCTATGGATGGGAAAATGAGTCTATCAAGTCTGATAAGGAATCCGTCCTAGTCCTAGGTTCAGGTCCAATCCGTATCGGTCAAGGGGTTGAATTCGACTATGCAACTGTTCACTCTGTTAAGGCGATTCAGGCTGCTGGTTATGAAGCTATCATCATGAACTCAAACCCAGAGACCGTTTCAACAGACTTCTCGGTATCAGACAAACTTTACTTCGAGCCATTAACATTCGAAGATGTCATGAATGTTATCGATTTGGAGCAACCAAAAGGCGTTATCGTTCAGTTCGGTGGTCAAACAGCCATCAACCTTGCGGAGCCTTTGGCAAAAGCAGGTGTGACCATCCTTGGTACGCAAGTCGCTGACCTAGACCGTGCCGAAGACCGTGACCTCTTTGAACAAGCCCTTAAAGACTTGGATATTCCACAGCCACCAGGTCAAACAGCTACCAATGAAGAAGAAGCTGTGCTTGCTGCTCGCAAGATTGGTTTCCCAGTCCTCGTTCGTCCATCTTATGTCTTGGGTGGACGTGCCATGGAAATCGTAGAAAACGAAGAAGACCTTCGTTCTTACATGCGTACCGCTGTTAAGGCTAGTCCAGACCATCCAGTCCTTGTCGATTCTTACATCGTTGGGCAAGAGTGTGAAGTCGATGCCATCTCAGACGGGGAAAATGTTCTCATCCCTGGTATCATGGAACATATCGAACGTGCCGGTGTCCACTCAGGTGACTCAATGGCCGTTTATCCTCCACAAACCTTGTCTCAAAAGGTTCAGGAAACTATCGCAGACTACACCAAACGCCTAGCAATCGGTCTTAATTGTCTTGGAATGATGAACATTCAGTTTGTCATCAAGGATGAGAAAGTCTATGTTATTGAGGTCAATCCACGTGCCAGCCGTACGGTGCCATTCCTTTCTAAGGTAACCAATATTCCTATGGCTCAGGTAGCGACTAAGCTCATTCTTGGTCAAAGTCTTGAAGAACTGGGTTACCAAGATGGACTTTATCCAGAAAGTACTCGCGTTCATATCAAGGCACCAGTCTTCTCCTTTACGAAACTAGCTAAGGTAGATAGCTTGCTTGGTCCTGAAATGAAGTCAACAGGGGAAGTTATGGGTTCTGATACTACTCTTGAAAAAGCTCTCTACAAGGCTTTTGAAGCTTCCTACCTACACTTGCCAACCTTTGGGAATGTTGTCTTTACCATTGCTGATGATGCCAAAGATGAAGCCTTGGACTTGGCTCGTCGTTTCCAAAATATCGGTTATGGTATCCTCGCGACAGAAGGGACAGCAGCCTTCTTTGCCAGTCATGGACTTCAAGCCCAACCTGTTGGTAAGATTGGTGACGATGAACAGGATATCCCAAGCTTTGTCCGCAAAGGGAAAATTCAAGCCATCATCAATACTGTCGGAACCAAACGAACTGCTGACGAAGATGGTGAGCAAATCCGTCGTTCAGCCATTGAACACGGTGTGCCCCTCTTCACAGCCCTAGACACAGCAAATGCCATGCTCAAGGTGCTAGAAAGTCGTAGTTTTGTCACAGAAGCGATCTAGTTGAGAAAGAATTTTCACTGTTTTAAAGCCAGCGTCAGAAAACGCTGGCTTTTGCAATACAGATATTGTCTATTTCAACCATCATTCTTTCCTTAAGAATCATTCTAAATTGTGATATAATAAGGAATAATTGGAAATGGAAAACTATTTTCATTATATTTTCAAAAACTCCATTAAGAAAATAGGTAAAGACAGATTAGAAAGTGTAAAATTCCGATGTCTTCTTACAAAAAAGTCTCTCTTTCTGAGATCAACCAATCTATTGAAACTCCGAATAACAATCATTTTTGGCAAAATCTAAAAGCTTTTTTAGGACCTGGAGCCCTTGTAGCAGTTGGTTATATGGATCCTGGAAACTGGATTACCAGTGTGGTTGGTGGTGCTTCCTACAAATATAGTCTCTTATTTGTTATTTTGATTTCATCCATCATTGCCATGCAACTACAACAAATGGCTGGAAAGCTCGGTATCGTGACTAGGATGGACCTAGCACAGGCAACAGCTCATCATGCTCCCAAGTGGCTTCGCTATAGTTTGTGGCTGATTTTAGAATTAGCTTTAATGGCAACAGACTTAGCCGAGGTTCTAGGTTCAGCGATTGCCTTAAATCTTTTATTTAAAATACCGATTATGGTCGCTATCCTCTTAACCGTTTTAGATGTATTTCTTTTGTTGTTGTTGATGAAATTTGGCTTCAAAAAAATTGAAGCCATTGTTACGACTCTTATTTTAACCATATTAGCCATCTTTACCTATCTGGTGGTCTTATCCAGTCCAAGTATTCAGGGTATCTTTGGTGGTTATTTACCGACTCCTACATTATTTGAAACACCATTACCAGGTCATGAAAGCCAATTGACTTTGGCTCTAGGGATTGTAGGTGCGACAGTCATGCCCCATAATCTCTATCTCCATTCCTCCCTATCCCAAACAAGGAAAATCAATCACAAAGATAAGAAGGATGTTCGAAAAGCCGTGCGTTTTATGACCTGGGATTCAAATATTCAGCTGTCTCTAGCCTTTATTGTCAATTCCTTGCTTCTCATTTTAGGGGCATCTCTCTTTTTTGGTCATGCATCTGAAATTTCAGCTTTTTCTCAAATGTACAATGCTTTACAGGATTCGACAATAGCAGGAGCGATAGCCAGCTCAACTCTGTCAACTTTATTTGCCCTAGCCCTCTTAGCAAGTGGACAAAATTCGACCATTACAGGTACTTTAACAGGACAGATTGTCATGGAAGGTTTCTTGCATCTGAAATTGCCTCAGTGGATTATTCGTATCGCTACCCGTATTTTTGCCTTGCTCCCTGTGATTATAGTCGCCGTTTTGTTTGGACATCAAGAAAAAACCTTGGATCAGTTATTGGTCTATTCACAGGTCTTTCTGTCAATCGCTCTTCCGTTTTCAATCTTCCCTTTAATCTATCTGACCTCTAAGAAGTCACTGATGGGAGAATTCACCAATGCCAAGTGGAACACCATCCTAGGTTACGCAGTTTCAATCATCTTGACCATTCTCAATATCAAGCTTCTTTTCGATATTTTTTAACCTCGTTTGACATCAATTATAGTGTCAGCGTGAAGCTTGACAAATAGAAAGTAGTAGGGGTTGGTTCATAAAAAGAAGTACAAAAAAAGAACAGTGGTAACTGTTCTTTTTTATCATTATTTGAGACCGTATTTTTTGTTGAAACGATCCACG
Source organism: Streptococcus jiangnanensis (assembly GCF_040888325.1). Lineage (GTDB taxonomy): Bacteria > Bacillota > Bacilli > Lactobacillales > Streptococcaceae > Streptococcus > Streptococcus jiangnanensis. The sequence goes on along the minus strand of NZ_JBFNFF010000003.1, from coordinate 316,651 downwards.
CGTCCATCTGCTTGAGTGAACTTTTGACGTCCAGTGTAGAATGGGTGTGAGTCTGATGAAATTTCCACACGGATCAATGGGTAAGTTTCGCCTTCAAACTCAACAGTTTCGTTAGAGCGTTTTGTTGAACCGCTAAGGAATTTGTAACCAGTAGTTGTGTCCATGAAGACAACTGGGCGATATTCTGGATGGATATCTTTTTTCATTTTGCAATATTTCCTTTCTGCCATGGTCTCTTTGCGAGCCATAGATTGTTACCATACTAGTCTATCAGATTCTGATAAGTTTGGCAAGTCTTTTCCCTGATTTTATTAAAAATCTTGATAAAAAATCACTCCAGTGTTTACTGGAGTGACGGTAGAAGAATGATTAGTTCTCTTGATTTGGAGTTTTTTCTTCTTGTTGATTTTTTACTTCTGTTTCTTTTACTGGTTCTGTGTTTTCTGCTGCTAATTTTGCTTCTTTTTCAGATTCAGTAATTTCTGTTTCTGTTGATTCTGTTACAGTTTCAGCTTCAGCCTCTGTTTCTGTTGGTTCGGCTACTGGCTCAGCTTCTGTTTTTGTTTCAGAGTCAGATTCAGATTCAGTAGTTTCTTCTTTTACTGGTTCTGCGTTTTCTTCTGTTGACTCAGCTTCCACATTAGCTGGTTCCTTAGCTTCTTCTTTTTGCTCGGTTTCCTCTTTAGCTGTCTCTGTTTTATCAGCTGTAGTTTCTTCTTTTTTACGTTCTTGAGATTCTTTTTTGATTTCTTCTACTGCAGTTTTAACGGTAGAGCTTGTTACACGTCCGACAGTCTGAGCAAAATCTTTACCAGACTCAGCTAATTCAGTAAATGACTCTTTTGTAATTTTACCACCTGACATTGCCAAGAGACCAGTTACAACAAGTGCAATGCTAGCAAGAATAGCTAAAATCAAACCAAAGCCGATTGAAATGCCATATCCACCAAAGTTAGACATGTACTTATTTACATTAAAGAGACTATTTAGTGTGACAAGAGTTGCAATTGCACCTGCAACAATGACACCAATTGAGAACCCTTTAGGCATTGCTTTATTCATATTATTCAAGCAAGCAAGAACAATAGACACAATAGCTGCGATAATGACAAACCACCCATCTCCTTGGTAACCATTCACGCTATAGGATCCAAAAGAACCTGCATTTAAACTAGCCCATGGCAAAAGTGAACCAAGGATGGCTACTCCAGCAGAAATGAGAATATACAAACGATTTTTTCCATTATTAAGTCTCCTTTTATTCAGTTTGATTTATTATACCATAAACTGAGGTACAAAGAAACCGTATATTTTAAGAATCTAGCATATAAAAGGCCAAGAAAATTCTTTCTTAGCCTTGGTGAATCTGTAGAGCCTCTTTCAGCTCTTTGTATATTTGTTCGTTTTCTTCTAGACTATAGGAATTGGCGCCACTGGCTAATGGATGCCCTCCCCCGTCGTGTCGTTTGGCTATCTCATTGATAGGAGTGATTTTACTACGCATACGCACACGGAAATGACCATCAGCTTGCTCAACAAAGATAGCCCAAGCCTTAACAGTATCAATTCGGCCAGGTGCTCCGACAATTGCCGCTGTTTCAGCATCTGTAACCTTATATTTTTTCAAGATGTCTTGAGTAAGTAGAACGCGTGCGGCTCCATTCTCATCAACTTCTAAGTGATCATAAACATACCCTTGCAATTTTGCAATCTTGAAGCTCATGGTATCCATTTGACGAGACAGTCCAGCAAAGTCAAAATCAATTTCTCGGAGCTGGCTAGCTATTCTAAAGGTACGGGCACTAGTTGACGGGTAGAGAAAACGCCCTGTGTCCCCGACAATTCCTGCATAGAGAAGTCGTGCCGCTTCACTAGACAAAGTTAGCTGATTTTCTTGAGCAAATAGAGCAATCATCTCACTGGCACTGCTTGAACTTGTATCCACCCAAGATAGGTCACCATAGATATCATCATTTGGATGGTGATCGATTTTGATGGTGAAAGCAGCTTGTTCGTAGCGTTTATCATCGATACGAGGACGATTCGCTGTATCACAAATAATAGCAAGAGCTCCTTGGTAGTCACTGTCTTGGACAGTATCCATTTCCGCCATCCAAGTTAGAGTTGGTTCGTTAAAACCGACTGCTTTGATGGTCTTTTCTGGAAAATGGTGTGTGAGAAGAGCTTTCAAACCTACCTGACTCCCTAAGGCATCCGGATCTGGTTTCATATGACGATGAATGATAATGGTATCGTATTCTTTGATTTTCTCTAAAATTTGCTGGCAAATTTCCATAAATAACCTCAATTCTTTCTCATTTCATTGTAGCACAAGAATTTTTATTTTTAAAATGAAAAAGATATGATATAATGGAGAAAGATAAATTGAGGAGGATGATATGGCATTAGCAAAAATTGTATTTGCCAGTATGACCGGTAATACCGAAGAAATTGCAGATATTGTAGCAGACAAATTGCGTGACTTGGGCTTGGATGTCGATGTGGATGAATGTACGACTGTTGACGCTTCAGACTTCTTGGAGACGGATATCGCAATCGTTGCGACCTATACTTACGGTGATGGAGAATTGCCAGATGAGATGATGGACTTCTACGAAGACCTAGCCGATCTCAACTTGAATGGCAAAATTTACGGAGTGGTCGGTTCAGGAGATACCTTCTACGACGAATTCTGTAAGGCTGTCGATGACTTTGATCGCGTTTTTGTAGCGACAGGAGCAGAAAAAGGTTCAGAGTGTGTTAAAGTGGACCTCTCTGCCGAAGAAGAAGACATCGAGCGTTTGGAACAATTCGCAGAAGAATTGGCTGCAAAAGTAGGATAAGAATCAAACTGCGCTGACTGGAAGAAGTCAGTGCGTTTTTTTATTAGTTATTTTGGGATTTTACTAGCCTATTTGGTAGCTTTTTGATACAATAATTCAAATAAAGGAGGAGACTGTATGAACTTAGATATTATTCGGCAAGAAATTGATCAAATCGACGACCAAATCGTTAAGCTCCTAGAAGAACGAATGCATTTGGTTGAGGGAGTAGTTGCCTATAAGAAAGCCTCTGGAAAACCTATTTTAGATACTAAGAGAGAAGAAATCATTTTTGAAAAAGTCAGAAATAGAGTAGAAGATAAGTGCTATCAGGAGACCATTGTTGCGACTTTTTCAGACATTCTCAAACGTTCGCGTGATTATCAGGATCAAAATATCAAATGAAAAAAGAACAATTCTATCCGCTCGGAATTTTTCTAGCAGCTATGTTGGGTGGCCTTGTCCGCTATCTCATTTCCACTTGGTTACCAGCTAGCCCAGACTTTCCTTGGGGGACCCTTCTCGTCAACTATCTGGGAATATTCTGCTTGGTCTATCTGGTGAAAGGCTATCTGGCCCATAAGGGAACTAGTAAAGGCTTGGTTTTGGCGCTGGGGACGGGTTTTTGCGGAGGTTTAACAACCTTTTCTAGTCTACTCTTGGATGCTGTGAAATTGCTCGATACTGGGCGTTATCTTAGTTTAGTCCTGTATTTGATTTTTAGTATTGGAGGAGGTCTGCTCTTGGCTTATGTTCTAGGGAGGAAGAAATGGTAATCGTTTATCTTGCAATCGCCTGCGGGTTCGGAGCCCTGGTGCGTTATTTCTTTTCCCGCTATAATCAACCTTCAAAATTGCCATTGGGAACTCTCATTGCCAATCTTCTAGGATGTTTTTTAATTGGCCTATTCTACAATCATGTGGAGTCCAAGGAAATCTATGCTATCCTAGCGACAGGTTTTTGTGGAGGGTTAACGACCTTTTCAACCTTGAATGATGAGCTACAAAGACTGTTAAGTGACAAGAAGGTATTTTATAGCTATTTTCTCTTAACTTACATAGGCGGTTTTCTAGCGATTTTTTTAGGAATTCTGCTATAAATTTCTTTACTTTTAGGTGGAAATTTGGTAAACTGTATCTTGTGTGTAATGGACGCACAAAAATACAGTTTATCCGCTGAGGAAGGTTCCTCAAGATTGACAAAGATAGGAGAATAAAATGAATCCATTAATCCAAAGCTTGACTGAAGGTCAACTTCGTACAGATATCCCATCATTCCGTCCTGGTGACACAGTTCGTGTACACGCGAAAGTTGTCGAAGGTAACCGTGAACGTATCCAGATTTTTGAAGGTGTTGTTATCGCACGTAAAGGTGCTGGCATCTCAGAAAACTACACAGTTCGTAAAATCTCTAACGGTGTAGGTGTTGAGCGTATCTTCCCAATCCACACTCCACGTGTTGAAAAGATCGAAGTTGTTCGTTACGGTAAAGTACGTCGTGCGAAATTGTACTACTTGCGTGCTCTTCAAGGTAAAGCAGCTCGTATCAAAGAAATCCGTCGTTAATTCGACTAAAAAACTCTGCTCACCCAGCAGGGTTTTTCTCTAGCTCCCTTAGTTCAATGGATATAACAACTCCCTCCTAAGGAGTAGTTGCAGGTTCGATTCCTGCAGGGGGCATATAAACTATTGATTTTACTGGGTTTTTGAGGCGTTCCGCCCCAAATCCGCCCCTAAATTTGAGAATATCTCTCTTACTTCCGAATTACTTGCCTCCTCTAATTCCTTCAACGGTGAGCGTACACCTCAATAGTGATGTTCATATTCTCATGGCCAAGGATTTTAGAGATAGATAGTAGTTCAACGTGTTTTGAAATCAAAAAAGAAGCATAAGTGTGCCTGAGAGAGTGAGCATGGACATTTCTTCCAACGATATATCTTAAGGCCTTATTGACTGCATTGTTTGATATGTTAGAGAAAATACGATTATCTTTATTTTCCAGCCAATGATCTTGTCTGTACTTTTTTAATAATTCTAGAGTTGAGTCGTCAAGTGGTATCTTTCGGATACTGCTTTTTGTTATGGCTTGAAGCCATAATAAAAAAGCTCACGAGCTTGAAGAGCTTGCTCATGAGCTGAATTGGTTTCGTTTTGAAGCAGATATCCTATCAAATGATAGCAACTAGTTCAAAATTAGCATTTTCTGGAAACAAATAAATTGGATATGATTCTTTTGTTTCGAGATTACGGAACTGGTAACCAAAATAATCTTTTTTGGCATTTGAATTTTTTTCAGTTAGTATTTCAAGATTAGCTTGTGATAGTAGTTTAAAAATCTGAATACGAGCTTGTTCCATATCAGGCACTTCGTTTAAGGCTCTTAGTTCGTGTTCGCTTGGGAATGCACTTATCAATTCTTCTCTATTATCTAAATAGGTTATAGAATCATCTAGATAACCATATTTTAATTTGAAATCGATAAATGATAAATTCCTGTATTCTTGATAGGTTACAAAGGTAATATTTTTATCTTGGAATCGGTAGACGAGGGAATCATTTTGTAATTCATCCTTAAATTCCGTACGACCAATCAAAAAATTATGACAAGCTTCTAAAATACGAATTTGATTTAGATTCATTCTCATTTCCTCCATTCTATTGGAATTTTGACTAAAACGGTGAGAGGTCCTAGTCAAGATTATTATAGCAATTTAGGAGGATATTACATCAGCCTTGAGACTGATATAGGAGGTTGAATGGAAGATAAAATCATCGAACTTGCTGATTACATCATCAGCGAATCTAAAACATATAGAGAAGCTAAAATAGCGTGTGAGAAGCTATTGAGACAAGTTAGCCACGAGATAGAACTCAGAGCGCTGGAAAGTGAGACGAAACAATAGAAAGGGAATATATGAGTCAACAACATCAAAAGTGGATTCAGATTGTCAAAGACAAACTGAATTCAAAAGGAATGACACAAACACACCTTGCTCGTGCTTGTGGAGTAAAGAAGCCTACCATTTCAGAATTGCTGAAGTATGGTAAGGGAAGCGACAGATTGAAAAACCGAGTGTGCGATGTCCTAGGCATCGATGAAAGCAGGGTTGATTTAGGAGAGTAGGAGGGGTAGAAAGATGCCAGAGAAAAAAGAAAAATACCACGATAGACGTGGTAGATCTGATGAATTGAAGGTTGAAAAAGTTATCCACCTTTCAATTTTGAGAGACGAAGGAACTGAAGCGGATAAAATTCGAATTGTCAAGCAATATTACAATATGGACGGCGATCTAATTTTGAATTAGATCCTTACTCTCAACATTATCAAGAATTTTTAGATTTGCGTTGATTTTGTTTATCTTTGTCCAAATCCAAAATATCTTGTAGTAATTGCTCGTTGTCATGGCGTTCGATATACCATTTTTGCATAAGTAATTCTATAAATTTCAGCAGCATGTGAGCCTCATTGGGTTCAATATCTACTATAAGATTTACATCTTTTTCTGGATGAGCTCCAATGTTTCCAAGTTTTCGTAGGGCATCAAGTACCTTTTTAGTACTTGGATCAACAAGATCTTTTAAAGCGTCTATCTCATCTACTAATCTTGCTTTCGAAATTCCCCAAAAATCCCTAATCATTCCTTGTAAACAACGTCTAGAGAGGGTTGCGGAGGATTTGGGGCTGAGATTTAAGATAGCGTGAGCTTCTTCATAATCATTTCTGATTGTTTGCGGGATGTAATCTGGATAGGCTTTAGCGAGAGAAATTGGATTGAAGTGCATAATTCGATTCGGGAATTGACTTCCTACGCCCACGATATCGATTGAAACTTTATGACAGTTTGGACAATTCATTGTTTGTATTGCTATTTTGTCGCTTAAATTTTCCTCAACCTTAATATGTGGACGTCGAATCTGAAAGTAGTGTTCTTCTTCTCGGAATGTATCGTAGTGGTTTGGGACTGAATAACCGCAAAACAAGCAGAATAGCTTATTAGAATCCATAAGATTTCTCCAATCGTTTTATTATCTTTATTATACCAAATTTAAGAAGGAATAGATATGATACATCATTACATAACTCATTACGCAAGCGATGGGAAAGATTACGCTGAAGCATGGATTCAAATCAATATTTTTGGAATGTGCTTTTGTCTATGGAAAAAGCGTACAACCATTGAACGATTGTACGCAAACGAAGACTAGACTTTTTTCCAGCCATTGCCTTTAGCTGATGTCGGAGGGAGCCGATCACCTTTTCCGATAGTTGCGGTATGACCATTAGTGACTTTTCCACCTCGAGGTCCTACCTCTACATAGTAACCAGGCTTCTGATTATCTGTTCCAGGTTTTATAGGAGTCTTTGACATAAGACTACTCCTTTCTGTTGAAATTTTGACTAAAACGGTGAGAGGTCTTAGTCAAGATATATTATATGCTAAAAAACAATTTTTGTCAATATATTGTGTAAACAACAGGAAGAAATTCAAAAAAACACAATATATAGTGCAATTGCATATATGGGCATAAAAAGTAAAAAAATAAAGATATATAAGGAGAAAAAGGCTATGCTTTGGGAAAAAATATCTGAAAAACTTTCAGAACGAAATTGGACAGTTTATAAACTTTGCTTAAAAGCATGTATCGAACCTGCTGGAATCTATCGTTTAAGAGATGGAGAGGTGAAAGCTTTATATTTTGACACGGTTAAGAAAATTGTTGATGAGTTGGAAATCAGCGTAGATGAATTAAGGTAACAAAAAAGCACCTAACGGAAGTCAGCTTGGACGAATTTAGAAAGGAACGTTGAATGAAATAGCATTATCAAATAATCTTAGTTGAAATAATTGTATTGACGAGTGAGCTTTAAGGCTCTATAATGTTTTTGAGGGAACAAAAATCAAAATTAACGAATTTGAGGTTTTTGTACTCTCAAGATTTAAGTAACTGTATATTTAGATAATATTAGCAATTGTCTAACTTATATCAAAAACCGCTCTGCTGAGCGGTTTTCGTCTATTCTTACCTTTTGCTACAATACCCACTTACGAATAGCATGGGCTACGCCAGATTCGTCATTCGTTTTGGTGATGTATTTGGCGATTTTTTTGAGTTCAGGATTTCCATTTTCCATAACAACGGGATTTCCAACGACTTCCAGCATGGCGCGGTCATTTTCTTCGTCCCCGATCGCCATGGTTTCATCTTTGGTCAATCCGAGTTTTTCAGCTAGGTGGGTAATAGCTGAACCCTTGTCTACATTCTTTTTAAGGAGTTCGAGGTAGAAAGGAGCAGATTTGTTGATGGAGTAGCGCTCGTAAAATTCGGCTGGAATCTTTTCAATCGCAGCATCGAGAATTTCTGGTTCATCAATGAACATACATTTGACGATTTCCTTGTCAGCCATTTCTTCGGGAGTACGGTAGAAAATGGGCATGCTGACGAGGGTTGATTCGTGCACCGTGTATTTTCCGATATTGCGATTGGCAGTGTAGATACCATCCTTGGTAATGGCGTGCATGTGGACACCGAGCTTGCGACTGAGGAATTCCATATCCAGATAATCCTCATAGGTCAAGGATTCGCTGATAATCTCATGGCCAGTAGCAGTCTCTTGGACAAGGGCACCGTTGAAGGTTACAACATAGTCACCCTCGTCTCTCAACTTTAAGTCGTTCAGAAGTTTGGCAACACCTGCGATGGGACGACCCGTTGCAATGACGACTTTGACACCGGCTTCTTTGGCGTCTTGGATGGCTGAAAAGACTTCAGGAGTGATTTCCTTTTTACTGTTAACCAGGGTACCATCGATATCGACGGCGATTAGTTTAATACTCATATATTTCCTCTATTCGTTCTTATTTGGGCTAAAATGGTCGTTCTCAATCAAGTGTAAAAATTGCTGGGTGATACTTGCGAAGATGCTGTTTTGATCTAACATTTCTTTTGGGAAATAGAAACGATTATCTCCGTGGCGGCTGCCAGCAAGGGATTGGACGATAGGAGATAGGCTAGAGAGTTCTGCCAGCTCCCCATTTTTTTGTAAAATTTCAATCTGAGTCCGTGGATTTTCAGATTCGGGACGATAGATATCATAAGGGAGGTCAAAGTTCTTATGAATAGCAGTGTAGTAGTCTGGATCAAAACCGATTTCTTTAACCAGTTGTCTCATGGTTGCGAGTTGGTCTTGGTCTTCTTGTGAAAAGGTGATGGATTTAAAGACTTTACGGTTGACAAAGCGTTGCGACAAGTCTGCGAGAATCTTGTCAGGACTGGTCATCCAGAGCTGGAAGTAAGTATTCATCACGCCATCATCAAGAGCCAGATAGTCAGCGAGAGTGACTTTCTTCTCGAAAAAAGGGAGTAGATGTGGAGAAGTTCGTGAAAAGAAGTCCTTGTCTTCAGGATAGAGTTCCTTAGCGCGTTTGAGGAGATTTTGTAGGAGAACTTCCATGGCCCGTGTTGCTGGGTGGAAATAAACCTGCATATACATCTGGTAGCGACTGAGAACATAGTCTTCGATGGCATGCATACCGTTGCGCTGAAAGGCGATCCCATTTTCGACTGGACGAATGACTCGAAGGATTCGAGTCAGGTCAAATTCCCCATAAGATGCTCCTGTAAAATAGGAGTCGCGCAAGAGATAGTCCATGCGGTCTGCATCAATTTGACTAGAAATGAGCTGCACGACCTGCTTGTTAGGATAGGTATGGTCGATAACACTGGCTACCTTTTCTGGGAAATCTGGCGCCACTTGAAGCAGGACTTGGTGAATCTCTGTCTCAGGACTTTGGATGATTTCCTGGGTAATAGCTTCATGATCTGTATCAAAGAGATGTTCAAAAGTATGGGAGTAGGCACCATGCCCAAGGTCATGAAGGAGCGCAGCGGTCATGGTCAAGAGAGACTCAGCAGGATCCCATTCTTCAGGATATTTTTCTTCAAAAATCTCTGTGATACGTCGTGCAATCTCATAGACCCCCAAACAGTGGGAAAAGCGACTGTGCTCCCCACCATGAAAGGTATAGCTGGAAGTTCCTAGCTGTTTGATACGACGCAGACGTTGAAATTCTTTTGTATTGATCAAGTCATAGATGACTTGATTATTGACATGGATATAGTTGTGAACTGGGTCACGGAATACTTTTTCGTTCATATGACCATTATAGCAAAATCCTGCTCTTTTTGGTAAAATAGTAGGACAAGAGACAAGAAAGAGGATTTGATGTGAAGATTCGGATGCGAAATACGATTCAGTTTGATGAGCAGTTGGAAGTGATTGACCAGCTTTATGACGTTGAAGTGCATGAAAAAGGGGATTATAGCTATCTGCTTTTTTATAATGAGGAAAAAGAAAAAGTGGTTCTCAAGTTTCATGAAGAAGAACTGGTGATGACCCGTTTTTCCAATCCGAAGACCATTATGAAATTTCTAAAGGAGAGTGATAGTTTAGCCTATATTCCGACTCCAATGGGGATGCAGGAGTTTATCATTCAAACGAGTCACTACAAACTGGATGGGCAAAAGATTGAGCTAGCCTATCAACTGCAAAACCAAGAGGGACACCACTTTGCCAGCTATCAATTAGAAATTACTTGGGGATAAGAAAAAGGTTGGCGAATGCCAACCTTATTTAATATAGAGTTCTTGATTTTTCAGGACAATTTCACGCACACTTGCGAATTTCTTGAGTTTTTTAAGTTCTTCAGGATGGGTTACCAGAGTAACAACATAGCCTTCTTTTCCCATGCGACCTGTACGGCCAGCACGGTGGGTATAGGTTTCCATATCTCTAGGAACATCAAAATTTACGACGCATTCTAGGCTATCAATGTCAATTCCACGAGCCAGAAGGTCAGTTGCAAGGAGCAGGGTTAGCTGCTTGTCCTTAAACTTTTCTAAGATAACTTTTCTAAACTTAACATTGACATCACTAGCGAGGGAAACGGCCAAGACATCTCGATACTGTAATTTTTCCTCAGCACTTCCAAGGTCTGATAAGCTGTTAAAGAAGACCAGACCACGGAAATCCTCAACATGAGCTAGTTTTCGCAGCATATCAACGCGGTGACGTTGGTCTACCTGCATATAGAAATGTTGAATGTTGTCTAGTTTTTGATCAGAGAGATCAATGGTATGTGTGTTGGGCGCAATCTTTTCTTGGTCAAACTTGGTCGTCGCACTCATGTAGATGAGTTGGTGGTCACGAGGTGCGTAGTGAGTGATTTTCTCGACAAAGTGAATCTGAGAATCATCTAGCAATTGGTCAAATTCATCCAGGATGATGGTTTCCACATTCATCATCTTGATTTTTTTCAATTTAATCAACTCAAAGATACGGCCAGGAGTACCGATTAGAATTTCTGGTCCTTTTTTTAGGCGTTCAATCTGACGTTTCTGACTTGAACCTGATAGGAAGAGCTGAGCAGTCAAGCCGATAGCCTCTGCCCAGGTTTTACACACGTCAAAAATCTGTCCGGCCAGTTCTGTATTTGGTGCTAGGATCAAGAGTTGTTGGGCTTTTTTCTTTTGTAGTCTGAGAAGGCTTGGTAGGAGGTAAGCGAGGGTCTTACCAGTTCCTGTTGGACTCACTCCCAGGAGGTTTTCTCCAGCAAGTATAGGCTCAAATAGTTGAATTTGAATGGGGGTAAATTCCTGGAAACCGAGCTGGTCGCTCAGTTCTTGCCATTCAGTCGGTAGTTTGGTTTTCATTTTTCTGCCTCAAATCTAATGCCAGCAGTCTGGCGCATGGTATAGAGTAAATCATGAACAGAGCCTGCATCATCCAGCCAGTTCTGGTAAAGTGTCTGGTCTGGTTGTTGGATCATCTGAGCAAACGCAGCAACTTCCTCAGTCATCGTATGAGGAGCCTGTTGGATAGGGAGCTGGACTTGATTTCCTTGGTGGTCGCTAAAAATAGCTGAGCGGGCATGCTCAATCGTGTTAAGGGTCAAGGTTCCATCTGCTGTGTAAATCTCACAAGGAAGATTGGAAGTGATGTTTTTCCCAGCCTTGATATGAACTTGAAAGTTAGTGTAGAAGAGGATACCGTCTCCATTTAGGTCAATGCTATTGTCAAGCTGTTGAGCCTGATAAGTCGCGTCTTGAGCCTTACCAAAGAGGCGAATAGCAGCATAGAGAGGATAAATCCCCAAGTCCATAAGGGCTCCACCAGCAAAACGATCTGAAAAGACATTGGGAGTCTGTCCAGCCAACAAGTCAGGCATCTTGGAAGAATACTTGGCATAGTTGAAATCTGCTCCCAATACTTGCTTGTCTGCTAAAAAGCTTTTGATAGTAGTAAAAGCTTCCTCGTGGTAGTTTCGTGCAGCTTCAAAGATAAAACAATTATTTTTCTCAGCTGTCTGTCTCAAATCCAGCCACTCTTGTGGCTGAGTGACAGCTGGTTTTTCAAGAATGACATGCTTGCCAGCAGACAAGGCAGCCTTGGCCTGAACAAAATGCAAGGAGTTTGGACTGGCGATATAGACCACATCAAAGGAAGACTTAAAGAAGTCTTCTAATTGATCAAAGAGTTGGATATTTTCATAGCGAGAAGCAAAGGTTGCGGCAGTTTCTAGTTTTCTAGAATAGACTGCAACCAGCTGGTATTCTCCGCTAGCATGGGCTGCTTCTATGAAATGATGGCTGATAGCCCCTGTTCCGATGACACCTAATTTAAGCATAAATACTCCTTTTTCGACTTCAATTCCTTCCTTCATTATAACATAGAAAAGAAGGACTATCCAACAGATGGTAAAAATTTTCAAATGGGCTACGAATCTCTTGGAGAAAGTGGTACAATATTTAGATAAGTAGATGATATGAGAAGGGGGAGAAAATGAGATTATTACCAATAAGGAAAATATCACGTCAGTCTAAGCGACTAGCGCTTTTTTTGACTTTTTGTGCAGGATATGTCGATGCTTATACTTTTATCGTGCGAGGGAATACCCTTGTCGCTGGACAGACTGGGAATGTCGTTTTTCTTTCTGTAGGACTCATTCAACAAAATGTATCGGATGCCAGTGCTAAAGTAATGACCTTGTTGTCCTTTATGATGGGTGTCTTTTTTCTGACATTGTATAAGGAAAAACTACGAATTGTTAAAAAGCCGATTTTGTCCTTGATTCCTCTTGCAGTCCTGTCCCTAATTATAGGCTTTGTGCCGCAAACGGTTGATAATATCTATCTCGTACCGCCCTTGGCCTTTTGTATGGGATTGGTGACAACTGCTTTTGGAGAAGTATCAGGTATTGCCTATAATAATGCTTTTATGACAGGGAATATCAAACGAACCATGTTAGCTTTTGGAGATTATTTCCGGACCAAGCATACGCCTTTCCTACGAGAGGGCTTGATTTTTGTTAGCTTGCTTAGCAGTTTTGTCTTCGGAGTTGTTTTTTCAGCTTATTTGACGATTTATTATCAGGAGAAGACAATTCTAGGTGTTCCTCTTATGATGAGTATCTTTTACTTCAGTATGCTTTTTGCTTCTTGGAGAAAAAAAGGGAAAGAAAAAGCTTAAATTTGATTGATTTCGCTTGTAAGAAAAAAGAAGATATGCTATACTTGAAGAGTTGACTATGCACAGTCCTGTGCAACCGCACGAACATCGTTGCTCACATAGTGAGTGTAAAGTGGTTCGTCCCACGATGCTAGGCGAGTCTTCACAAAAATACGGGGAAACCCTAAAAATCATAGGAGGTGCATAATGAGCACATACGCAATTATCAAAACTGGCGGAAAACAAGTTAAAGTTGAAGTTGGTCAAGCAATCTACGTTGAAAAATTGAACGTTGAAGCTGGTCAAGAAGTTACTTTTAACGAAGTTGTTCTTGTTGGTGGTGAAAACACTGTTGTCGGAACTCCAATTGTTGCTGGAGCTACTGTAGTTGGAACTGTTGAAAAACAAGGAAAACAAAAGAAAGTTGTTACATACAAGTACAAACCTAAAAAAGGTAGCCACCGTAAACAAGGTCACCGTCAACCATATACAAAAGTTGTCATCAACGCGATCAACGCTTAATTTTAAGGAGAACACATGATACAAGCAGTCTTTGAGAGAGCCGAAGATGGCGAGCTGAGGAGTGCGGAAATTACTGGACACGCCGAAAGTGGCGAATACGGCTTAGATGTCGTGTGTGCATCGGTTTCTACGCTTGCCATTAACTTTGTCAATTCCATTGAGAAATTTGCAGGCTATGAACCAATCTTAGAATTAAACGAAGATGAAGGTGGCTATCTAAAGGTTGAAATACCAGCGGATCTTCCTTCACACCAGAGAGAAATGACCCAGTTATTCTTCGAATCATTTTTCTTAGGTATGGCAAACTTATCGGAGGACTCTTCTGAGTTCGTCCAAACCAGAGTTATCACAGAAAACTAACACGGAGGAAAACATTATGTTAAAAATGACTCTTAACAACTTGCAACTTTTCGCCCACAAAAAAGGTGGAGGTTCTACATCAAACGGACGCGATTCACAAGCGAAACGTCTTGGAGCTAAAGCAGCTGATGGACAAACTGTAACAGGTGGATCAATCCTTTACCGTCAACGTGGTACACACATCTATCCAGGTGTAAACGTTGGACGTGGTGGAGACGATACTTTGTTCGCTAAAGTTGAAGGCGTAGTACGCTTTGAACGTAAAGGTCGCGATAAAAAACAAGTTTCTGTTTACCCAATCGCAAAATAAAAAGGTCCAGTGAACCTTTTTATCCCGAGCCTTAAAATGAAAAGGCGAGGAAGCTAGAAGTAGCATAAAATAAGGTTTTCCGATTTTTCGGAGAGCCTATTTTTTGTTTTGATATCTATATTTAATTTAATAGAGAGTAGTTAGCTTTGAGTTTGTGATGGATATCTTTTCCTTTTTGGAAAAATTCTGAAATATGGTATAATGAACAGATAGAGAAGTTGGGGGTAAAAGATGAACATTCAACAATTACGCTATGTTGTGGCCATTGCCAATAGTGGTACTTTCCGTGAAGCTGCTGAAAAGATGTATGTTAGTCAGCCGAGTCTGTCTATTTCTGTGCGCGATTTGGAAAAAGAGCTTGGGTTTAAGATTTTCCGTCGAACTAGTTCGGGAACGTTTTTGACCCGTCGTGGTATGGAATTTTATGAGAAAGCGCAAGAATTGGTCAAAGGCTTCGATGTTTTTCAAAATCAGTATGCCAATCCTGAGGAAGAAAAGGATGAATTTTCCATTGCCAGCCAGCACTATGACTTCTTGCCACCAACCATTACGGCCTTTTCAGAACGTTATCCTGATTATAAGAACTTTCGTATTTTTGAGTCTACCACAGTTCAAATTTTAGACGAAGTAGCCCAAGGACATAGTGAGATTGGGATTATCTACCTCAACAACCAAAATAAAAAGGGCATCATGCAACGGGTTGAAAAGCTTGGTTTAGAAGTTATTGAACTAATTCCTTTCCAGACTCACATTTATCTTCGTGAAGGGCATCCTTTAGCACAGAAAGAGGAATTGGTCATGGAGGACCTAGCGGATTTACCAACGGTTCGTTTCACTCAGGAAAAGGATGAGTATCTATACTATTCAGAGAACTTTGTCGACACCAGCGCGAGCTCGCAGATGTTTAATGTGACGGACCGTGCTACTTTGAATGGTATTTTGGAGCGAACGAATGCTTATGCGACAGGTTCAGGATTTTTAGATAGTGACAGTGTTAATGGGATTACAGTCATTCGTCTCAAGGATAATCTAGACAACCGAATGGTCTACGTCAAACGGGAGGAAGTGGAGCTTAGTCAAGCTGGGACTCTTTTCGTTGAGGTTATGCAAGAATATTTTGATCAGAAGAGGAAATCATGAAAAAAAGAGGAATAGTAGCAGTCATTGTACTGCTCTTGATAGCACTGGACCAGTGGGTCAAAGCCTATGTCGTCCAACAGATACCTTTGGGAGAGGTTCGGTCTTGGATTCCCAATCTCGTTAGCTTGACCTACCTGCAAAATAGAGGAGCAGCCTTCTCTATGCTGCAAGATCAGCAGTGGTTATTTGCTGTCATTACACTGGTCGTCATGGTAGGAGCCATTTGGTATCTACATAAACACATGGAGGATTCTCTCTGGCTAGTTTTTGGACTGACTTTGATCATCGCGGGAGGTCTGGGCAACTTTATCGACAGAATGAGTCAAGGTTTTGTGGTGGATATGTTTCACCTAGACTTTATCAACTTTGCGATTTTCAATGTTGCTGACAGCTATTTGACAGTTGGTGTCATTATTCTATTGATTGCAATGCTTAAAGAGGAAGTAAATGGAAATAAAAATTGAAACTGGTGGGCAACGTCTAGACAAGGCTCTGTCAGATCTGACAGAATTGTCACGCAGTCTCGCGAATGAACAAATCAAAGCAGGACAAGTTTTGGTGAATGGGCAAGCCAAGAAAGCCAAATACACTGTCCAAGAGGGGGATATCGTCACCTACCATGTGCCAGAACCAGAGGTCTTAGAGTATGTGGCTGAAGATATTCCGCTAGATATCATCTATCAAGATGAGGATGTAGCCGTCGTAAATAAACCTCAGGGGATGGTGGTTCATCCCAGCGCAGGTCATACTAGTGGAACCTTGGTCAATGCCCTCATGTACCATATCAAGGACTTGTCAGGTATCAATGGTGTTCTCCGACCGGGTATCGTTCACCGCATTGACAAGGACACATCTGGTCTCCTCATGATTGCGAAGAATGATGAGGCCCACTTAGCACTTGCCCAAGAACTCAAGGATAAGAAGTCTCTACGCAAATACTGGGCGATTGTTCATGGCAATCTTCCCAATGATCGTGGTGTGATTGAAGCTCCGATTGGTCGTAGTGAAAAAGATCGTAAGAAACAGGCAGTGACTGCTAAAGGGAAGCCAGCAGTGACTCGTTTTCAAGTCTTGGAACGCTTTGGTGATTATAGCTTAGTGGAGATGCAACTGGAAACAGGACGTACCCACCAAATCCGTGTTCATATGGCTTATATTGGCCATCCAGTCGCTGGTGATGAAGTCTATGGTCCTCGTAAGACTTTGAAAGGACATGGACAGTTTCTCCATGCCAAGACTCTAGGTTTTACTCATCCGAGAACAGGTGAAACCTTGGAGTTCACAGCAGATATTCCAGAGATTTTTAAAGAAATGCTGGAAAGATTGCGTAAAACTGAGAATAGATAAAAGAGTTGAGATGTCTTGTCTCAACCTTTTTCATTTCAAGTCTTTTCTATTTTAAAGTATTCATGTTATAATGGATAAATATGAAGAATCGGAGTGAGAATATGAAGTACAAACGAATCGTCTTTAAGGTGGGGACCTCCTCCTTGACAAATGAAGACGGGAGTTTATCAAGAAGTAAAGTAAAGGCAATTACCCAGCAATTGGCTATGCTGCATGAGGCTGGACATGAGTTGATTTTAGTGTCATCTGGGGCAGTTGCCGCTGGATTTGGAGCTTTGGGTTTTAAAAAACGTCCGACCAAGATTGCAGATAAACAAGCTTCGGCTGCAGTTGGTCAGGGACTTTTGTTGGAGGAATATACAACCAACCTCCTCATGCGCCAGATCGTTTCTGCACAAATCTTGCTGACACAGGATGATTTTGTAGATAAACGTCGTTATAAGAATGCCCATCAGGCCTTGTCTGTATTGCTTCATCGTGGTGCAATCCCCATCATCAACGAGAATGACAGTGTCGTTATTGATGAGCTCAAGGTGGGTGATAATGACACTCTGAGTGCCCAGGTAGCGGCGATGGTTCAAGCAGACCTTTTAGTTCTCTTGACCGATGTGGACGGTCTCTATACTGGCAATCCTAATTCGGATCCAACAGCCAAACGTTTGGAGAAAATCGAGACTATCAATCGTGAGATTATTGATATGGCTGGTGGAGCAGGTTCGTCTAATGGTACAGGCGGAATGTTAACCAAAATCAAGGCGGCTACGATTGCAACGGAGTCAGGGGTGCCAGTCTATATCTGCTCGTCTATGAAATCTGATGCCCTGATTGAGGCAGCGGAGGAGACCAAGGATGGTTCCTTCTTTGTTGCGCAAGAGAAGGGACTTCGTACCCAGAAACAATGGCTGGCCTTCTATGCTCAAAGCCAAGGAACGATTTGGGTAGATGGTGGAGCTGCAGAGGCACTTTCAAAAAACGGGAAAAGTCTCCTTTTATCAGGCGTGGTAGAAGTGGAAGGAAACTTCTCTTACCACGATATTGTAACAGTAGCAGATAAAGAAACAGGTCAATCTCTTGGAAAGGGACGTGTCCAATTTGGTGTCTCAGCCCTAGAAGATATGCTCCGTTCTCAAAAAGCTAAGGGAGTCTTGATTCACCGTGATGACTGGATTTCCATTACTCCTGAAATCCAGCTGCTCTTTACAGAATTTTAGAGGTGAACGATGGTAAGTACACAAGAACAATTTGAGCAGGTACAGGCTGTTAAGAAATCAATTAATACTGCTAGTGAAGCAGTGAAAAACCAAGCCTTGCTAGCCATGGCTGATCACTTGTTGGCAGCTACTGAGGAGATTTTAGCGGCTAATGCTCTGGATATGGAAGCAGCCAAGGGGAAAATCTCAGATGTCATGCTAGACCGTCTTTATTTGGATGAGGGACGTATAGAAGCGATGGCAAGAGGGATTCGTGAAGTGGTTGCTTTACCAGATCCTATCGGTGAAGTCCTAGAAACAAGTCAGCTTGAAAATGGCTTGGTTATTACCAAGAAGCGTGTGGCCATGGGGGTTATTGGGATTATCTACGAAAGTCGTCCAAATGTGACGTCTGATGCGGCTGCTTTGGCTCTCAAAAGTGGCAATGCGGTCGTTCTTCGTAGTGGTAAGGACGCCTACCAAACAGCTCATGCTATTGTCACAGCCTTGAAGAAGGGCTTGGAGACAACGACCATACATCCAGAGGTGATTCAACTAGTGGAAGATACCAGTCGTGAAAGTAGCTATGCTATGATGAAGGCTAAGGGCTATTTAGATCTTCTCATTCCTCGTGGAGGTGCTGGTTTGATCAATGCGGTGGTTGAAAATGCTATTGTGCCTGTTATCGAGACAGGAACTGGGATTGTACATGTCTATGTGGATAAGGATGCCGATGAAGACAAGGCTCTGTCTATCATCAACAATGCTAAAACCAGTCGTCCTTCTGTCTGCAATGCTATGGAGGTCTTGCTGGTTCATGAAGACAAGGCAGCACGTTTTCTTCCTCGCTTGGAGAAAGTGCTGGTTACAAGTCGGAAAGAAGCTGGACTGGAACCAATTCAATTCCGCTTGGATAGCCAATCAAGTCAGTTTGTTTCAGGTCGAGCAGCTGAGGCACAAGACTTTGACACCGAGTTTTTAGACTATATCCTAGCGGTTAAGGTTGTGAGTAGTTTAGAAGAAGCGGTTGCGCATATTGAAGTCCACAGTACCCATCATTCGGATGCCATTGTGACGGAAAATACTGAAGCTGCAGCTTACTTTACAGATCAAGTGGACTCTGCAGCGGTTTATGTCAATGCCTCGACTCGTTTCACTGATGGTGGCCAGTTTGGTCTTGGATGTGAGATGGGGATTTCTACTCAGAAACTGCATGCGCGTGGGCCTATGGGCTTGAAAGAGTTGACCAGCTACAAGTATGTGGTTACTGGTAACGGACAGATAAGGGAGTAAGAGATGAAGATTGGATTTATCGGTTTGGGGAATATGGGAGCTAGCTTGGCTAAGGCTGTTGTGCAGGCCAAGACGGGTGCTCAGATTCTCCTTGCCAATCGTAGTCAAGCAAAAGTAGATGCTTTCATCGCCAATTTCGGTGGTCAGGCTTCCAGCAATGAAGAAATTTTTGCAGAAGCAGATGTAATCTTTCTAGGAGTTAAGCCTGCTCAGTTCTCAGACTTGCTTTCTCAATATCAGACCATCCTTGAAAAGAGAGAAAGTCTTCTTTTGATTTCCATGGCGGCTGGATTGACTTTAGAAAAACTAGCGAGTCTTCTGCCAAGTCAACATCGTATCATTCGCATCATGCCCAATACTCCAGTTGCTATCGGCCAAGGAGTGATTAGTTATGCCATGTCAGCAAATTGTCGTGCTGAGGACAGGGAACTCTTTTGTCAGTTATTGGCCAAGGCCGGTCTTTTGGTTGAGCTGGGAGATGGCTTGATTGATGCTGCGACAGGTCTTGCAGGTTGTGGACCAGCCTTTGTCTATCTCTTTATAGAGGCTTTGGCAGATGCAGGTGTGCAGACAGGATTATCAAGAGAAAGGTCCTTGAAAATGGCAGCCCAAACAGTAGTCGGCGCTGGACAAATGGTTCTGGAAAGCCAGCAACATCCTGGAGTTTTGAAAGACCAAGTTTGCAGCCCAGGAGGTTCGACTATCGCGGGTGTAGCGAGTCTGGAAGAACATGCCTTTAGAGGTACCGTCATGGACGCAGTTCAGCAAGCCTACAAACGAACACAAGAACTAGGTAAATAAGAGGTTGGATGACTCCCAGCCTCTTTTATGGTCGATTGAATGGAGAATACACAAAAAGATTGTCACAAAAATCTATTTTTTTGATAGAATAGAAGGTAGAAAAAAAGAAATGAGTTAGACATGTCAAAAGGATTTTTAGTCTCTCTTGAGGGACCAGAGGGAGCAGGAAAGACCAGTGTTTTAGAGGCTCTACTCCCAATTTTAGAGGAAAATGGAGTAGAGGTGCTGACGACCCGTGAGCCAGGTGGAGTCTTGATTGGGGAGAAGATTCGGGAAGTGATTTTAGATCCAAGTCATACTCAGATGGATCCTAAAACAGAACTCCTTCTCTATATCGCCAGTCGTAGACAGCACTTGGTGGAAAAAGTTCTTCCAGCACTTGAAGCTGGCAAGTTGGTCATTATGGACCGCTTCATCGATAGTTCTGTTGCTTATCAGGGATTTGGCCGTGGCTTGGATATTGATGCCATTGATTGGCTCAATCACTTTGCGACGGATGGCCTCAAACCCGATTTGACACTTTATTTTGACATTGAGGTGGAAGAAGGGCTGGCTCGCATTGCTGCCAATAGTGATCGCGAGGTCAATCGTTTGGACTTGGAAGGCTTAGACTTGCACAAGAAAGTCCGTCAAGGCTACCTTTCTCTTCTGGACAAAGAAGGAAATCGCATTGTCAAGATTGATGCGAGTCTTCCTTTGGAGCAAGTTGTGGAAATTACCAAGGCTGTCTTGTTTGACAGAATGGGCTTGGCTAAATGAAACAAGAACAACTAAAAGCTTGGCAGCCAGACCAGTTTGACCGCTTTGTCCGTATTCTAGAACAAGACCAGCTCAATCACGCCTATCTCTTTTCAGGTTTCTTTGGAAGCTTGGAAATGGCGCAGTTTTTGGCTAAGAGCCTCTTTTGTACGGATAAAGTAGGCGTTCTACCATGTGAGAAATGCCGAAACTGCAAGCTGATTGAACAGGAAGAATTTCCCGATGTTACTTTAATCAAGCCAGTCAATCAGGTCATCAAGACAGAACGCATTCGAGAATTGGTGGGTCAGTTTTCCCAAGCAGGGATTGAAAGCCAGCAGCAGGTTTTTATTATCGAGCAAGCTGAGAAAATGCATCCCAACGCGGCTAATTCTCTGCTCAAGGTCATCGAAGAACCCCAGAGTGAGGTTTACATTTTCTTCTTGACCAGCGATGAGGAAAAAATCTTGCCAACAATTCGTAGTCGGACCCAGATTTTCCATTTTAAAAAGCAAGAAGAAAAGCTCATCCATCAATTAGAACAAGCAGGTATGGTCAAGAAAAAAGCAACTCTTTTAGCCCAGTTTAGTCAATCGCGTGCTGAAGCTGAAAAGTTGGTCAATCAGGCTAGTTTTTGGACTTTGGTGGATGAGAGCGAACGCCTGCTGACCTGGTTATTAGCTAAGAAAAAAGAAAGTTATCTGCAAGTTGCTAAATTAGCCAGCTTTGCAGATGACAAGGAAAAACAAGATCAGGTCTTGCGAATCCTCGAAGTGCTCTGTGGACAGGATCTCTTGCAAGCAAGAATTCGACAGATTTTACAAGATTTACTAGAAGCGAGAAAAATGTGGCAGGCTAATGTCAGCTTTCAAAACGCCATGGAATACCTGGTCTTGAAAGAAATATAAACTCATACTCTTCGAAAATCAAATTCAAACCACGTCAACGTCGCCTTGCCGTACTCAAGTACAGCCTGCAGCTAGTTTCCTAGTTTGCTCTTTGATTTTCATTGAGTATTAAAAATGAACGATATAGAAAGGAAAGGGCTGGTTTATGGACAAAAAAGAATTATTTGACGCGCTGGATGATTTTTCCCAACAATTACTGGTGACCTTGGCCGATGTGGAAGCCATCAAGAAAAATCTCAAGAGCCTGGTAGAGGAAAATACAGCTCTTCGCTTGGAAAATAGTAAGTTGCGCGAACGCTTAGGCGAGGTGGAAGCAGATACTCCCGTCAAGGCTAAGCATGTTCGTGAAAGTGTCCGCCGAATCTATAAAGACGGTTTTCACGTATGTAATGATTTTTATGGACAACGTCGAGAACAGGACGAGGAATGTATGTTCTGTGACGAGTTGTTATACAGGGAGTAGGCATGCAGATTCAAAAAAGTTTTAAGGGACAATCTTCCTATGGCAAGCTTTACCTAGTAGCAACGCCGATTGGAAATCTAGACGATATGACTTTTCGTGCCATCCAGACCTTGAAAGAGGTGGATTGGATTGCGGCTGAGGACACGCGCAATACGGGGCTTTTGCTCAAGCATTTTGACATTTCCACCAAGCAGATTAGTTTTCACGAGCACAATGCCAAGGAAAAGATTCCTGATTTGATTGAGTTTTTGAAAGCGGGACAAAGTATTGCTCAAGTTTCCGATGCGGGTCTGCCTAGTATCTCGGACCCTGGGCATGATTTGGTCAAGGCAGCTATTGAGGAAGAAATCGCAGTTGTTACAGTTCCGGGTGCCTCTGCTGGAATTTCTGCCTTGATTGCCAGTGGCCTAGCACCACAACCACATATCTTTTACGGTTTCTTACCGAGAAAATCAGGCCAGCAAAAGCAATTTTTCGACTCAAAAAAAGACTATCCTGAAACACAAATTTTCTATGAATCACCTCATCGTGTGGCAGATACATTTGAAAATATGCTAGAAGTCTACGGTGACCGCTCGGTAGTCTTGGTCAGGGAATTGACCAAAATCTATGAAGAATACCAACGAGGAAAGATTTCAGAGCTACTAGAAAGTATTGCTGAAACACCACTCAAGGGTGAATGCCTTCTCATCGTTGAAGGTGCCAGTCAGGATGTGGAAGAAAAGGACGAGGAGGACTTGTTCTTAGAAATCCAATCTCGTATCCAGCAAGGCATGAAGAAAAATCAAGCCATTAAGGAAGTTGCGAAACTCTACCAGTGGAATAAAAGCCAACTCTACGCTGCCTACCACGAATGGGAAGAAAATCAAGAAAATGACTAAACAGGGAAGTTTGCCATCTTCCCTTTTTTTGTTATACTAGTAGAAGAAAAATTAGAAAGATTTGTGGGTGTCAAACAGTCTAGTAGCTTGTTTTGATATGAACTTAGGTTCCACCCAAAGAGGTATTAGTGTCGTGTCTCAATCTTATATCAATGTTATCGGTGCTGGTTTGGCAGGTTCTGAAGCAGCTTACCAAATCGCAGAACGCGGTATTCCAGTTAAACTTTATGAAATGCGTGGGGTCAAGTCAACACCTCAGCACAAAACAGACAATTTTGCTGAATTGGTTTGTTCCAATTCCTTACGTGGGGATGCTTTGACCAATGCAGTTGGGCTTCTCAAGGAAGAAATGCGTCGCTTGGGTTCTGTTATCTTGGAATCTGCTGAAGCTACACGTGTTCCTGCTGGTGGAGCCCTTGCGGTGGACCGTGATGGTTTCTCTCAAATGGTGACTGAAAAAGTGGCTAATCACCCCTTGATTGAAGTGGTTCGTGATGAAATTACAGAATTGCCGACTGATGTTATTACAGTTGTCGCTACTGGTCCTTTAACCAGCGATGCCCTAGCTGAAAAGATTCATGCCCTTAATGACGGTGATGGTTTCTATTTCTACGATGCGGCGGCGCCGATTATCGATGTCAATACCATCGATATGAGCAAGGTCTATCTCAAGTCTCGTTATGACAAGGGAGAAGCAGCCTACCTCAATGCCCCTATGACCAAGCAAGAATTTATGGATTTCCATGAAGCATTGATCAATGCGGAAGAAGCCCCGCTCAATTCGTTTGAAAAAGAAAAGTACTTTGAAGGTTGTATGCCTATCGAAGTCATGGCTAAGCGTGGCATTAAAACCATGCTTTATGGTCCGATGAAGCCAGTCGGTTTGGAGTATCCAGACGATTATACAGGCCCTCGTGACGGGGAGTTCAAAACACCGTATGCAGTTGTCCAGCTTCGTCAGGACAATGCGGCTGGTAGCCTCTACAATATCGTTGGTTTCCAAACCCACCTCAAATGGGGTGAACAAAAGCGTGTCTTCCAAATGATTCCAGGTCTTGAAAATGCTGAGTTTGTCCGTTATGGGGTCATGCATCGCAATTCTTATATGGATTCACCAAATCTTCTTGAGCAAACCTATCGTTCTAAGAAACAACCCAACCTCTTCTTTGCTGGTCAGATGACGGGTGTGGAAGGCTATGTTGAGTCAGCAGCTTCAGGATTAGTTGCGGGGATTAACGCGGCTCGTCTCTTCAAGGGTGAAAGTGAAGCAATCTTCCCAGAGACAACTGCAATCGGAAGTTTAGCTCATTATATCACTCACGCTGATAGCAAACATTTCCAACCAATGAATGTCAATTTTGGGATTATCAAGGAATTGGATGGCGAGCGTATCCGTGATAAGAAGGCTCGTTATGAAAAAATTGCAGAGCGTGCCCTTACCGACTTAGAGGAATTTTTAACTGTCTAATTTTTTTCAAAGAATTGCTCATGATACTATAAAAATCTTAGAAATTGTGATAAAATAGGTAGGATAGAAAAAGGAGAGTAAAAATGGCGAACCCCAAGTATAAACGTATTTTAATCAAGTTATCAGGTGAAGCCCTTGCCGGTGAACGTGGCGTAGGGATTGATATCCAAACAGTTCAAACAATCGCAAAAGAGATTCAAGAAGTTCATAGCTTAGGTATCGAAATTGCCCTTGTTATTGGTGGAGGAAATCTCTGGCGCGGAGAACCTGCTGCAGAAGCTGGAATGGACCGCGTTCAGGCTGATTACACTGGAATGCTTGGGACCGTGATGAATGCTCTTGTGATGGCAGATTCATTGCAACAAGTTGGTGTCGATACGCGTGTACAAACAGCCATTGCGATGCAACAAGTGGCAGAACCTTATGTACGTGGACGTGCTCTTCGCCACCTTGAAAAAGGTCGTATTGTTATCTTTGGTGCTGGTATTGGTTCACCTTACTTCTCAACCGATACAACAGCGGCCCTTCGTGCAGCTGAAATCGAAGCGGATGCCATCCTTATGGCGAAAAATGGCGTAGATGGTGTTTACAATGCCGATCCTAAGAAAGACAAGACAGCCGTTAAGTTTGAAGAATTGACCCACCGTGATGTTATCAATAAAGGTCTTCGTATCATGGACTCAACTGCTTCAACCCTCTCAATGGATAACGACATTGACTTGGTTGTCTTCAATATGAACCAACCAGGCAACATCAAACGTGTCGTATTTGGTGAAAATATCGGAACAACAGTTTCAAACAATATCGAAGAAAAGGAATAAGAAAATTATGGCTAATGCAATTGTAGAAAAAGCTAAAGAGAGAATGACCCAGTCTCACCAATCACTTGCTCGTGAATTTGGTGGTATCCGCGCCGGTCGTGCCAACGCAAGCTTACTAGACCGTATCCACGTAGAATACTATGGAGTAGAAACTCCTCTTAACCAAATCGCTTCTATTACCATTCCAGAAGCGCGTGTCTTGTTGGTAACACCATTTGACAAGTCTTCATTGAAAGACATCGAACGTGCCTTAAACGCTTCTGACCTTGGTATCACACCAGCTAATGATGGTTCTGTGATCCGCTTGGTTATCCCAGCTCTTACAGAAGAAACTCGTCGTGACCTTGCTAAAGAAGTGAAGAAGGTCGGAGAAAATGCTAAAGTGGCTGTCCGCAATATCCGCCGCGACGCTATGGACGAAGCTAAAAAGCAAGAAAAAGCAAAAGAAATCACTGAAGACGAATTGAAGACTCTTGAAAAAGATATTCAAAAAGTAACAGACGACGCTGTGAAACACATCGACGACATGACTGCCAATAAAGAAAAAGAAATCTTGGAAGTCTAAAAATAAACAGAAAAACTCAGTTGGCATTGCTGGCTGAGTTTTATTCGAAAGAAGGAAATATGAATACAAATCTTGCAAGTTTTATCGTTGGACTCATCATCGATGAAAATGACCGTTTTTACTTTGTGCAAAAGGATGGTCAGACCTATGCTCTTGCCAAGGAAGAAGGTCAGCATACGGTAGGGGATTCGGTCAAAGGTTTTGCCTACACGGATATGAAGCAAAAACTCCGCTTGACCACTCTAGAAGTGACTGCCACTCAGGACCAATTTGGCTGGGGAACCGTAACAGAAGTTCGTAAGGACTTGGGTGTCTTTGTCGATACCGGTCTACCTGACAAGGAAATTGTTGTGTCACTCGATATCCTCCCTGAGCTCAAGGAACTCTGGCCTAAGAAAGGTGATAAACTTTACATCCGTCTTGAAGTGGACAAGAAAGACCGAATCTGGGGACTCTTGGCGTATCAGGAAGACTTCCAACGTTTGGCTCGTCCTGCCTACAACAACATGCAGAACCAAAACTGGCCAGCTATTGTTTACCGTCTCAAGCTGTCAGGGACTTTTGTTTACCTACCAGAGAATAACATGCTTGGTTTTATCCATCCCAGCGAACGTTACGCAGAGCCACGTTTGGGGCAAGTGTTAGATGCGCGGGTCATCGGTTTCCGTGAAGTGGACCGTACCTTGAACCTCTCCCTCAAACCACGTTCCTTTGAAATGTTGGAAAATGATGCTCAGATGATTTTGACCTACTTGGAAAGCAATGGCGGTTTCATGACCTTGAATGATAAGTCATCTCCTGATGACATCAAGGCCACCTTTGGCATTTCTAAAGGTCAGTTCAAGAAAGCACTCGGTGGCTTGATGAAGGCTGGCAAAATCAAGCAAGACCAGTTTGGGACAGAGTTGATTTAGGTCTTATAGACATGAAA
The DNA here is from genome assembly GCF_040888325.1 of Streptococcus jiangnanensis. Lineage (GTDB taxonomy): Bacteria > Bacillota > Bacilli > Lactobacillales > Streptococcaceae > Streptococcus > Streptococcus jiangnanensis. Next base: position 289,584 of record NZ_JBFNFF010000003.1, on the reverse strand, counting down.
AAGAAACTTGAAGAAATGAGTTTAGAGGAACTCTGGCAACTTTTTCCTATTTTTCTAGTAGAGCACAAGTCAGAGTGGAAAGACTGGTATGAATTGGAAAAAACAAATCTGAAAAAAATATTGGGTGCAAATGTTATTCAAAGAATAGAACATATCGGTAGCACTGCTATCCCTAATATTTGGGCCAAAAATATCGTTGATATTCTGCTAGAAGTAGGTAAAATAGAGGATTTAGCAAGAGTTAGGGATTTATTGGTGAAGAATGGTTGGCTAGTGATGTCGGAGAGTCCTAACAGGATTTCGCTAAATAAAGGATACACAGAGCAGGGATTTGCTGAGAAAGTTTTTCATCTACATTTGCGAATGACGGGAGATCATGACGAGATTTATTTTAGAGATTATCTCTGCCAGCATCCAGATATTGCCCAAGCGTATCAGGAATTAAAACTAAGTTTGTGGAAACAATTTGAACACAATCGAGACGCCTATACAGATGCGAAAACGGATTTTATAAACCACTACGTTTCAGAGGCTAAGTCCAGTAATTTTCAAGAATCAGAAAAGTGTCATCAAAAAACTCTTGATAGGAGAAAGAATTGAGAAAATCATTTTACACTTGGCTCATGACTGAGCGCAATCCTAAAAGTAATAGCCCCAAAGCCATCTTGGCAGACCTCGCTTTTGAGGAGTCGGCCTTCCCAAAACACACGGATGATTTTGATGAGGTGAGTCGCTTTTTGGAGGAGCATGCCAGCTTCTCTTTTAACCTAGGAGACTTTGACGCCATCTGGCAAGAATACTTAGAACACTAGAGACAATGAGATGAGGCTAGTATTTTATTGTTCTCTTTGCTATAATAAAAAGAAATAAATGGATTAGAGAGGTTCTTTATTTGAAGGAACATTCAATAGACATTCAACTGAGTCATCCAGATGACTTGTTTCATCTTTTTGGATCCAACGAGCGCCATCTTCGTTTGATGGAAGAAGAGCTCGATGTGGTGATTCATGCCCGTACGGAGATTGTGCAGGTTATCGGAGAAGAGTCTGCCTGTGAGGAAGCCCGTCAGGTTATTCAGGCTTTGGTGGTCTTGGTAAATCGTGGAATGACAGTCGGCACACCAGATGTGGTCACTGCGATTGGCATGGTCAAAAACGATGAAATCGACAAGTTTGTCGCCCTTTACGAAGAAGAAATTATCAAGGACAATACTGGGAAACCGATTCGTGTCAAAACCTTAGGTCAAAAACTTTATGTGGACAGTGTCAAACAGCATGATGTGACCTTTGGAATCGGACCAGCAGGGACAGGGAAGACCTTTCTTGCAGTGACCTTGGCAGTAACTGCCCTTAAACGTGGGCAAGTCAAGCGGATTATCCTTACTCGTCCAGCAGTGGAAGCAGGTGAGAGTCTAGGATTTCTTCCAGGTGATCTCAAGGAGAAGGTGGATCCTTATCTTCGACCAGTTTACGATGCCTTGTATCAGATTCTCGGCAAAGATCAGACGACCCGTCTCATGGAGCGTGAAATTATCGAAATCGCGCCCCTTGCTTACATGCGTGGGCGGACCTTGGACGATGCTTTTGTCATTCTCGATGAGGCACAAAATACGACCATCATGCAGATGAAGATGTTCCTGACTCGTTTAGGCTTTAATTCGAAGATGATTGTCAATGGAGATATCAGCCAGATTGACCTACCACGCAATGTTAAGTCCGGTTTGATTGATGCTCAAGAAAAGCTCAAGAATATTCACCAAATCGACTTTGTTCATTTTTCAGCCAAGGATGTGGTTCGTCATCCAGTTGTCGCTCAGATTATCCGAGCTTATGAACCGGCTCCAGTTAAAAATGAAGAAAAGAAGGAAGAGACAGAATAGCAAAAGAGCAGTTCAGATTTGAACTGCTCTTTTTTAATGAGTGTCTAGCCTTAAACAAGTTCGTCGATTGATGTGTGATCTTTATCGAGACCTTGAGCAACTGGGAGGCTGGTCAAGTAACCTTGATAAGTGGTCACACCTTGACGCAAGCCTTCATCTTCAGCAATTGCTTGTGCGAATCCTTTGCCAGCCAGAGCTTCGATATAAGGAAGAGTGACATTGGTTAGGGCGATAGTAGAAGTACGGGCAACCGCACCAGGGATATTGGCAACGGCATAGTGGAGAACACCGTATTTTTCATAGACAGGTTCATCGTGCGTTGTCACACGGTCAGCTGTCTCGATAACGCCACCTTGGTCAACGGCAACATCAACGATGACAGAGCCTGGACGCATTTGTTTGACCATCTCATCTGTCACCAATTTTGGTGCTTTGGCACCAGGGATGAGAACCGCACCAATCACTACATCAGCATCTCTCACACTTGCTTCGATGTTGAATGAATTAGACATAAGAGTTTGGATTTGGTTTCCAAAGACTTCTTCTAGTACAGAGAGACGCTTCGCACTGATATCTAAAATAGTCACTTGAGCACCAAGCCCAAGGGCAATGCGGGCAGCATGTGTACCGACGACACCACCACCGATGATGGTTACTTTTCCTTTTGGAACACCTGGTACACCACCAAGTAGGACACCAGAACCACCAGCTTGCTTAGTAAGGAAGTGAGCTCCGATTTGAACAGCCATACGACCTGCAACCTCACTCATAGGAACGAGGAGCGGTAGTTGTCCTTGATTGTCACGAACAGTTTCATAGGCAATTCCTGTTGTTTTGGCTGCTAACATAGCTTCTGCTAATTCTGGCGCAGCGGCCATGTGCAAGTAGGTGAAGAGAAGAAGATCGTCGCGCAAATAACCATATTCAGAAGCTAGTGGTTCTTTTACTTTCACGACTAACTCGGCAGCCCAGGCTTCAGCAGCAGTTGCGACAATTTCTGCTCCCTGCTTTTCATAGTCAGTATCAGTAAAGCCAGATCCAAGTCCAGCATTTGTTTCGATGAGGACACGATGCCCACGGGAGATCAAACTGTGGACGCCAGCAGGAGTGAGGGCAACACGGTTTTCGTTATTTTTAATTTCTTTTGGAATTCCGATTAACATAGAGATAACCTACCTTTCAATTGACGGTCTTGTTTTAGTTGTCACATTTCAGTTCATAAATCAAAAATGTGATGGTTTTATTGTATATGAAACCGCTTCAAAAATCAAGAAAAACTTGTCATCCAAATTTATTTATGCTAGACTAGTGAGAATCAAGCTCTAATGGAGGGAAAAGTATGGAATCAATATTTGTGAAATTTGCCCAGTATCCATCTATAGAAACGGAGCGTTTATTGCTCCGACCTGTAACTTTGGATGATGCAGAAGCTATGTTCGAGTATGCCTCGGACAGAGAAAATACGCGCTACACTTTTCCAACAAATCAAAGCTTAGAAGAAACTAAGAATAACATTGCTCATTTTTACTTGGCTAATCCCTTGGGCCATTGGGGAATCGAATTAAAAAATAACGGCAAGTTTATTGGTACCATTGACTTGCACAAGATCGATACTGTTCTTAAGAAGGCAGCCATTGGCTACATTATCAATAAAAAATATTGGAATCAAGGATTGACGACAGAAGCTAATCGGGCCGTGATTGAACTGGCTTTTGAGAAGATTGGAATGAACAAGTTGACCGCCCTACACGACAAGGACAATCCCGCATCAGGAAAGGTCATGGAGAAATCAGGTATGCGTTTTTCCCACGAAGAACCCTATGCCAGAATGGATAATAAAGAACCAGGTCGAATTATCACAAGGGTTCATTATGTCTTGACTAAGGAAGACTATTTTGCAAATAAGTAAGCAGGTGAAAAGATTTTTCAGCTGTTTTTTTCTTTCTCTTACGAATAATTTAAGAGAGGAGAAAATATGGAAGCAATTATCGAGAAAATCAAAGAGTATAAAATCATTGTCATTTGTACTGGTTTGGGTTTGGCCTTGGGAGGATTTTTCTTGCTAAAGCCAAGTTCACAAACACCTGTCAAGGAAACGACTTTGCAGACGGAAGTTGCAGCTGTTTCAAAGGATTCATCGTCTGAAAAAGAAATGAAGAAGGACGAAAAGGAAGAGTCTCCTGAACAAGATTTAATCACAGTAGATGTCAAAGGTGCTGTTAAATCACCAGGGATTTATGACTTACCAGTAGGGAGTCGGGTTCACGATGCCGTTCAGAAGGCAGGTGGATTGACAGAGGAAGCAGATAGTAAGTCGCTCAATCTCGCTCAGAAAATCAGTGACGAGGCTCTTGTCTATGTTCCAACTAAGGGAGAAGAAGCAGCTAGTCAGCAGGCTGCCTCTGGAACGACTCCTTCGTCAAGTAAAGAAAAGAAGATTAACCTTAATAAAGCTAGTCTGGAAGAACTCAAGCAGGTCAAAGGCTTGGGAGGAAAACGAGCCCAGGATATTATCGACCATCGTGAGGCAAATGGCAAATTCAAGTCGGTAGATGAATTAAAGAAGGTCTCTGGTATTGGCGCTAAGACCATAGAAAAGCTAAAAGATTATGTCACAGTGGATTAAGAATTTCCCTATTCCCCTAATCTATCTGAGTTTTCTGTTACTCTGGCTTTACTACGCCATTTTTGGAGCGTCCTATCTCGCACTGCTAGGTTTTGTTTTTTTGCTTGTCTGTCTCTTTTTCCAATTTCCTTGGAAATCGGCTGGTAAAGTTCTAGCGATTTGTGGAGTTTTTGGAATTTGGTTTTTGTTTCAAACTTGGCAACAGACACAAGCTAGTCAAGACTTAGTTGCGTCTGTAGAGAAGGTGAGAATTTTACCAGATACCATCAAGGTCAATGGAGATAGTCTGTCCTTTCGTGGCAAGGCTGACGAAAATACTTTCCAAGTTTACTATAAACTCCAGTCCGAGGAGGAGAAAGAGAAATTTCAAGCCTTGACAGATCTTTATGAGATAGAACTAGAAGGAAAACTGTCCGATCCAGAAGGGCAGAGAAATTTTGGTGGCTTTGACTACCAAGCCTATCTGAAAACTCAGGGGATTTACCAAACTTTGACTATCAAGAGTATCCAGTCAATGAAAAAGATTAGCAGTTGGGATATAGGAGAAAATCTGTCCAGTTTACGTCGAAAGGCTGTAGTTTGGATTAAGATGCACTTTCCAGATCCTATGCGCAACTATATGACAGGTCTTCTTTTCGGACATCTAGATACTGATTTTGAGGAGATGAATGAGCTCTATTCCAGTCTTGGTATTATCCATCTCTTTGCCTTGTCGGGCATGCAGGTGGGCTTTTTTATGGATGGTTTTAAGAAACTTTTAATGCGTCTGGGCTTAACTCAAGAAAAGTTGAAGTGGCTGACTTATCCTTTTTCCCTTATCTATGCAGGTCTGACAGGATTTTCAGCTTCGGTCATTCGCAGTCTCTTGCAAAAGTTACTGGCCCAACATGGTGTTAAGGGTTTGGATAATTTTGCCTTGACGGTGCTTGTCCTCTTTATCATCATGCCCAACTTTTTCTTGACAGCAGGAGGAGTCTTGTCATGTGCCTACGCCTTTATCTTGACCATGACTAGTAAAGAAGGGGAGGGACTCAAGGCTGTTGCTAGAGAAAGTCTGGTCATTTCCTTGGGAATATTGCCTATTCTATCCTTCTATTTTGCAGAATTTCAGCCTTGGTCTATCCTTTTGACCTTTGTCTTTTCCTTTCTGTTTGATGTGGTATTCTTACCGCTTTTGTCCATCTTATTCATTCTGTCTTTTGTTTACCCAGTCACTCAGTTTAACTTTGTCTTTGAGTGGTTAGAGGGCGTCATTCGCTTGGTATCGCAGCTGGCAAGAAGACCTCTGGTCTTTGGACAACCAAACGCATGGCTTTTGATTCTCCTCTTGGTTTCATTGGCCTTGGTTTATGACATGAGGAAAAATATTAAAAGACTAGCAGGATTTAGTCTCTTTATTGTGGGTCTCTTTTTCCTGACCAAGCATCCACTTGAAAATGAAATTACCATGCTGGATGTTGGGCAAGGGGAGAGTATTTTCCTACGGGATGTAACTGGTAAAACTATTCTCATAGATGTAGGAGGTAAAGCAGAATCTGACAAGAAAATCCAAGCTTGGCAGGAAAAGGCGACGACCAGCAATGCCCAGCGAAACTTGATTCCCTATCTTAAAAGTCGAGGAGTAGATAAGATTGACCAGCTAATTTTGACCAATACAGAGAAGGAACATGTCGGTGATTTGCTGGAGGTAACCAAGGCTTTCCATGTCGGGGAGATTTTAGTATCAAAAGGAAGTCTGACACAAAAGGAATTTGTAGCGGAACTACAAGCGACTCAAACCAAGGTGTGCAGTGTGACAGCAGGGGAGAACTTGCCAATTTTTGGCGGTTACTTAGAAGTCCTATCTCCAAGGAAGGTTGGATATGGGGATCGTGATGATTCCTTGGTTCTTTATGGAAAACTCTTGGATAAGAACTTCCTTTTTACTGGGAATTTGGGAAACAAGGGGGAGAAAGACTTGCTTCAGCAGTATCCTGACTTGCAGGTGGATGTTTTGAAGGCAGGTCAACATGGTTCCAAGACCTCATCGAGTCCTGCTTTTCTAGAGAAGCTCAAACCGCAAATCACTCTCATTTCAGTTGGTAAGAACAATCGTACCAAACTCCCCCATCAGGAAACATTGACACGACTGGAAGCCATCAAGAGTAAGATTTACCGAACCGATCAGCAAGGAGCTATCCGCTTTAAAGGATGGAATAGTTGGCGAATTGAAACGGTTCGATAAGATAGACAAAGTTTTTAAAAAATTGACTTTTTATCTTGACAAGGGATAGAAAACTTGGTATCATATAAAAGTTGAGAAAAGCAGAAGTGAGAGCTTCTCGCCTTGTGACATCAAGTTGCCTGGCCCTACGGATGAAAAGTTTCTAAGAAACGCTATCATAACGTGCGGGCTTGTATTATTACGAGTCCGCTATTGTTTTTCTCTAATAATAAAAAAGAGGTGAAAACCATAGCAAAGCAAGACTTATTCATCAATGATGAAATTCGTGTACGTGAAGTTCGCTTGATCGGTCTTGAGGGAGAACAGCTAGGCATCAAGCCACTCAGTGAAGCGCAAGCATTAGCTGATAGTGCAAATGTTGACTTAGTATTGATCCAACCCCAAGCAAAGCCACCTGTTGCTAAAATTATGGACTACGGTAAGTTCAAATTTGAGTATCAGAAAAAGCAAAAAGAACAACGTAAAAAACAAAGTGTTGTTACTGTGAAAGAAGTTCGTCTGAGTCCAACTATTGACAAGGGTGACTTTGACACAAAACTTCGCAATGCACGCAAGTTCCTTGAAAAAGGAAATAAAGTTAAGGTATCCATTCGCTTTAAAGGGCGTATGATCACCCATAAAGAGATTGGTGCAAAAGTTTTAGCCGAGTTTGCTGAAGCAACACAAGATATTGCGATCATCGAACAACGAGCTAAGATGGATGGACGCCAAATGTTCATGCAGTTGGCGCCAGCAACTGACAAAAAATAATTGTCAGAAAGTTAAATAAAGGAGAAAAAATCATGCCAAAACAAAAAACACACCGCGCATCAGCTAAACGTTTCAAACGTACAGGTTCTGGTGGACTTAAACGTTTCCGTGCTTACACTTCTCACCGTTTCCACGGAAAAACTAAGAAACAACGTCGTCATCTTCGTAAAGCATCTATGGTGCATTCAGGAGATTTCAAACGTATCAAAGCAATGCTTACTCGCTTGAAATAATAGCCTAACAGTAAGTAAACAATTCTAGGAAATATTTGGAGGAAATAAAACATGGCACGTGTTAAAGGTGGCGTTGTATCACGCAAACGTCGTAAACGTATTCTTAAATTAGCAAAAGGTTACTATGGAGCTAAACACATCTTGTTCCGTACTGCAAAAGAACAAGTAATGAACTCTTACTACTATGCATACCGTGACCGTCGTCAGAAAAAACGTGACTTCCGTAAATTGTGGATCACTCGTATCAATGCGGCAGCTCGTTTGAACGGACTTTCATACTCACAATTGATGCATGGTTTGAAATTGGCTGAAATCGAAGTTAACCGTAAAATGCTTGCTGACTTGGCTGTTAACGATGCAGCAGCTTTCACAGCTCTTGCAGATGCAGCTAAAGCAAAACTTGGTAAATAATGACAAACTGTTTCATTCTTACTCTCGTGGTTTTTACCGCAAGAGTAGGGTGAAACTTTTTTATTTTCCTTAAACGATTTTCTATTTTAGAGAGTAAATCACAGATTTTTTCAAAGAAAATAGGATATTTCTTGTATAATAGGAATATCTAAAAAAGATTTGGAGTTAGAAGAAGATGATAGTAGGTATTGATTTAGGAACGACTAATTCTTTAGTAGGGGTTTATCAAGATGGCCAGGTCAAGCTGATTCCCAATGCTTTTGGTGAGTATTTGACTCCATCTGTTGTGGCTTTAGATGACAATGATGAGATTATAGTTGGAAAAATTGCCAAGGAACGCTTGGTGACCCACCCAGATAAGACGGTTTCTCAGTTCAAGCGTTTTATGGGGACCAAGCATGAGTTGACGCTAGGAAATCGAGCATATAAAGCTGAAGAATTAAGCTCCTTTATCATTCGAAAGTTGGTAGACGATGCAGAGACCTATCTTGGAGAAAAGGTTGAGGAAGTGATTGTCAGTGTACCAGCCTATTTCAACGATGCTCAACGCTATGCGACCAAACTAGCAGGGAAATTTGCAGGTGTTCAGATTGATCGGATTATCAATGAACCTTCCGCAGCAGCTCTTGCTAAAAGATCTATGGTAAACCAAGAAGATCAATCCTTTATTGTAGTCGATTTTGGTGGTGGGACTCTAGACATTTCAGTTGTAGAGCTTTTTGATAATATCGTCGAAATCGTCTCGATCGCAGGGGACAATCGTTTGGGAGGAGAAGATTTTACTTCGGCTATTGCTGAGGAATTTTTAGTCTCCAATCAATTAACCAAGGATTCGATTTCCCGAGAATTTTATAGCAAAATTCTGGTACAGGCTGAAAAGACTAAGCTAGAACTCAATAGTAAAGAAGAAGTGAAGATGACAGTTCTGGACCAAGATCAGGAATACACTCTAGACTTGAGCTACCAACGCTTTTATGAGCTTTGTCAACCTCTGCTAGCCCGTGTTAAGGCTGTTTTGGACCGTGCCTTAATGGATGCACGCTATAGCTATGTATCATCAGATAACTTTGTTCTTGTTGGGGGGACTTCGAAACTCCGCTTGGTTCAGGACTTTTTATCCTACTGTATCAATCAAGTGGTGCAGGTTTCGGATGATCCTGATCGGATGATTGCGAGAGGTTGTGCCCTTTTAGCTGGAATAAAAGAACGGAAGGGTGAGATACGTGATTTGTTGCTGTCTGATATTTGTCCTTTTACACTGGGGATTGAGATAGTTGGAGACCGTTTTTCGCCGATTATTGAGCGAAATTCTACCCTACCTGCTTCACGCATCGAGCAGTACTATACGGCTGAATTGGGACAGAGCCAAGTCAAGATAAAGGTCTATCAAGGTGAGATGATGAAGGCATCACAAAACCTGTTCCTAGGAGAATTAGAAGTTCCCGTCCCTGTGAATACTAGAGTAAATGAAAGTTTCACAGTTCGATTTACCTATGATTTAAATGGAATTTTGGATGTCGAAGTGAAAATTGATTCAACACAGGAAGTCTTTAGTCATGTTATTCTCCAAGATAGTGTTACTCTGACAGAAAAGGAAATCAAGGCTAAGCAAGCAGAGTTGACTCGCTATAAGATCAATGCTCAAGAAACAGAGGTTTATCGTTTCTTGATTGAAAAAGCGAATCGCGTGTACAGTATGCTCTTGGGGAGAAGAAGAGATGAGCTAATGGCTGAAACTAGACGATTTGAAGAAGAGGTCAGTCAAGCATCTGTGTATCATTTGCCAAAACTCTATCAATCATTTTCAAACTATCTAGACTTCCTAGAGCGAGGACTGTAAAAGAGGAGACCTTATGAATATATGGGAAACTTTAGGGATAGAGCCAACGACTGACGTCAAGCTTATTAGAAGGCGTTATGCTGAACTGGTTCGGCTCTATCACCCAGAAGACCAACCAGAAATTTACCAAGAAATTGTTGAAGCGTACCAAAAAGCCTTGACTTATGCGAGGTCTAGAAATACAAGACCAGAAAATAGTCTAAGAAAAGCGAGTGACTCTCAAGAAGCTACTGAACTTGAAGAAAAGGCGAATGGAAAGCCTAACTCAAGTCTCAACTTTGAAAACTTGACTGAAGAAACGAAGACTGAGAACGAAGAGTCTGAAACATCTAGTCTTGATTTCAGTGATTATCAGCAATCAACTGATAAAACAAGCAATTCCTTTAACTTTGAAACCTTTAAAGCAGAAGAGGATGAGCAAAAGTCCACCCTTGACTTTAGTGACTATGATGAGGAAGTTCAGCTAAATGGAGATTCTGAAGAAAGAGCTAAGAATACCCTCAACTTTGAAACGTTTGGTGACGAAGAGAACCGTGGGCAAGAAGAAACAACAAGGTCTACTCTTGACTTTAGCGGTTATAATGAAGAAACTTATCTGATCCGAAATGCGATTGAAAGTATTGTTAAAAATGATGATTACAGTCCAGAAGAACAAGAGCATCTATGGCGTCAGTTCTTTCATCAGTATCAATATGATATGGACATTGTTCAATCCGTTTTAGAGGAAATGGATGTTTATATTTTTAACAAACCGGAGCAATTCTCTATCCTCATTCCCTTGCTGGAAGATTATATACCTGACTTTAAGTACTGGGGATATTACTATAAACTGAAGTATTGGAAAGTTAAAAGAGCTATAGCAGAAGAGGAAGGCAGTTCGCTTGAAAGCGCACATGAAGCCACTGAAGAATTCTATTATTCTTATCAACTTTGCCAAGAAATTCTTCAAGATTATAACAAAGCAAATCAATTGAGCTCTTGGATAGAGTTTTTCAAGCACCCCTATCTGAGCTTTATGGTCTTGGATCAAGTAAATCAAAATCGTCAGATGATCAAGAGTGTGCCCGTTTTAACCTATATCCTGGAAAAAACCCGACAAGTCATATTTGAAGAGGATTATCCACTCTTGAATGACTTGGCTGATTACTTAGAGGAAGTAAAAGAGGAGCTGGTAGAAAACGTTGACTTTAGTCACTACGCTCTAGATAATCCAGATGAAATTGAGGCAGCCTTCTATGAGCTGCTCCATGCTCGCTATCAAGACGAATACAAACTGTTACGTGATTGGCAATATCTTTTTGAAACAGTCAAAGATCACACGCTCCTACTTGATTTATTAGAAAAGGTGGATGTCTATCCTTTAACCAATGCGAAAGTGTTAGCACTCGTTCTCCAATTTGTGGAGCGTTATAGTGATGAGGAATCAAATCCTTACCTGAAAAAACTCCATTTCTGGAAGAGTATCCATTCCTATCCTTCAGTGGTAGAGGAGTATGAACTAGACAAAAAGGAAAATTTTGATTACTGGTACAATGAAGGTTATCTTTATATGGATAAGCTCACCAAGAGCGATGAAGATATCAATGATTGGGAAAAGTGGAGAAGCTACTTTAAAGGAAGACCACGCATTCTAACGATTTTGCTTCAACAAATCTATAAGGAGTACCATCGATTTACAGATGGCGATCTCCTGAGATATGTTTTAGCTCCTTTTCCTACTTCTAAAATGGCTCCCCAAATGATGACGGAGGAGACAGACCAGAAACTAGAAGAGATGACAGTTTATGCTTATGAACTTAGTCATCCAAAGGCCAAGCTCTCTTATTTGGATTGGAAAAAAAGACAGGTCTTTAAAAATAAGTTTCTTCAGATTTTCTCTGGTCTCTTTACGATTGTGAGTTTGCTACTCAGTATTATAGAGCGACCTGGTTATAATTCATGGGTTCATGCGGGTATGTTTTCACTCTTTTACGTCTATATGCTAAAATTGAGGAAAACACCGATTGAGGAGGGAGTGACTGCTAGGGGAGAAAAACGAAAATTCTACTACAGTCCTCATCCATGGTTCCTACTAATCTTGTTATTAACCCTCGTCATTCCATCCTTACCATTTGGTCTCATTGGTGCCCTTATGTTCATTACATTTTTCAGCTTCATCGATGGTTTTCAAGTGAGTCAGGGGCTGAAGTGGGATTATTCTTTGGAGAAGCTGATTCCTGTTGGTATCTTTCTTTCTGCTGGTTTTCTTTCTGCTTTGGTAAATCAAAGCCAGACTATTTCAGGAGTTGCCATAGCTTACTTCCATATTTTTGCAATCCTTGTGATTTGCTTATCTTTTACAAGATTTAGTCCTGGATTTCCACCATCTCTGAAGAAAATTTTCATACCAGCAATCTTGGGAATCTTACTCTTTCAAACGTTGCCTTACATTCACAGCCGTTTAGACATCTTTGATCCAACTATTCTACGAAATGAAACTCTGGCCATAACGGTTATTCTCTTGTTAAATGGAATTGCTTTGTCTTATTTTACAAAGGAACAAGGTTTCATGATTGGTGTGAAGAAGGTCTTTATGATTTATGGCTTGCAGATCTTTATTTTCCTAAGAAGACTGTTGCGAATCCTATTTGCACCAAATTCAGTTTTCGGTAATAACTATCATTACAAAGACTTACTACTCATGAACAGCGAATTTGCTTTCTACTTCCTCGAGGGACTCTTTGTCCTGATCATGCTTTTCCTTATTCGCAATATACGCAAGGAAAATCGTAAAAGTGCTGCTTAGAATGAAAGCTTAGAGAAGGGGACTCTAGTTCAAGTTTCTAGTAAATTTTCCTGAATAAGGGTATAATAGAACTATTAAAACGAAAGAGGTAATGAAAATGGCTTCAAAAATGCTACACACTTGCTTGCGAGTAGAAAACCTTGAAAAATCGATTGCTTTTTATCAAGATGCTTTTGGATTTAAAGAATTACGTCGCAGAGATTTTCCAGATCATACTTTCACTATTGTCTATCTAGGACTTGAGGGTGATGACTACGAGTTGGAATTGACCTATAACTACGATCACGGTCCTTATGTGGTAGGAGATGGCTTCGCCCATATCGCTCTCAGCACACCTGATCTTGAGGCCCTACATCAAGAACATAGCGCTAAAGGCTATGAGGTGACAGCTCCTAATGGACTTCCAGGAACTCAACCAAACTATTACTTTGTCAAGGATCCGGATGGCTACAAGGTCGAAGTCATTCGTGAAAAATAATCCAGTAAGATCAAGTAGAATGTTCGTTTTCTACTTGACTTTTTTTCTTTGAAAGAGTATACTAATACAAATTTAACCTTTAAGGGGAGTTCAGAGAGACTCACAAGGTGTCAGATAAAAGGGATAGGGGACTCTCTGTGGAGACTTTTTAAGTGTGCGCATGAGTTCTAGCCTAACCCAACTGAGGCCTTGCATTAGCAAGGCCTTTTCTTTATCTGGTCCCCTTAAATTTAAGGAGGAAAAGTCATGAATCCCACATGTAAGAAACGTTTGGGTGCCATTCGTTTGGAAACCATGAAGGTGGTTGCACAAGAGGAAATTGCGCCAGCAATCTTTGAATTAGTCCTAGAAGGGGAGATGGTTGAAGCCATGCGAGCAGGTCAATTTCTTCATCTGCGTGTGCCTGATGATGCCCATCTCTTGCGCCGTCCTATTTCAATTTCGTCTATTGACAAGGCAAACAAGCAGTGCCACCTCATTTATCGGATTGAGGGGGCTGGGACCGCTATTTTTTCAACCTTAAGTCAGGGAGATACTCTTGATGTGATGGGACCTCAGGGAAATGGTTTTGACTTGTCTGACCTAGACGACCAGAGTCAAGTCCTCCTCGTTGGTGGTGGAATCGGTGTTCCACCCTTGCTTGAGGTGGCCAAGGAATTGCATGCGCGTGGGGTGAAAGTAGTGACAGTCCTCGGTTTTGCCAACAAGGATGCTGTGATTCTCGAAACAGAATTGACCCAATATGGTCAGGTCTTTGTAACGACAGATGATGGTTCATATGGTATCAAGGGAAATGTGTCAGTCGTCATTAATGACTTAGACAGTCAATTTGATGCTGTTTACTCATGTGGAGCGCCTGGAATGATGAAGTACATCAATCAAAAATTTTATAATCACCCAAGAGCCTATCTATCTCTAGAATCTCGTATGGCTTGTGGGATGGGGGCTTGCTATGCCTGTGTCCTAAAAGTGCCAGATAGTGAGACAATTAGTCAACGCGTCTGTGAAGATGGCCCTGTTTTCCGTACAGGAACAGTTGTATTATAAGGAGAAAGTCATGACTAACAAACGTTTACAAGTTTCTCTACCGGGATTGGATTTGAAAAATCCTATCATACCAGCATCAGGCTGTTTTGGTTTTGGTCAGGAATATTCCAAGTACTATGATTTGGACCTTTTAGGCTCTATTATGATCAAGGCAACGACTCTAGAACCCCGTTTTGGCAATCCAACTCCTAGGGTGGCAGAAACGCCTGCAGGTATGCTCAATGCAATCGGTTTGCAAAATCCAGGTTTAGAAGCTGTTTTAGCTGAAAAGTTGCCTTGGCTGGAAAGAGAGTATCCTACGCTTCCCATCATCGCAAATGTTGCAGGCTTTTCAAAACAAGAGTACGCTGCCGTTTCTCAGGGGATTTCCAAGGCTGCAAATGTAAAAGCTATCGAGCTTAATATCTCTTGTCCGAATGTGGATCATGGCAATCATGGACTTTTGATTGGGCAAGATCCTGATCTAGCTTATGAAGTGGTAAAAGCGGCTGTGGAAGCTTCCCATGTACCAGTCTATGTCAAGTTAACCCCTAGTGTAACGGATGTTGTCACTATTGCTAAAGCCGCAGAAGATGCAGGAGCAAGTGGCTTAACCATGATCAATACTCTAGTCGGTATGCGCTTTGACCTCAAAACTAGAAAGCCAATCCTAGCCAATGGAACAGGTGGAATGTCAGGTCCAGCAGTCTTTCCAGTAGCCCTCAAACTCATCCGCCAAGTAGCCCAAACAACAGACCTGCCCATCATTGGAATGGGGGGAGTGGATTCGGCTGAAGCAGCGCTAGAAATGTATCTGGCTGGGGCATCTGCCATCGGAGTTGGAACAGCCAACTTTACCAATCCTTATGCCTGTCCTGATATCATCGAACATCTACCAAAAGTCATGGACAAATATGGCATTAGCAGCTTGGAAGATCTCCGTCAGGAAGTCAAAGCCAGTCTGAGATAAGCTAGGTCCTCCTTATCGTCAACAAGAAATAGAATCTTCATCAATTTGTAATATTTCCGTCAGTTAACTATGTTACAATAGGGATTAGAAAACGTTATTGGAGCTTTTAAATGAAACGATGGAAAGTGGCCCTAGTAAGTGCTGGCTTATTGGGGTGTTTTTTTACTGTAGTGGAGACAGCAAAAGCAGAAGAGGGAACTTGGCAAGGAAAGACCTACCTCAAAGCAGACGGGAAACCAGCAACCAACCAATGGATCTATGATCAAACGCAACAGGCCTGGTTTTATTTAACAGCTGATGGAAATCGTGCTGAGAACGGCTGGTTGACAGTTGGTGGTAAAGATTACTATTTTAACGAAGCTGGAAAATTAGCTACAAAAACGTGGATTGGCCAGTACTATGTGACTGAAAGTGGTGCTAAAGCAAAGGAACAGTGGGTATTTAATCAGGAACAAGAATCCTGGTATTATCTCAAGTCTGATGGTCAGAAAGCTCAAAAAGAATGGATTCAACAAGGTCAAGAAAAATATTACCTTAAAGAAGACGGGAAAATGGCCAAAGATGAGTGGATCACTCAAGGGGAGAACCAGTACTACATCAATTCACAAGGTAAAATGCTGAAAAATGCCTGGCTTGGTAAGAATTATATATCAGAAAATGGTCATAAGGTTAAACAAGCCTGGATTTATGATGACAACTATAGCAGTTGGTTCTACCTTCAACAAGACGGTACCTATGCTGAAAATGGGTGGTTAACTATAGATGGGAAGGACTACCATTTTAAATCAGGTGGTTATCTTTCTACTGAACGTTGGATTGATCGCTTCTATGTTGCGAAGAGTGGAGCTAAATTAAAATCGGAATGGCTCTTTGATAAGAATTATGATGCTTGGTTTTACTTGAAAGCTGACGGAACCTATGCCGAAAAAGGCTGGGAAACGATTAAAGAAAAAGATTACCATTTCAAATCAGGCGGCTATCTTTCTACCGAGCGCTGGATAGATCGTTTCTATGTTGCGAAGAGTGGAGCTAAATTGAAATCGGAATGGCTCTTTGACAAGAATTATAACTCTTGGTTTTACTTGAAAGCTGACGGAACCTATGCTGAAAAAGGTTGGCAAACCATCAAAGGAAAGGATTACCATTTCAAATCTGGTGGCTACCTCTCTACGGAAACTTGGATTGACCGTAGTTATGTGACAAGTAGTGGATCAAAAGCTGGTAAAGGATGGCTCTTTGATAAGAATTATAACTCATGGTTCTATATCAACTCTGATGGAAATTATGCCAATAAAGAATGGCTCTGGGATAATGGTTACTACTATCTCAAATCTGGTGGTTATATGGCTGCGAGTGAGTGGGTATGGTACAAGAATAACTGGTTCTACCTCAAGTCAAATGGAAAGATGGCTGAAAAAGAATTAATCTACGATTCATCCGACCAATCATGGTACTACCTTAAATCAGGCGGTTATATGGCAAAAAATGAAACTGTGGATGGTCATACCTTGGATGCTTCTGGTAGATGGCATGTTGCGGATAAAACCAAATATTACAAAGTTAAACCAATCACTGCCTATGTCTATAGTGCATCTGGAGAAATCTTGAGTTACATTAACCAAGGAAGCATTGTTTCACTGGATAGCTCGACGCGAAAAGGCGGGCGACTTGCAGTTTCGATTTCTGGCTTGTCTGGCTATATGAATCAAAGTGATTTAACAGCAGTAGATGAAGGTAGCGAGTTTATCCCTCATTATACTAGTGATGGGAAATTCCTCTACCATGAACTATCTCCATATACGAGTATCAAAGTAGCTCCACACACCTCTGCTATGGTTATTGGTAAGAAGTACTACTCAACTGATGGAGAGCACTTTGATGGCTTTACCATTAAAAATCCTTTCCTCTATAAAAACTTAAGAGAACCAAGTAATTATAGTGCAGCTGAGTTGGATAAACTGTATTCGATGATGAACTTGCAGGATAGTCCTCTAGCAGGTAAAGGAGCGACTTTCAAAGAGGCTGAAGAACGTTATGGTGTCAATGCCCTTTACTTGATGGCCCATAGTGCCCTTGAAAGTGCTTGGGGTCGCAGTCAAATTGCCAGAGATAAGAACAACTTCTTTGGTATTGCTGCCTATGATACGAGCCCATATCTCTCAGCCAAGAGCTTTGATAATGTGGATAAAGGGATTCTAGGAGCTGCCAAGTGGATTCGTGAGAATTACATCGACTACGGCAGAGACCACCTTGGAAACAAGGCAACTGGAATGAATGTTCGCTATGCTTCTGATCCATACTGGGGTGAGAAGATTGCCAGCATCATGATGACTATCAATAGCAAACTTGGTGGAAGAGACTAATCAAAAAATCAACGGTAACTACTGAAAAAGTGGTTATCGTTTTTGTTTTGAACATTGGAGGATAAATAGTATAATAACAGTCTTTTTATTATTGAACAATTAACAAAATGATAGTAAAATGTAAGAGGAGATATTAATCTAATTACTATATAAAAAGGAGACTTTTATGAAAAAGCTACTATCCTTCTCAATTGCCTTGCTTTCAATCACAACACTAGTTGCTTGTTCTAAACATAAGGCGGAATCAAAGGTCCCAGAAGAAAAAATTGAACAGAAGCAAATCAAGTTCGATGAAAAGTTGTTTAAAGAAGCTGGACTCTTGCCTTTTAAAAATGAGAAACAACTAGAACTTGGGGAATTGGATTCTAAATCACGCGCAACGGGTGCTCATATTCAACTTAAGGACAGCGATGAGCCAACTGAGAAGAGAGAGCCTAAGATAAGTTATAATCCAGTTGGTTGGCATAACTATAATTTTTACTATGGAGATGGTTCTAAAAAGGCTTGGTTAATGAATCGAGGCCATTTGATTGGGTACCAATTTAGTGGATTGAATGATGAAAAGAAAAACTTGGTCCCTATGACTAACTGGCTCAATGCTGGAACTTATTATGGTACAGATAATACTAATCAAGAAAGTATGCTTTATTATGAAAATCGATTGGACTCTTGGTTGGCTAATCACCCAAACTACTATCTTGACTATAAGGTGACTCCAATCTATCAGAAAGATGAATTGATTCCGAGACAGATTGAATTGCAGTATGTGGGAATCGATGAAAACAGCAAACTCTTGGAAATCAAACTAGGTGGTAGTAAAGAAAAGGTTGATCAGCATTCAGTGACGCATGTCGTTTTAGACAATGTTTCAGCTAATGCGGAAATCAATTACTTGGACGGTACGGCTAAAAATACAGTTGAAAACAAAGAAGAAAAAGCTAAAAAAGAAGCTGAAGAAAAGGCTAAGAAGGAAGCTGAGGAAAAAGCCAAGAAAGAGGCTGAAGAAAAAGAAGCAGCTGAAAAGAAAGCAAAAGAAGAAGAACAGGAAAAAGCTCGCAAAGCCGCACAAGAACAGGAAGAAAGCCAGGAATCAAACTCGCAATCAACAAATTCAGGTGGCTACTTTAGAGATAAAAACGGAAGATGGCACAGACCAAATGGGAAATTTGCTTCTAAGAAAGAAATTAGAGAAGCCGGATTGCAGTGGTAGGAAGAATTTAGCAGATATACAGTCAAAAAGCCGTTGGAAAACGGTTTTTTGTTATAATTAAATGAAGAATGTAGCATTAAAGGAGAACAACATGACTTTTGAAGAAATCCTGCCTGGGTTAAAGGACAAGAAAAAATATGTACGAACTGGTTGGGGAGGGGCTGAAAACTATGTCCAACTCTTTGACACTATCGAGCAAAACGGGGTTGCACTTGAAGTGACGCCTTATTTCCTCATCAACGTGTCTGGAGAAGGGGAAGGTTTTTCCATGTGGAGCCCGACACCTTGTGATGTTTTGGCGACGGATTGGGTAGAAGTGCATGACTAGACGTGTATTGATTACGGGAGTGAGTTCAGGGATTGGTCTGGCTCAAGCCCGACTCTTTTTAGAGAAGGGGTATCAAGTATATGGAGTGGACCAAGGTGAAAATCCACTCTTAGAGGGTGATTTCTACTTTTTACAGAGAGATTTGACCTTGGACTTGAAACCTGTTTTTGACTGGTGCCCTCGGGTGGATGTTTTGTGCAATACTGCAGGAGTTTTGGATGCTTACAAACCCTTATTGGAACAATCAGCGCAGGAAATTCAAGAGATTTTTGAAATCAACTACGTGACTCCTGTTGAGTTGACTCGGCATTATTTTACACAAATGTTGGAAAATAAAAAAGGAATCATCATCAATATGTGTTCGATTGCTTCAAGTCTAGCTGGCGGAGGTGGTCACGCCTATACCTCGTCTAAGCACGCCTTAGCTGGCTTTACCAAGCAGTTGGCTCTAGACTATGCTGAGACTGGTATTCAGGTCTTTGGGATTGCTCCAGGGGCAGTCAAGACAGCTATGACCGCTGCGGACTTTGAACCCGGTGGATTAGCAGACTGGGTAGCTAGTGAAACGCCAATCAAGCGCTGGATTGAGCCAGAGGAAGTAGCAGAGGTTAGCCTTTTCTTAGCAAGTGGAAAAGCGAGCGCCATGCAAGGACAAATCCTGACCATTGATGGTGGTTGGAGTTTGAAGTAGGAGGAGTTGGATGGAAATCAAAAAACACTTTGGAGTCTATGCTGTTTGCTTTGAAAATGGGAAATTACTCTGCATTGAAAAAACGAGAGGCCCTTATCAACATCGTTATGATATACCTGGAGGCAGTCAGCAACTTGGTGAAGGACTGACGGAAACGCTGATTAGAGAAGTTATGGAAGAGACAGGATTTACTGTTAGAAGCTACTCCAATCCTCGAATCTACGATGTTTTCGTCAGGGAAGAGTTGAAAAATTTTATGGTTCACCATATCATGGCATTTTATGATATTGAGGTCAACGAGAAGGAGCCTCAAGTTACGATTTCGGAAGCTGTGCCTGATGGTGCGAATGATTCACTCGGATATATTTGGATGGATATTCAGAAAATCACAGAAGAAAATGCATCACCATTAGTCTTGAAGGTTAAGTCTGAATTATTAGGATTTCCAGAACTGGACAAGACCTTGTATATGAATTGGAAGGTGAAGTAGGGGGATAATGGAACTATTTAAAACATGGAAGAAAAATATGGTTCTTTATGGTCTTAAATCTCAAATCGGAACTGTCTACCGAAACAGTGATAGGACAACAAGCTTTTATGATGTTGGAAATTTTCTATACCTAGCAGGGGAGTTGGATTCCAGATTTTGGGAAGATTTTGTTAGGAAATACGGTTTAGATTATAAGATTATTATTTCAGAAGATACTAATTGGCAAGATTTTCTACATCGGAAAGTGGAGCTAAATTCTTTTACTCGCTATTCTTTTAAAGATAAGGCAAATTTTCAAGTTGAATTTCTAAATGGTCTAGTTACTCACTTAGAGGAAGATTACAATATTGTGCCTATTGATAATCATATTTATAACTGCTTTTCTGAGGAAGAATGGTCACAAGATTTACAGGGGGATTTTGAGTCCTATCAGGATTTTGTTTTAAAGGGTGGATTTGGCTTTGTGATTCTTAAAAATAATGAACTGATTGCTGGGATTTCCTCAGGGTTAGTTTACCGTGGAGCAGTTGAAGTGGAAGTTGCAACTAGACCAAACGAACAAGGAAATGGATTTGCTAAAAAGCTTGGTGCTACAATGATTCTGGAGAGTTTAAATAGAGATATGTTTCCACTTTGGGATGCTCATAACGAGGCTTCCAAAAAAGTAGCAGAATTTTTAGGATATGAGTTATTTGAACCTTATGAAGCTTTTGAACTAGAGGAAGGTATCATATAATGATATCTGATATTGTATGTTTTAAGACGAGGTGAATGGCTATGCAAAACCAACTTGCTCTTAGTGGCGAACAAATTGTTGAAAAAGTTTACCCTCAATTATTGCATCATGTTGGTATGATTCGTGGGGAATATTTGTTGAGAGAGCTTAATCAAAACATCCTATTAGCAAGTTGTCAGCAATTTGTAAAAGATTATCTAGACACCATTTGCTCCTTGTACTCAGATGAAGAGGTTTGGTATCGTTTTTCAGAGTTAACAAATACAGAAGCTAATTGTTTAGAGGGAACTAAAGAGCATTTTGATGAAAATCATCCCTTGTTTGGATATAGAGGAACTAGGCGTTTGCTGGCGTGTCCTGATGAATTTCAGGCTGAGGCACATGTCGTTACAGAAGTTTATCAAACAAATCCCAATTTGTCTGTTATTTTTCCTTTTGTCAATAATTCTGAGCAGTTAAAGCAAGCTATTAGAGTATTGCGTGAGCATGGTTTTACTGGAAAAGTCGGCACAATGATTGAATTACCGTCAGCTTATTTTGACTTGGACAGGATACTGGAAACTGGTATTTCAAAGATTGTAGTTGGAATGAATGATTTGACTTCTTTTGTTTTTGCGACTGTGAGAAATAGTCAATGGCATGATATGGAAAGTCCAATAATGTTAGATATGCTGAGAGATATGCAGGATAAAGCAAGGATGAAAAAGATTGACTTGGCTGTAGCAGGTTATCTGAACTTTTCCTTCATACAAAAAATGAATCAGATGGGTATCAAATGCATTATCCACTACAGTTCTATTCCAGAGATTTTTGATTTAGAGATTGACCATCCAGACCACCTCAAACGTGTAAAAGAATTAAGTAAAAAATTACAAAGGAGCAACCCATGACACCGCAAGAAATGTGGAATGCGTATAAGCAAATCAACCCCTCTATTGGAGATGAGATAGATGCTTGGGCTTTTGGAGTGGAAGCCGATCTCTTGGCAGACTTGGTTTTAAAAGGCGAAAAGACGGCAACTGCCTCAGCCTATGATCTTTATGCAATAGAGGACGAACCTCTTCCGCAAGAAGGGACCTTCGATGTTATTCTAGACAGTCAAGATCAGGCTGTTTGCATTGTCGAAATTACAAAGATTTCTGTCGAACCCTTTAATCAAGTTTCTGCTGAACATGCCTTTAAGGAAGGGGAAGGTGACAAATCCCTCGCCTATTGGCGTCAGGTTCATGAGGACTGTTTCGCCGAGTGGCTGAGAAAAGGCAGGACTAACTTTTACGCCTGACAGCAAGGTTGTTTTAGAAGAATTTCGTAAAGTCTACCCACTGTAGACCGCTAGGAGGAAGAAAGTTTTGGAAATCACCGTCCAATCCTTTTTTCTTAAGCAAAACATGATATAATAAGTTTGTTTGAATAAGAGTAAAACTCTTAAACTTAGAATAGGAGAAAACTATGCAAGCAGTTGAACATTTTATTACGCAATTTGTTCCTGAACACTATGATTTATTTTTAGACTTGAGTCGTGAGACCAAGACCTTTTCTGGGAAGGTGACCATCACTGGTCAAGCCAAGACTGACCGTATTTCCCTTCACCAAAAAGATTTGGAAATCGCTTCTGTAGAAGTTGCGGGTCAAGCTCGTCCATTTACAGTTGATCATGAAAATGAAGCCCTTCATATCGAATTGGCTGAGGCTGGTCAAGTTGAATTGGTCATTGCTTTTTCAGGAAAAATTACAGACAACATGACAGGGATTTACCCTTCTTACTACACAGTTGATGGTATCAAGAAGGAAGTCTTGTCTACTCAGTTTGAAAGCCATTTTGCGCGTGAAGCCTTCCCATGTGTGGATGAGCCTGAAGCCAAAGCAACTTTTGACCTCGCTCTCCGTTTTGACCAAGCAGAAGGTGAAGTGGCCTTGTCAAACATGCCTGAGATTGATGTGGAAAACCGTAAGGAAACAGGCATCTGGAAGTTTGAGACAACACCTCGCATGTCTTCTTACTTATTAGCTTTTGTTGCAGGTGATTTGCAAGGGGTAACGGCTAAAACTAAAAACGGTACCCTCGTAGGTGTTTACTCAACCAAAGCCCATCCACTATCTAACCTTGATTTCTCATTAGACATCGCTGTTCGCTCAATCGAGTTTTACGAAGATTACTATGGAGTTAAGTACCCAATTCCTCAATCACTTCACATCGCCCTGCCTGACTTCTCAGCTGGTGCTATGGAAAACTGGGGTCTTGTCACTTACCGTGAAGTTTGCTTGGTTGTAGATGAAAACTCAACCTTTGCCAGTCGTCAACAAGTTGCTCTTGTTGTGGCACATGAGTTGGCCCACCAATGGTTTGGTAACCTCGTTACTATGAAATGGTGGGATGACCTTTGGCTCAATGAAAGCTTCGCAAACATGATGGAATACGTCTGTGTGGATGCCATCGAGCCAAGTTGGAATATCTTTGAAGACTTCCAAACAGGTGGAGTACCTCACGCTCTTGAACGCGATGCGACGGATGGTGTTCAGTCTGTCCACGTCGAAGTCAAACACCCAGATGAAATTAATACGCTCTTTGATGGCGCTATCGTCTATGCCAAAGGAAGCCGTCTCATGCACATGCTTCGCCGTTGGCTAGGTGATGCGGATTTTGCTAAAGGTTTGCATGCTTACTTTGAAAAACACCAATACAGCAACACCATTGGTCGTGACCTTTGGAATGCCCTTGGTCAAGCATCAGGACGTGATGTTGCAGCCTTCATGGATTCTTGGTTGGAACAGCCTGGTTATCCAGTTCTCACTGTCAAAGTTGAAAATGATGTCTTGAAGATTTCGCAAAAACAATTCTTCATCGGTGAGCACGAAGACAAGAACCGCCTCTGGGTGGTGCCACTCAACAGCAACTGGAAAGGTTTGCCAGATACACTCGAAACTGAAAGTATCGAAATCTCTGGCTACGCAGCTCTTCTTGCTGAAAATGAAGGAGCTCTTCGTCTCAATACTGAAAATACTGCCCACTATATTACAGACTATCAAGGAGACTTGTTAGAAGCTGTTCTTGCTGAGCTAGAAACACTTGATAATACAAGCAAACTACAAATCGTTCAAGAACGTCGTTTGCTTGCTGAAGCAGGGCACATTTCTTATGCAGACTTGCTCCCAGTCCTTGATAAACTTGCTAAGGAAGAATCTTACCTTGTCGTTTCAGCTGTTTCTCAAGTGATTGCTGCCCTTGAGCGCTTTATCGATGAAGGAACAGAAACTGAGAAAGCCTTTAATACACTCGTTGCTAAATTGGCTCGTCACAACTATGACCGTCTTGGCTTTGAAGCCAAAGACGGGGAATCAGATGAAGATGAATTGGTTCGTCAGTTGGCCGTTTCTATGATGATTCGCTCTAATGATGCAGAAGCTAGTCAAGTTGCTAGCCAAATCTTTGCAGCTCACAAGGATAATCTTGCAGGACTTCCAGCAGCAATTCGTGCTCAAGTTCTCATCAATGAAATGAAACACCATGAGACCAAAGACTTGGTCGCAACCTATCTGGACCTATATACTCATGCGACGGATGCGGTCTTCAAACGTCAGCTGTCAGCGGCTCTTGCATACAGTACAGATGCCGACAATATCCAAACCCTGATTAGTTCATGGAAGGACAAATTTGTCGTGAAACCACAAGACTTGTCTGCTTGGTATTACCAGTTCCTAGCTCATCAAAAAACTCAGGGAACATCTTGGTCTTGGGCGCGTGAAAACTGGGATTGGATCAAGGCAGCTCTTGGTGGGGATATGAGCTTTGATAGCTTTGTTATCCTACCTGCCCACGTATTTAAGACAGAGCAACGCTTGGCAGAGTACAAGGAATTCTTTGAACCGCAACTTTCTGACCTTGCGCTTAGCCGTAATATCGGTATGGGAATCAAGGAAATTGCAGCGCGTGTTGATTTGATTAAGCGTGAAAAAGCAGCAGTAGAAAAGGTTTTGAAAGCAAGTAAGTAATAGATAAAAAACAGCGGATCTTGCAATCTGCTGTTTTTTGGAAGTCAGTATAAAGTGTCCATCCTGAAAATCGTGTTATAATAGCAATGTCAAAGAAATTTTACCTAGAATTGTATAGGATGTTAAAGAATTTCGTCTAGCCAATTCGTGAAGAAAAGAATAATATAAAGAGGAAATGCAGATGTTAGGAAAACAATTAAAATTATTTAGAGAACAAAATGGCTACAGTCAGAATCAAATAGCAGAATGTCTGGGGACGACTCGTCAAACTATCTCAAATTGGGAAAATGATAAAACAATTATAGATAGTCATAGTTTGATTCGCTTAGCTGATTTTTATCAGATCTCTTTAGATGAGTTATGTGGACGAAAAAAGATTCCTGTTTACAAGAATTCAAAGATCAAGTCTATGATTTTAGCTAATGCTTGTACACTTTGGACCTGCTTCGCTTCCACTCATCGCTAAATCAATTGTTTTCCGACTAGCTTTTCAATTCTATTGATTCTAGGAGGACAATGATGTCTTACGTTTATTTAACTCTTGCTATTGTATCTGAAATAGCTGCCACAAGTCTGTTAAAACTGTCGCAAGGTTTTTCGAAAATGCTTTTTGGGATTCTTGCTTTAGTTTTGTATGGCTTGTGTTTTTTCTTTCTATCTTTGTCTTTGAAAGGCATACAACTAAATCTAGTCTATGCTATTTGGTCTGGTGTTGGTTTGGTTGGAACAACTGTGCTATCTATTTTGCTTTTTCATGAAAAAGTAACGTTCGCAAGTCTCTTGGGAATTGCTTTAGTTATTGTGGGGCTTGTTATATTAAACCTATCACAAAAGGTTCACTAATGAGGTAGTATGTTATGGGTGACAATTATTTTAAGAATAAAAGAGTCGTTATTATTGGTGCCAGTGGAAATTTGGGACAAGCCTATACACAAGCTTTTTTTCAAGCAGGTGCTCATTTATTTCTTTTAGGTCGCAATATGAATAAATTAGCCAGTTTTTCTGAGAATATTGCTTCCAAGATTCCGATTTGCTCAGTAGATATAACGAATGAAACTTCTATTAAAGTTGCAGTGTCTGAAGTTCAAAAGTGGTCGGGTAATATAGATATTGTTATTAATGCAACGGGATTTGATGTACGAAAATCTTTATTATCTCACTCTGAGGAGGAGATCAATCAAACTATGACGATTAACCTAATAGGGGCTATCCTTGTCAGCAAACATTTTTTACCTTTGTTAAAAAATCAAAAAGGAGCAACCATTGTGCATTCAGGAGGTTTTGCAGATGGTAGGCTGGCCTTCCCCTATTATAGTGTAGATGTGGCGAGCCGCGCCGGACTTTTTTCTTTTATCGAATCAATGAACCGAGAATTAATACAGGAGCAGAAAAAGATGCATATAACTTATTTTTGCCCCAATGCAGCAGACACACCATCAGAAAAGCCTTATCATCCAGTTTGGAGAGAAATGGGGATCTCTATATCAAGTACAAATCAAGTAACCCAAGCTTTACTTAAAGGTATAAAATCTCGTAAAAGAGTGATTTTGATGGGACAAGGTACAAAGATTTTTACAACATTAAACCTTCTATCCCCAGCAATAGCGGATTATCTTTTACTGAGACGATACGGTCGTATTTTAAAAAAATATTTTGGATAAATTTTCTATTATTTTTCTAAGAATTTTCTCATCTTTTAGTATTCTTTAAGAAAAAATAATTAAGATGTATGTAGCCTAAAGAAAGGATGTGGTGAATTTATGAAGTAGAGCTTCTTCATTTTTTCACAGAAACTTAAAGCAGAAAGAAAGAAAAATATAGAATGAATAAAGAGAAAATGATTGTTGTAGAAAAAAGCACCAAGTGGAGGCTATCAGTAGTAGCAAGTGGTTCTTTAGTGGTCGGCTTGCTTGGTGGTTATATATTCGGTTCTTTGACTCAAAAATCAACAAATCAGCAGTCGACCGTTCAAACATCGAAAACCCAGCAAGATAATCAAGATGGCAATAATATGCAAAGTCACGGTGGACAGCCGCCGCAAGGAAATAATAATCAAGAAGGCGGTAGCAATTCTAAGAAGAAACCAGCCAATGCAGATGGAAGTACGAAGGCCAAGGATATCAATTCTAACCAAAATAATGAAGAAAACACTACAAAATCTTAATCCATTTGTTAAAGCCATGATATAATAATTAAAGAATTATACTAAGATCCAAAAAATGATACAAAAATTCTTTATTTTATAATAACCTTAGATGAAGCTGATTAGTATCTTATAGCAGGAGGAGAACAAGATGATTAAGATTTTACTAGTAGAAGACGACTTAGGGTTGTCAAACTCAGTATTTGACTTTTTAGATGATTTTGCAGATGTCATGCAGGTTTTTGATGGAGAAGAAGGTCTCTACGAAGCTGAAAGTGGCGTCTATGACTTGATTTTGCTTGACCTGATGTTGCCTGAAAAAAATGGCTTCCAAGTTCTGAAAGAATTGCGTGAGAAAGGAATCACGACACCAGTCCTTATCATGACCGCTAAGGAAAGTTTGGATGACAAGGGACATGGTTTTGAGTTGGGAGCGGATGACTACCTCACCAAACCTTTCTATCTAGAAGAACTCAAAATGCGGATCCAAGCCCTTCTCAAGCGTTCAGGTAAGTTCAACGAAAACACCTTGACCTATGGAGATATTGTCGTCAACCTTTCAACGAATGAAGTGAAGGTGGAAGACACGCCTGTGGAACTACTCGGAAAAGAGTTTGAGTTATTGGTTTATTTCCTTCAAAATCAAAATGTCATTCTTCCCAAGACGCAAATTTTTGACCGTCTATGGGGGTTTGATAGCGATACGACGATTTCCGTTGTAGAAGTCTATGTCTCAAAAGTTCGTAAGAAATTGAAGGGAACAGCCTTTGCTGAAAATCTTCAAACCTTGCGTAGTGTCGGGTATATTTTAAAAGATGTTCAATAAACTAAAAAAAACATGGTATGCAGATGATTTCAGCTATTTCATTCGAAACTTTGGAGTGTTCACCCTGATCTTCTCTGCTATGACCTTGATTATCCTCCAGGTCATGCACTCGAGTCTCTACACTTCTGTAGATGAAAAACTACAAGCCCTTAGTAGTAGTCCCCAAGCGGTTATCCAGTTAGCCCTGAATCGGGCAACTGAGGAAGTCAAGGATATTCAACCAGCAACAGCGGATGCCAGCAAGGCTGAAATCAAACCCAATGTCAGCTCCAACACGGAAGTCTTGCTCTTTGACAAGGATTTTAACCAACTCTTACTGGGCAATCGCTTTTTAGGATTGGATAAGATTAAGCTGGACAAGAAAGAGTTGAATCACATTCGTCAAATCCAAGTTGTCAATAGCTACGGTCAGGAAGAAACCTACCGGATGATTTTGATGGAAACCAATTCTTCCTCCGTATCAAGCAACGTCAAATATGCGGCGGTTTTAATCAATACCAGCCAGCTCGAGCAAATCAGCCAAAACCACGAGCATTTAATTGTTGTAGTCATGGCTAGTTTCTGGCTCCTGTCTTTAATTGCCAGTGTTTACTTGGCACGTGTCAGTGTCAAACCTTTGCTGGAAAGTATGCAAAAGCAGAAGTCCTTTGTTGAAAATGCCAGTCACGAACTGAGAACGCCTTTGGCCGTTTTACAAAATCGTTTAGAAAATCTCTTTCGAAAACCAGAGGCAACGATTATGGAATCCAGCGAAAGTATCGCTTCGAGTCTTGAAGAAGTTCGCAACATGCGCTTCCTCACGACCAATCTTCTCAACCTTGCACGTCGCGATGATGGAATCAAACCAGAAATAGCAGAAGTATCACCACAGTTCTTTAAGACGACCTTTGCTAACTATGAGTTGATTGCTTCTGAAAATGATCGTATTTTTGAGTATGAAAATCGGATTTATCGTCCCTTCATGACCGATCAGTTGCTCTTAAAACAGCTCATGACCATCTTATTTGACAATGCCATCAAGTATACTGAAGAAGATGGGAAAATTGAGTTTGTAGTCCATGCTACAGATCGCCACCTCTATCTAACAGTAACGGATAATGGAATTGGAATCTCAGCTACTGATAAGAAGAAAATCTTTGATCGATTTTACCGTGTAGACAAGGCGAGAACCCGCCAGAAAGGTGGCTTTGGTCTTGGATTATCTTTGGCCAAGCAGATCGTAGATGCCTTACGAGGAACGATTAGCGTCAAAGATAACAAACCTAGAGGAACAATTTTTGAAGTTAAAATCGCTATCCAATCTCCTTCAAAACGTAAGAATAAATAAAAAGACAGTTAGATAACTGTCTTTTTTGATAACTAGAAAAGAGGCTGGTAGTAGTACCAACCTTTATTTTGAAAATTTTCGTTTGATTATCTTTCTTTGAAGTTGTAAAAGGGCGAAACTAAGACCCATTGCAGCAACAAATGATAAAGCTGTGTTCAATTTTAAGGCTAAAAAGATAAAACTAAAAAGTGCCATAAAAATACAGAAACAAGCGATATTTACAAAAAATAAAATCTCTTTTAGGTTAGGGCCGACTGGGGCTTCTGGTGTGTAATCTTGGTAAAGCGGAGTTTGTTTCGATTCGGGAGCTTGTTCAAACTCATAAGCTTCTAGTTTTCTTGCGGACATGATTCTCTCCTTAACAGTACATAACTATTTTATCATTTTTTATGCAGAGAATTATTACAGGATTGTTACAAAAACACTAAAGTCTCTTATCATCCTCTAAGTCGCTCTTCTTGACACCCACTAGAGAAAATGATAGCATGGATGTTACACTTAAAAACAGATGACCTAACTTTCTATATTATAAATATACTGAGAAAGGTAAGGATAACTTATATAAATTGATAGCAAGCTGAGGCTTTTTCCTAAGATGATTTGTTAAGTTGCTACCTGAATACTTTTGAAGAGTATTGATAGGAGTTGTTTTGAATGGATGATAAGACAGAGATTCTGTCTATTGGACTGGGTGGCATTCTTGCTACCTCTGGGAAATGTTAAAGGAGATAAGCATGTATCTTGCTATCAAAGAGATATTACGAAACAAACTTCGATATAGTTTGATCTTAACGACCATTTTTCTTATCGCTTTTATGGTCTTTTTTATGACCAGTCTAGCTCTCGGTCTTGTGCGAAACAACCGGGCCGCTATTGATAATTGGCAAGCAACGGGTGTCGTTTTATCCGACTACGCAAATGATAATTTGACAGCATCCTTTATTCCTGAAAAGGACTACAAGGATAAGAGTTCTGAAGAGGCTGCTCCCCTGGGCTATATGTTCGCTGTAACCAATCTAGTCGATGGTAGTGAAAAGGTCAATGTTTCCATTTTTGCTCAAGACTGGGACGCTTTTATCTCTCCTAGTTTGACGGAAGGTCGTTATCCTGAAGGAGATGATGAGGTTGTCGTGGACCAGTCTTTTGAGAACTATGGGATGAAGCTAGGCGATGCCATTCAGCTCAATGGAAGCGATTCAAGTTACAAGATTGTAGGCCTGACTCAAGGAAATAAATTTTTCACCGAGCCTGTTGTCTTTACGAGCCTGACAACTTATTGGACCTTACAAGGAACCTTGAAAGCCAATCGTTTCATCTCTGCCTTGGTATTGAAAAATGACATAGAAGTGACTGGCGACGGACTGAAACAGATTTCCATTCCAAAAATGATTTCGAAAATTCCTGGTTACACACCTCAGGTTAATGTATTTTCAGGAATGATTCTCGCTATGATTGTTATCACAGGCCTGATTGTGGGGATTTTTGTTTATATCATTACCATCCAAAAACTAGGTCTTTATGGAATAATGCGAGCTCAAGGGATACAGATCAAAACCATTGTATGGTCTCTGTTCTGTCAAATCTTCCTCCTAGCTGGTATGGGGATTGCTTTAGCCTTGCTGGCAATCGGAGGAGTCATTTTAGTCTTACCAGCTACCTTCTTTTTCTATCCAAGTTGGATAGCCTATTCTGTCCTAAGTTTGGTAATTTCCTTGATGGCCCTTCTAGGTGGTGTCATTTCACTTCCACGCTTGCTAAAGGTGGACCCGATTACTGCGATTGCAGAGTGATAAGGAGAATAGTATGACAACATTGATAGAAATGAATCAAGTGACAAAAACTTACGGGGAAGGAAAGATGAAAGTCGTAGCCCTGCATGAGACGAATTTTCAGCTAAATGCGGGAGAGTTCGTAGCTATCGTTGGGCCCTCTGGCTCTGGAAAGACGACCTTTCTAACAACTCTAGGACAACTTCAGGAAGCATCGAGTGGAAAGATTCTAGTCAAAGGGAAGGAAACAGGCAGTTTGACGGAGAAGGAAAAAACAGATCTCCGTTTTAGAGAGTTTGGTTTCATTCTCCAGGCTTCAAACTTAATTCCTTTTCTAACGGTCAAGGAACAGCTGGATTTGATAGACAGACTAGATAAGGGAAAAAATAGTAAAAGTGACCGAAAAGAGCTGTTTGACTTGTTGGATTTGGAAAAAGTTCAAAATCATTATCCCAAAGCTCTATCGGGTGGCGAACGTCAGCGTGCCGCGATTGCTAGAGCGCTCTATAACAATCCAAGCATTGTGCTTGCAGATGAGCCGACAGCCAGTCTTGACACTGAGCGTGCCTACCAAGTAACGGAGATGCTGGCTGCCATTGCCCATGAACAAGGTAGAGGAGTTGTTATGATTACGCATGACACTCGTCTTCTTGATAAGGTTGATCGTATTTATGTCATGAACGATGGCCACCTAGTTGAAGAAACACATGCATAAAATAGAGTGAATGGTACAAGTTACTGTTCACTTTTTTGATTGGGAAAGATAGAAACAAGTTTAACTTTTTGTGAAACTCTCAGTAACCATAGCTGATTTTTGAGAAATGTGGTATAATTTTTCTTATGGAAAAGATTATCATTACAGCAACTGCTGAAAGTATTGAACAAGTTGAACAACTACTCGAAGCTGGCGTAGACCGTATCTACGTCGGTGAAAAAGATTTTGGTCTTCGTCTGCCAACGACCTTTAGTTATGAAGAGTTACGCACCATCGCTAATCTCGTTCATGAAGCAGGCAAAGAATTGATTGTTGCGGTTAATGCCCTCATGCACCAAGATATGATGGACCGTATCAAGCCTTTCCTAGACTTCTTGGAAGAAATCAAGACAGACTATATTACTGTTGGGGATGCAGGTGTCTTTTACGTGGTAAACCGTGATGGCTATTCCTTTAAAACCATTTACGATGCTTCAACCATGGTAACAAGTAGTCGTCAAATTAACTTCTGGGGTCAAAAGGCTGGCGCATCTGAGGCGGTTTTGGCGCGTGAAATTCCATCTGCTGAACTCTTCAAGATGCCTGAGATTTTGGAAATTCCTGCTGAAGTATTGGTTTATGGGGCTAGTGTCATTCACCATTCTAAGCGTCCGCTCTTGCAAAACTACTATAACTTCACGCACATCGATGATGAAAAGACACGTAAACGTGACCTCTTCTTGGCAGAACCGAGTGACCCAGAAAGTCACTATTCCATCTTTGAAGACAATCATGGTACCCACATCTTTGCAAATAACGACCTTGATTTGATGACCAAATTGACAGAACTAGTGGAGCATGGCTTTACTCACTGGAAACTCGAAGGGCTTTACACACCAGGTCAGAACTTTGTTGAGATTGCTAAACTCTTTATTCAAGCGCGTGGCTTGATCCAAGAGGGGAATTTCAGCCATGACCAAGCCTTCTTGTTAGATGAGGAAGTGCGCAAGTTACACACTAAAAACCGTTTCCTCGACACAGGATTCTATGATTACGATCCTGATATGGTTAAATAGGACACCAAAACCCGAAATAAAAATGTTCGGGTTTTTCCAGTGTATCCATGAAATAAAAACGGATACATGTTATAATAAAAATAGCTCTTTAATGGAGGTGTTTAAGTGGAGAATCTGAAAAAGATGGCAGGTATCAAGGCTGCTGAGTTTGTCAAGGATGGCATGGTTGTTGGACTCGGTACTGGATCAACTGCCTACTATTTCGTAGAAGAAATTGGCCGTCGGATTAAGGAAGAAGGTTTGCAGATTACTGCTGTAACGACTTCCAGTGTGACCAGTAAACAGGCTGAAGGTCTTAACATCCCGCTCAAGTCGATTGATCAAGTAGACTTTGTCGATGTGACGGTTGACGGGGCGGATGAAGTAGATAGCCAGTTTAACGGGATTAAAGGCGGTGGTGGTGCCCTTCTGATGGAGAAGGTTGTCGCAACGCCCTCAAAAGAATACATTTGGGTGGTAGATGAAAGCAAACTGGTAGAGAAACTAGGTGCTTTTAAATTGCCAGTAGAAGTGGTTCAGTATGGTGCAGAACAGGTCTTTCGTCGGTTTGAGCGAGCTGGCTATAAACCAAGTTTCCGTGAAAAAGACGGCCAACGTTTTGTGACCGATATGCAGAACTTTATCATTGACCTAGCTTTGGATGTCATTGAAGATCCAATTGCCTTCGGGCAAGAATTGGACCATGTCGTTGGTGTCGTAGAGCACGGCTTGTTTAACCAAATGGTGGATAAGGTCATCGTAGCGGGACGAGATGGGGTTCAGATTTTAACTTCAACAAAAGCAAACTAATCAACATAATAAGGAGATACACTATGTCAAAATTTAATCGTATTCACTTGGTGGTACTGGATTCTGTGGGAATCGGTGCTGCGCCGGATGCCAATAACTTTGTCAATGCAGGAGTTCCAGATGGAGCTTCTGACACACTGGGACACATTTCAAAAACAGTTGGTTTGAATGTGCCAAACATGGCTAAAATCGGTCTAGGAAATATTCCTCGCGAAACGCCGCTGAAGACTGTACCAGCTGAAAGCAATCCAACAGGTTATGCAACAAAATTGGAAGAAGTATCTCTAGGTAAGGACACCATGACTGGTCACTGGGAAATCATGGGACTCAACATTACCGAGCCTTTCGATACTTTCTGGAACGGATTCCCAGAAGAAATCCTGACAAAGATCGAAGAATTTTCAGGACGCAAGGTCATTCGTGAAGCCAACAAACCATACTCAGGAACAGCTGTTATCGATGATTTCGGACCACGTCAGATGAAAACTGGGGAGTTGATTATCTATACTTCAGCTGACCCTGTTTTGCAGATTGCTGCCCACGAAGACATCATTCCTTTGGATGAATTGTACCGTATCTGTGAATACGCTCGTTCGATTACCCTTGAGCGTCCTGCTCTTCTAGGTCGTATCATTGCCCGTCCATATGTTGGTGAGCCAGGAAACTTCACTCGTACAGCAAATCGTCGTGACTTAGCCGTTTCTCCATTTGCACCAACCGTTTTGGATAAATTGAACGAAGCAGGTATCGATACTTACGCTGTTGGTAAAATCAACGATATCTTTAACGGCGCTGGTATCAACCACGACATGGGTCACAACAAGTCAAACAGCCACGGAATTGATACATTATTGAAGACCATGGGACTTGCTGAGTTTGAAAAAGGATTCTCTTTCACAAACTTAGTTGACTTTGATGCCCTTTATGGACACCGCCGCAATGCTCATGGTTACCGTGATTGCTTGCATGAGTTTGATGAGCGCTTGCCTGAAATTATCGCAGCAATGAGAGAAAACGACCTTCTTTTGATTACTGCGGACCATGGAAATGACCCAACCTATGCAGGAACAGACCACACTCGCGAATATATTCCACTTTTGGCTTACAGTCCTTCCTTTAAAGGAAATGGTGTCATTCCAGTTGGACATTTTGCAGATATCTCAGCAACAGTTGCGGATAACTTTGGTGTTGAAACTGCCATGATTGGTGAAAGTTTCTTAGATAAATTGGTATAAGATGACGCGATATGCTTTACTGGTAAGGGGCATTAATGTCGGTGGGAAGAATAAGGTTGTCATGGCGGAGCTTCGTCAAGAATTGACAAAGTTGGGACTGGAAAAAGTTGAAACCTACATCAACAGTGGCAATATTTTCTTTACTTCGACAGATGACAAAGCCCAATTGGTTGAAAAGTTAGAGACTTTCTTTGAAGTCCATTATCCATTTATTCAGAGCTTTTCCTTGCTGAGTCAGGAAGACTATGAAGCAGAGCTGGAGAATCTGCCAGATTGGTGGTCCAAAGACTTGGCTCGAAAAGATGTGCTCTTCTACACGGAGAACTTGGATGTGGATCAAGTCATCGAGAAAGTGAACAGTTTGGAACTGAAAGATGAAGTGGTTCATTTTGGAAGACTTGGGATTTTCTGGGGGAAATTCTCTGAAGAATCTTACTATGCAACTGCCTATCACAAGTACTTGCTCAAGATGCCTTTCTATCGCAACATCACCATTCGCAATGCCAAAACCTTTGACAAAATCGGTCAAATGTTAAAAAATAATAAAGGAGACACACAATGACATTTTTAGATAAAATCAAGGAAACAGCTGCTTTCCTGAAAGACAAGGGAATCCAAGCGCCTGAGTTCGGTCTAATCCTTGGATCAGGACTTGGAGAATTGGCAGAAGAAATCGAAAATCCAGTTGTAGTAGACTATGCAGACATTCCAAACTGGGGTCGCTCTACAGTCGTCGGACACGCTGGGAAATTGGTATATGGTGAACTTTCAGGGCGCAAGGTCTTGGCTCTTCAAGGACGCTTCCATTTCTACGAAGGCAATCCTCTTGAGGTCGTGACTTTCCCAGTTCGTGTGATGAAAGTACTCGGATGTGAAGGTGTTATTGTAACCAATGCAGCTGGTGGTATTGGCTATGGTCCTGGTACTTTGATGGCTATCTCAGACCATATCAACATGACAGGTCAAAATCCATTGATGGGTGAAAACTTGGATGACTTTGGTCCACGTTTCCCTGATATGTCTAAAGCCTACACACCAGAATACCGTGCTACTGCCCATGAAGTGGCTAAGAAACTTG
This sequence comes from Streptococcus jiangnanensis, assembly GCF_040888325.1. Classification (GTDB taxonomy): domain Bacteria; phylum Bacillota; class Bacilli; order Lactobacillales; family Streptococcaceae; genus Streptococcus; species Streptococcus jiangnanensis. The sequence goes on along the minus strand of NZ_JBFNFF010000003.1, from coordinate 253,617 downwards.
GTATCAAGCTTGATGAAGGTGTCTATATTGGTGTAACAGGTCCGACTTATGAAACTCCAGCAGAAATCCGTGCCTATAAGACACTGGGAGCAGATGCAGTTGGTATGTCCACTGTTCCTGAAGTGATTGTGGCTGCCCACTCAGGCTTGAAAGTTCTCGGTATTTCATGTATTACGAACCATGCTGCTGGTTTCCAAGAAGAACTCAATCACGAAGAGGTTGTAGAAGTGACTGAACGTGTCAAAGGCGACTTCAAAGGCTTGCTGAAAGCGATTCTTGCTGAATTGTAATGTCATGAGAGTTCACTTTATTTTACATGAGACATTTGAGGTTCCAGGCGCATATCTAAAATGGGCTATAGAACGAGGTCATCAAATTACATCAACAAAGGTTTATGAAAAAAAACCTCTTCCTGAAACAATTGACGGGATTGATTTTCTGATTGTCATGGGTGGTCCTCAATCACCTGATGAGGATAGAGAAAACTTCCCATACTATGATCCAAAGGCTGAGCTTGCTTTTATGAAAGAAGCGATTGCTGCAGATATCTATATTGTTGGTGTCTGTCTTGGTGCGCAACTCCTATCTGTCGCCTATGGTGCGAAGTATGAACATAGTCCAGAGCGCGAGATCGGCGTTTATCCTGTGACATTGACGATGCAAGGTCTAACAGATCCTCATGTCAGCTTGTTCGGAAAAAACATAGAAACCGGCCACTGGCACGGTGATATGCCAGGACTGACAGATGAAGCTGTCGTCTTGGCGACCAGTCAAGGTTGTCCACGCCAAATTATTCGCTTCAGTCCGAAACATTATGCCTTTCAGGCTCATTTGGAATTTGATCCAGACGCAGTAGAATTATTGATTGTTGCGGATGGTGAGGAGAAATTAAGAGAGCAAAGTGAAAAGTTGCCTTTTGTTCAAACACCAGAAGAATTACGTGGAAACGATTATTCTGAAATGAATGCAAAACTGTATGCATTTTTAGATTCATTGGTAAACTAGGAACTACAGAAAGGCAGAGTATCTGAGTTATAGTCAAACTCGGGCTAATTGTTCTGTGAAATATTTAATTTTAAAATCAAGAAAGAAAGGATGGGCTCCTTGTATTCACTGAACTGAATACGGGCGGAGAACTGTGTAAAAAAGATAAACTGTCTAACATCTGCGATGTGTCGTCAGTTTCCTATTTTTCCTTTGTTCTCTGTCGCCCTTTATATCTTAAACATGTCTATCCATATTGCTGCTCAGCAGGGTGAAATTGCTGATAAAATTCTTATTCCTGGAGATCCTCTTCGTGCGAAATTTATTGCGGAGAACTTCCTTGAAGATGCTGTTTGTTTTAATGAAGTGCGTAACATGTTTGGTTACACTGGTACTTACAAGGGTCACCGTGTATCGGTCATGGGAACTGGGATGGGAATGCCGTCTATTTCGATTTATGCGCGTGAGTTGATTGTGGACTATGGTGTGAAAAAACTGATCCGTGTGGGAACTGCGGGTTCGTTAAACGAGGATGTTCATGTCCGTGAATTGGTTTTGGCGCAAGCAGCTGCAACCAACTCAAACATCATCCGCAACGACTGGCCACAGTATGATTTTCCACAAATCGCTAGCTTTGATTTGCTTGACAAGGCCTACCATATCGCCAAAGAACTTGGTATGACCACCCACGTTGGGAACGTTTTGTCATCAGATGTCTTTTATTCAAACTACTTTGAAAAGAACATCGAACTTGGTAAATGGGGAGTTAAGGCAGTGGAAATGGAAGCAGCAGCCCTTTACTATCTTGCTGCCCAACACCACGTTGATGCACTTGCTATCATGACCATTTCTGATAGCTTGGTCAATCCAGATGAAGACACTACTGCAGAAGAACGCCAAAACACTTTCACCGATATGATGAAGGTCGGCTTGGAAACCTTGATTGCAGAGTAAAATGTAAAAGAAAATCCTGATTTCAAGTGGAATCAGGATTTTTTCATAGATGCGATTTTTTCTGGGTCTGGTGTAACGCGGAGGGTCTTTTGTCCTGTGTAGGTTACAAAACCGGGTTTGCCACCAGTTGGTTTATTGAGTTTTTTCACTTCAATCATATCTACCTGAACTAGATTTGACAAGCGCCCTTTGGAAAAGTAGGCCGCTAGTTCTGCCGCATCTGTTTTAACTTCATCAGATGGATCAAGATTTCCTGAGATGACGACGTGGCTTCCAGGAATGTCCTTGGCATGGAACCAAAGTTCCTCCTTGCGGGCCATTTTAAAGGTCAATTCCTCATTTTGCAGGTTGTTTCGTCCGACATAGATGATGGTCTTGCCATCGCTCGCCAGATACTGTTCTGGTTTTTTGCGTTTCTGAATTTTCTCGCGTTGGCGTCTTCTAATAAAGCCAGTTTGGATCAATTCTTCACTGATTTCAGCGATTTCTTCCAGTCCAGCTTGGTTGAGGACGGTTTCCACGCTTTCTAGATAGAGAATGGTAGCCTTGGCTTCTTCAATTAGCTCAGTCAGGTATTTGACAGCTTCTTTGAGTTTCTGGTAACGCTTAAAATAGCGTTGGGCATTCTGACTGGGAGTCAAGGCCTTATCAAGCGCAATGGTGATAGGTTGATTGGTGTAGTAGTTGTCCAAGGTAACCTGATCTTGGTCATTAGGCACTTGGTGGAGGAAGGTTGTCAACAATTCCCCTTTTTGGCGAAATTCCTCAGCATTGTCTGTTGCCAGTAATTCTTTTTCTTGTTTTTTCAGCTTATGTCGATTTTTCTGAAGTTCATTTTCAACACGTCGAATCAGTTCACTGGCTTGCTGTTTAACTCGGTCCCGTTCAGCCTTGTCCTTATAGTAGTTGTCCAGCAAGTTAGAAAGGCTGGCAAAAGGATCTCCCACCTGATTTGCAAAAGGAACTGGGCTGAAAGAAGTCTCCGTTAGGAAAGGCTTGGTTTCTTGCCCGAAGAAGTTTCGGAAAGTAGACAGTTTATCACTGACAAGAATGTTTTCCAATTCATTTGCCGTATCACGTCCTAGACCTTGAAAGAGACTTTGAAGATTTTTTTCCTTCAGTTCTTGGGTTTGTAGGATTTCAAAGAGCTTTTCATCCTTGACAGTATAAGGATTGAGAGATTCGGTACTTGGGGGAGCGATATAGGTCGATCCGGGGAGCAAGGTGCGGTAGCTATTTTGTGAAAAGCCGACGTGTTTGATGACTTCGAGGATTTTATGGCTACTTTTATCCACGAGAAGAATATTACTGTGTTTGCCCATGATCTCTATAATCAGAGTCGCCTGGATATGATCTCCAATTTCGTTTTTATTGGAAACTGTGATTTCCACAATACGGTCATTTTCGATTTGCTCGATCGACTCAATCAGGGCACCCTGCAAATACTTTCTCAAAACCATGATAAAAGTGGAAGGTTGGGCTGGATTTTCAAAGGTTGTTTGGGTCAGCTGGATGCGACCAAAAACGGGATGAGCAGAGAGGAGCAGGCGATGGCTTTGGCGATTGCTGCGGATTTGCAAGACCAACTCTTGTTCAAAAGGTTGATTGATTTTCTGGATGCGACCATTGACCAACTCTCTTCGCAATTCCTCAATCATGTGGTGTAAAAAAAATCCGTCAAATGACATCGTTCTCTCCTTGTGATTGTATTCCATAGTATTATATCAAAAAGGTAGAATAAAATCATGGAAATGTGGTATAATAAAGCCAAGTAAAGAGAATCGAGAAGTACATGTATATTGAAATGGTAGATGAAACTGGTCAAGTTTCACAAGAAATCTTGCAACAAACCCAAGAAATTTTGGAATTTGCAGCCCAAAAAATAGGAAAAGAAGACAAGGAGATGGTAGTCACTTTTGTGACCAACGAGCGTAGCCACGAACTCAATCTGGAGTACCGTGATACAGATCGTCCGACAGATGTCATCAGCCTTGAGTATAAACCAGAGTTGGACATTGCCTTTGATGAAGAAGATTTGCTTGAAAATCCTGAATTAGCAGATATGGTGTCTGAGTTTGATGCCTATATTGGGGAACTGTTCATCTCTATCGATAAAGCGCATGAGCAGGCTGAGGAATATGGCCACAGCTTTGAGCGTGAAATGGGCTTCTTGGCAGTACACGGCTTTTTACACATTAACGGCTACGATCACTACACTCCGGAAGAAGAAGCGGAGATGTTCGGTTTACAAGAAGAAATTTTGACAGCCTATGGACTCACAAGACAATAAACGAAAATGGAAAAATCGTGACCTGGTATCTAGTTTAGAATTTGCTCTTACAGGAATTCTGACTGCTTTCAAGGAAGAACGTAATATGCGAAAACATGCAGTGACGGCTCTAGTAGTTATCCTTGCAGGTTTTGTTTTTCAGGTGTCACGAATTGAATGGCTCTTTCTCCTAATGAGCATTTTCTTGGTAGTAGCCTTTGAGATTATTAACTCTGCTATTGAAAATGTGGTGGATCTAGCCAGTCACTATCACTTTTCTATGTTGGCAAAGAAAGCCAAGGACATGGCAGCAGGAGCCGTGCTAGTTGTCTCTCTTTTTGCTGCAGTGACAGGTGCACTTATCTTTATCCCACGCATTTGGGATATACTATTCTAAACTATAAGAGGAAATTATGACATTTAAATCAGGCTTTGTAGCTATTTTGGGACGTCCCAATGTTGGGAAGTCAACCTTTTTAAATCACGTCATGGGGCAAAAGATTGCCATTATGAGTGACAAGGCGCAGACAACGCGCAATAAAATCATGGGGATTTACACCACGGATAAGGAGCAAATCGTCTTTATCGACACGCCGGGGATTCACAAGCCTAAGACGGCTCTTGGAGATTTCATGGTGGAATCTGCCTACAGTACTCTGCGTGAAGTGGATACTGTTCTATTCATGGTGCCAGCTGATGAGCCACGTGGTAAGGGCGACGACATGATTATCGAGCGTCTGAAAGCTGCCAAGGTTCCTGTGATTCTGGTGGTGAATAAGATTGACAAGGTTCATCCAGACCAACTTCTGGCTCAAATTGATGATTTCCGTAACCAGATGGACTTTAAGGAAATTGTTCCTATCTCAGCCCTTCAGGGAAATAACGTTTCTCGACTAATCGATATTTTAAGTGAAAATCTAGAGGAAGGTTTCCAGTATTTCCCAGCTGATCAAATCACAGATCATCCTGAGCGTTTCTTAGTATCAGAGATGATTCGTGAGAAGGTTCTTCATTTGACACGTGAAGAGATTCCACACTCAGTTGCCGTAGTGGTTGACTCTATGAAACGGGATGAAGAGACAGACAAGGTTCACATCCGTGCAACCATCATGGTGGAGCGAGATAGCCAAAAAGGTATCATCATCGGTAAAGGTGGCGCCATGCTTAAGAAAATTGGGACCATGGCCCGTCGTGATATCGAACTCATGCTAGGGGATAAGGTTTTCCTAGAAACTTGGGTCAAGGTCAAGAAAAATTGGCGTGATAAAAAGCTAGATTTGGCTGACTTTGGCTATAATGAAAAAGAATACTAAGTAGAGGTGGGCTCATGCCTGCTTCTTGTTTTTACAGAAGGAGGACTTATGCCTGAATTACCTGAGGTTGAAACGGTTCGTCGTGGCTTAGAAAAATTGATTTTGGGAAAGAAGATTGCTAATGTAGAAATTGCTTATCCCAAGATGATCAAGACGGATTTGAAAGAGTTTCAAAAGGAAGTGCCTGGTCAAGTAATTGAGTCCATGGGGCGTCGTGGAAAATATTTGCTTTTCTACTTGACAGACAAGGTCTTGATTTCCCATCTGCGGATGGAGGGAAAGTATTTTTACTATCCGGACCAAGTTCCAGAACGTAAACACGCCCATGTTTTCTTCCATTTTGAGGATGGCGGCACTCTTGTATATGAGGACGTACGCAAGTTTGGTACTATGGAACTGCTGGCACCCGACCTTTTGGATGCCTACTTTGTATCTAAAAAACTAGGGCCTGAGCCAAGAGAGCAGGACTTTGATTTGCAGGTCTTTCAAGCTGCTCTATCCAAGTCTAAAAAGCCTATCAAATCCCATCTCCTAGACCAGACCTTGGTAGCTGGCCTTGGCAATATCTATGTGGATGAGGTTCTCTGGCGAGCTCAGGTTCATCCAGCAAGACCTTCCCAGACTTTGACAGCAGAAGAAGCGACAGCTATTCATGACCAGACCATTGCTGTTTTGGGGCAGGCTGTTGAAAAAGGCGGCTCCACCATTCGTACCTATACCAATGCCTTTGGGGAAGACGGAACCATGCAGGACTTCCATCAGGTCTATGATAAGACTGGACAAGCATGTTCCCGCTGTGGGACAGTGATTGAGAAATTCCAGCTCGGTGGACGTGGAACTCATTTTTGTCCTCAGTGTCAAAGGAGGAGCTGATGGGAAAAATCATCGGAATCACAGGAGGAATTGCTTCTGGTAAGTCAACTGTGACAAATTTTCTAAGACAAAAAGGATTCCAAGTTGTCGATGCTGACGCAGTCGTCCATGATCTACAAAAACTTGGTGGTCGTCTTTATCAGCTCTTAGTTCAGCACTTTGGGCAGGAAATCATCCTTGAAAATGGAGAACTTAATCGCCCTCTTCTGGCTAGTCTCATCTTTTCAAATCCTGAGGAGCAAGAATGGTCTAAACAAACCCAAGGAGAGATTATTCGTGAGGAATTGGCTGCATTGCGAGACCAGTTGATTCAGACAGAAGCGATTTTTTTCATGGATATTCCCCTGCTTTTTGAACAGGACTATGCCACCTGGTTTGATGAAACATGGCTGGTCTATGTGAACCGTGATGTTCAGGTGGAACGTTTCATGAAACGGGATCATCTTTCTAAGGAAGTAGCAGAGTCTCGTTTGGCCGCCCAGTGGTCTTTAGAAGAAAAGAAAAAATTAGCGAGTCATATACTAGATAATAATGGCAGTCGTGATCAGCTTGTGGCTCAAGTAGTGAAGTTACTTGAAGGAGGCGATAGCTGTGCAAGAGATTAGTTGGAAAGAGAATCTTCGTGTCGCCTGGTTCGGTAGTTTTCTAACGGGCGCCAGCATTTCCTTGGTCGTTCCTTTCATGCCTATCTTTGTAGAGCAGTTGGGAATCGAAAGAAATCAAGTAGCTTTCTATGCTGGATTAGCCATCTCAGTTTCGGCTGTTTCAGCAGCTCTAGTTTCTCCTATCTGGGGTATTCTTGCTGACAAATATGGTCGAAAACCCATGATGATTCGAGCGGGTCTTGCCATGACCATCACTATGGGAGGTTTGGCCTTCGTGCCAAATATCTATTGGCTACTCTTTTTGCGCTTGCTCAATGGTGTATTTACTGGATTTGTCCCCAATGCAACAGCCTTGATTGCTAGTCAGGTACCTAAAGATAAGTCTGGAGCGGCTCTGGGAACTCTATCTACAGGTGTAGTTGCAGGAACATTGACGGGTACCTTTGTTGGGGGCTTTATTGCTGAAATTTTTGGCATTCGTAATGTCTTTTTATTGGTAGGTGCTTTCTTATTTTTAGCTGCAATCCTAACCATTTTCTTTATCAAGGAAGATTTTCAGCCAGTAGCTAAGGAGAAGGCTATCCCAACGAAAGAAGTATTTTCTTCTTTCAAGTATCCTAGGCTTTTAGTGAATCTATTTTTGACGAGCTTTGTCATTCAATTTTCAGCTCAATCAATTGGCCCCATTTTAGCTCTCTATGTGCGGGACTTAGGGCAGACTGAGAATCTCCTCTTTGTATCAGGATTGATCGTATCCAGCATGGGATTTTCTAGCATGATGAGTGCTGGAATTCTAGGAAAACTTGGCGATAAGGTAGGGAATCATAGATTGTTGGTCGCGGCGCAGATTTATTCCGTCATCATTTACATACTTTGTGCTCATGCAACCAGCCCCCTTCAACTTGGCTTGTATCGTTTTCTCTTTGGTTTGGGAACAGGTGCTCTCATACCGGGAGTTAATGCCCTTCTTAGCAAAATGACTCCGAAATCAGGTATTTCAAGGATTTTCGCCTTCAACCAAGTCTTTTTTTACCTCGGTGGAGTGATTGGACCTATGGCGGGATCCGCAGTTGCAGGATATTTGGGCTACCATGCTGTCTTTTATGCGACAGCAGCCTGTGTGGCTTTCAGTTGTTTATGTAACATAGTGCAATTTAGATCATTATTAAAAGTAAAGGAAATCTAGTGCGAGTAAAAATCAATCTCAAGTGCTCCTCTTGTGGCAGCATGAATTATCTAACCAGTAAGAACTCCAAAACCCATCCAGACAAGATTGAGGTGTTAAAATATTGTCCAAAGGAAAGAAAAGTAACTTTACATCTTGAATCTAAGTAGAATTTATGGTAAAATAATAGGGATTTTAAGGAGTTTGATATGTATAACCTATTATTAACCATTTTATTAGTATTATCTGTTGTGATTGTGATTGCGATTTTCATGCAACCAACTAAGAACCAATCCAGCAATGTATTTGATGCCAGCTCAGGTGATTTGTTTGAACGTAGTAAAGCGCGTGGTTTTGAAGCTGTGATGCAACGTTTGACAGGTATTTTAGTCTTTTTCTGGCTAGCCATTGCCTTAGCATTAACGGTATTATCAAGTAGATAAGAAATGGGCAGGACTAGGTCTTTGCCTATTTTTATTTTTATACTCTTCAAAAATCAAATTCAAACCACGTCAGCGTCGGCTTGTCGTACTCCAGTACTGCCTGCGCCTAGCTTTCTAGTTTGCTCTTTGATTTTTATTGAGTATTAAATGATGTTTGAGAAGGTCTTACAGTAAAAGAAAATTAAAAAATCTAGAAAGAAAACATGAAAGATAAAATTAAAGAATATTTGCAAGGGAAGGGGCGAGTGACGGTAAATGATCTAGCTCAGGCTCTCGGAAAGGATGGGTCCAAGGATTTCCGTGAGTTGATTAAAACCCTGTCTCTGATGGAAAGAAAGCACCAGATTCGTTTTGAAGATGATGGTAGTTTATGTATGGACCAAAAGAAGAAACATGAAATTACCCTCAAAGGGATTTTTCATGCCCATAAAAACGGCTTTGGCTTTGTCAGTCTAGAAGGCGAAGAGGACGATCTTTTTGTAGGAAAAAACGATGTCAACTATGCCATTGATGGTGATACCGTTGAGGTAGTCATTAAGAAAGTTGCTGACCGTAACAAGGGAACTGCTGCAGAAGCAAAAATCATTGATATATTAGAGCATAGTCTGACAAGCGTTGTCGGCCAAATCGTTCTGGATCAGGAAAAGCCCAAGTATGCGGGCTACATCCGTTCAAAAAATCAGAAAATCAGCCAACCGATCTATGTGAAGAAACCAGCTATCAAGTTGGAAGGGACAGAGGTTCTCAAGGTCTTTATCGACAAATACCCAAGTAAGAAACATGATTTCTTTGTCGCTAGTGTGCTCGACGTGGTGGGACACTCTACTGATGCGGGGATTGATGTCCTTGAAGTCTTGGAGTCCATGGATATTGTCTCAGAATTTCCAGAAGCTGTTCTCAAGGAAGCAGAAAGTGTACCAGAAGCTCCGTCTCAAAAGGATATGGAAGGGCGTCTTGATTTAAGAGATGAGCTTACCTTCACTATTGACGGCGCAGATGCCAAGGACTTGGACGACGCAGTTCACATCAAGCCTTTGAAAAATGGCAATATGGAACTCGGAGTTCACATCGCGGATGTTTCCTACTATGTGACAGAGGGTTCTGCCCTTGATAAGGAAGCCCTTAACCGCGCGACTTCTGTCTATGTAACAGACCGAGTGGTTCCAATGCTTCCAGAGCGTTTGTCAAATGGTATCTGCTCCCTCAATCCTCAAGTCGATCGCTTGACCCAGTCTGCCATTATGGAAATTGATAAACATGGTCGTGTGGTTCATTACACCATTACCCAAACGGTTATCAAGACAAGTTTCCGTATGACCTATAGCGCTGTCAATGATATCCTAGCAGGTGACGAGGAAAAGAGACAAGAGTTTAAGAAAATTGTTCCTAGTATCGAGCTCATGGCCAAGCTTCATGAAAGGCTAGAAAGCATGCGTGAAAAACGTGGAGCTCTTAATTTTGATACCAGTGAAGCTAAGATTCTAGTGGATAAAAAAGGTAAGCCTGTTGATATCGTTCTTCGTCAGCGTGGTGTTGCTGAGCGGATGATCGAGTCCTTCATGTTGATTGCTAATGAAACGGTTGCCGAGCACTTTAGCAAGATGGACCTACCTTTTATCTATCGGATTCATGAGGAGCCCAAGGCTGAAAAAGTTCAGAAGTTTATTGATTACGCTTCGAGCTTTGGGTTACGAATTTATGGGACGGCTAGTGAGATTAGTCAAGAGGCCCTCCAAGACATCATGCGTGCTGTTGAGGGAGAACCTTATGCGGATGTATTATCCATGATGCTTCTCCGTTCTATGCAACAGGCTCGCTATTCTGAGCACAATCATGGTCACTATGGACTAGCCGCTAACTATTACACTCACTTCACCAGTCCTATTCGCCGTTATCCAGACCTTCTAGTCCATCGAATGATTCGGGATTACGGCCGTTCTAAGGAAATAGCAGAGCATTTTGAACAAGTGATTCCAGAGATTGCAACCCAGTCTTCCAATCGTGAGCGTCGTGCCATCGAGGCCGAGCGTGAAGTCGAAGCCATGAAAAAGGCTGAGTACATGGAAGAATACGTTGGTGAAGAGTACGACGCAGTTGTATCAAGCATCGTCAAATTCGGTCTCTTTGTTGAATTGCCAAATACAGTCGAAGGATTGATTCACATTACCAATTTGCCTGAATTTTATCATTTTAATGAACGTGATTTGACTCTTCGTGGGGAAAAATCAGGAATAACTTTCCGTGTGGGACAGCAAATTCGTATTCGTGTAGAAAGAGCCGATAAGATGACAGGAGAGATTGATTTCTCTTATATTCCAAGTGAGTTTGATGTCATCGAAAAGAGCTTGAAACAAGCTGGTCGCAGAGACAGGGGGCGTGGTTCAAATCGCCGTTCAGACAAGAAGGAAGACAAGAGAAAATCAGGGCGCTCAAATGATAAGCACAAGCATTCACAAAAAGATAAAAAGAAAAAAGGCAAGAAACCTTTTTACAAAGAAGTAGCTAAGAAAGGAGCCAAGCATGGCAAAGGGCGAGGGAAAGGTCGTCGCACAAAATAAAAAGGCGCACCACGACTATACAATCGTAGATACGCTAGAGGCAGGAATGGTCCTGACCGGAACTGAAATCAAGAGCGTTCGAGCTGCTCGAATCAATCTCAAGGACGGCTTTGCCCAAGTAAAAAATGGGGAAGTCTGGCTGAGCAATGTTCATATTGCCCCTTACGAAGAGGGCAATATCTGGAACCAGGAACCAGAACGCCGTCGTAAACTTCTGCTCCATAAGAAGCAAATTCAAAAATTGGAACAAGAGACCAAAGGGACAGGAATGACCCTTGTTCCCCTTAAAGTCTATATCAAAGATGGCTACGCCAAACTCCTTTTAGGACTTGCTAAAGGGAAGCATGACTATGACAAACGGGAATCGATCAAGCGTCGTGAACAAAACCGCGACATCGCGCGTGTGATGAAAGCTGTCAACCAGCGTTAAGAAGAGGAAGTAAAATGGAAAAATTAATTGCCTATAAACGGATGCCCTTGTGGAATAAACAAACCATGCCTGAAGCTGTCCAGCAAAAGCACAATACTAAAGTCGGCACTTGGGGAAAAATTACTGTGTTGAAAGGGGCTCTCAAGTTTATTGAATTGACTGAAGATGGTGAGGTTCTAGCTGAGCACCTCTTTGAGGCAGGGGCTGACAATCCCATGGCGCAACCACAAGCCTGGCACCGAGTAGAGGCTGCAACAGACGATGTAGAATGGTACTTGGAATTTTATTGTAAACCTGAGGATTATTTCCCTAAGAAATACCAGACCAATCCAGTCCATTCAGAGGTCCTAGAGGCTATGCAGACGGTGAAACCAGGAAGAGCCTTGGATTTGGGTTGTGGTCAGGGGCGTAACTCTCTCTTTCTCGCACAGAATGGTTTTGATGTGACAGCTGTGGATCAAAATGAATTGTCCCTTGAAATTTTGCAAAGCATCGTAGAGCAAGAGGATCTAGACATGCCTGTAGGACTTTACGATATCAATTCAGCCGATATTAGCCAAACCTATGACTTCATCGTGTCGACAGTTGTTCTAATGTTTCTTCAAGCTGACCGCATTCCAGCTATTATCCAAAATATGCAGGAACACACCACGGTCGGTGGTTATAACCTTATCGTCTGTGCCATGGATACAGAGGATTATCCTTGCTCAGTCAAATTCCCATTCATCTTTAAAGAAGGGGAGTTGGCGGACTACTACAAGGATTGGGAATTGATTAAGTACAATGAAAATCCAGGACACTTGCACCGTCGTGATGAAAATGGCAATCGCATTCAACTACGCTTTGCGACTATGCTAGCTAAAAAAATCAAGTAAATCAAACCTATACCAGCGAATAGAAACCACTTTGCAAGGTCTCTATTCGTTTTTGTTTGCGTTGGTTGATTGGGGAGAGCAGGATTTTATGCTATACTAGAAGTAGGAAATCTGAGCAATTGGGCTGTATTGCTGATACTCTCAGCGCAAGAAAGTTTTTATGATGGAGGTGGTCGAATGACGAGTCTTTTGGTGGAATTGTATGATCGGCATGTATTGGAAAAGAATGTCTACCAAGCCTTTATCAGTGATTGTGACGAGATTCTTTTTCTATCTTTGACGAAAATAAGCAATGAAGAAAAGCTTTCTCTCCGTCAGTTTATCATGGAAGAGGTGCCTCATATCCAACGAGTGACCTTTCGTCAGTTATCCTTAGAACAACTAGCGGATCAGTTAGATTATTGTCTAGCAGGCTATGATCAGGTTCTTCTTGATGTTTTTGGTGGAGATTCGCTACTAGCCTTATCCCTCTATCAATACGGCTTGGATCGCTACCTCCCCATCGTTGCCATGGATATCGAGCGGGGAAAACAATACAAGTGGGTAGCCGGTCAGTTGGAAAAAGAAGACTTGGACATTCCAACCCTAAGCATCCAACAGCTGATAGCCTTGCGTGGTGGAAAAATGCTCAAATCAAAACGCCCTATCCACTCAGTTCAAGAAATTTCAGCCATCAAAAAGCTAGCCAGCTCTGCCATTTCCAACCCTTCCCACTGGTATCAAGTAACCCAATTTTTCTCTCTAGCTAAGACCAATGACCTGCATGCTGAGACCGAAAAAATACTGGAAAACAATGGCAGGTATTATCACTATCCAAAATCCCTTATTCCCTTACTTGTGGAAGCGGGGATGCTTTGTATTGAAAGTGAGGACAAGAAACGAGTAGCCTACAGCTTTCCAAGTCAAGAAGCTCAAGTCTTTTGCCGCAACAAGGGGCATATTTTAGAGGTATATCTCTATCTCTTGGCGCTTGAATCTCAGCTGTTTGATGAGTGCATGATAGGTGGTGAGATTGATTGGAATGGCATCTTTCCAGAGGCGGACAATGTTCAAAATGAGATTGATGTCATTCTGAGAAAGGGACGCTCGATTACCTTTATCTCTTGCAAGATGACAGATTTATCAGTCGAAGCCATCAATGAGCTAGAAGTCTATGCCAATCATTTTGCTGGGGAAAGTTGTCTCAAGTTAATTGTTTGTACGGGAAAAATCAATCCTGTTTATGCCAATCGCTGTCAGGAATACGGCGTGCTGGTCATTAGAAGCGAGCAGATTCCTAATCTCATTCCTATGCTAAAAAAATATTCTAAGAGACAAAAAAGATGAGAAATAATATCATGAAAGGCTGGAATTCCAGTCTTTTTTACTTCTTTTTCGAATAAATGAGAAAAGGAGGTAGACCATGTTTGTAGCCAGAGATGCCAAGGGGAATTTGGTGAATGCCCTCGAAAAAGATGTGACCAAGCAAGCTTATACTTGTCCAGCCTGTGGGGGCGGGCTACGATTACGCCAAGGACAGAGTATTCGAACGCACTTTGCCCATGAAAGGTTAAGAGATTGTATTGCTATTTTTGAGAATGAAAGTCCAGAACACTTGGGAAATAAAGAGGTCCTTTATCATTGGGTCAAGAAGGACAATCAAGTCGCCTTAGAATATAGTCTGCCCGAGATTCAGCAGATAGCAGATGTTCTCGTCAATGAGAAACTAGCTCTGGAGGTTCAGTGCAGTCCCTTGTCTCAAAAGCTTTTAGGCGATAGAAGTCAAGGATACCGCAGCCAGGGCTATCAGGTTATCTGGCTACTGGGAGAAAAACTCTGGTTAAAAGAGCGATTAACACAATTGCAAAGGGGATTTCTCTATTTTAGTCAAAATATGGGATTCTATGTTTGGGAACTAGATCTCAAAAAGCAAGTTTTGAGACTTAAATACCTTTTACATCAGGACCTACGTGGCAAGCTTCATTTTCAGGTCAAGGAATTTTCCTATGGCCAAGGAAATCTCTTGGAAATCTTACGATTTCCTTATCAAAAACAAAAACTGCCTCGTTTTGCAGTTGTGCAAGATTCCACTATCTGTCACTACATTCGCCAGCAGTTGTACTACCAAACGCCCTACTGGATGAAAAAACAGGAGCAAGCTTATCATCGAGGAGACAATCTATTAAACCGTCAACTAGACGACTGGTATCCTCAAGTCAAGCCGATAGAATCAGGTGATTTTTTGCAGATTGAAACGGATTTGACTAGCTATTATAGAAATTTTCAGGCTTACTATCAAAAAAATCCGAAAAATAATCGCCAAAAGCTCTATCCACCAGCCTTTTATCACTTATATTTCTCAAAAAATGTGGTAAAATAGAAAGGATGGAGGAATCTTATGGTATTACAACGACATGAAATAAATGAAAAAGATACATGGGATCTTTCGACAATCTACCCAACAGACCAGGCTTGGGAAGAAGCCTTGAAAGATTTAACTGAAAAAGTACAAACAGCAGCCCAGTATGAGGGGCATCTCTTGGATAGCGCAGACAGTTTGCTTGAGATTACAGAATTCTCACTTGACTTGGAACGCCAAGTTGAAAAGCTTTATGTCTATGCGCATATGAAAAATGACCAGGACACGCGTGAAGCCAAGTATCAAGAGTACTATGCTAAGGCAATGACCCTATACAGTCAGTTAGAACAAGCCTTTTCATTCTATGAACCTGAGTTTATGGAGATTAGCGAAGAGCAGTATGCGGTCTTCCTAGAAGCTCAACCAAAACTCCAAGTTTACAAGCACTTTTTTGACAAGCTCTTGCAAAAGAAAGACCATGTTCTTTCGCAACGTGAGGAAGAATTGCTTGCTGGAGCAGGAGAAATCTTTGGCGCTGCTAGCGAAACCTTCGCTATTTTGGACAATGCGGATATTAGCTTCCCATATGTGCTTGATGACGAAGGCAAGGAAGTGCAACTCTCACACGGTACTTACATCCGTTTGATGGAGTCTAAAAACCGTGAAGTGCGTCGTGGTGCCTATGAAGCCCTTTATGCGATATACGAGCAATTTCAACACACTTATGCTAAGACTTTGCAGACAAATGTTAAGGTGCAAAACTACCGAGCAAAAGTTCGCAACTATAAGAGTGCTCGCCATGCAGCCCTCGCAGCAAACTTTGTTCCAGAAAGTGTCTATGACAATCTAGTAGCAGCAGTTCGCAAGCATTTGCCACTCTTGCATCGTTACCTTAACCTTCGTTCTAAAATCTTGGGGATTTCAGATCTCAAGATGTACGATGTCTACACACCGCTATCTTCAGTAGAATACAGCTTTACTTATGAGGAAGCCTTGAAAAAGGCAGAAGAAGCTTTGGCGGTTTTAGGTGACGACTACTTGAGCCGTGTTAAACGTGCCTTCAGTGAGCGTTGGATTGATGTCTATGAAAACCAAGGCAAGCGTTCTGGTGCCTACTCTGGTGGTTCTTACGATACCAATGCCTTTATGCTTCTCAACTGGCAGGACAATCTAGATAATCTCTTTACCCTTGTCCATGAAACAGGTCACAGTATGCACTCTAGCTATACTCGTGAAACCCAACCTTATGTTTACGGAGATTATTCTATCTTCTTGGCTGAGATTGCCTCAACGACTAACGAAAATATCTTGACAGAGAAATTGTTGGAAGAAGTGGAAGACGATGCAACTCGCTTTGCTATTCTCAATAACTTCCTAGATGGTTTCCGTGGAACAGTTTTCCGTCAAACTCAATTCGCTGAGTTTGAACATGCTATCCACCAAGCAGACCAAAATGGAGAAGTCTTGACAAGTGATTTCCTCAATAAACTCTACGCTGACTTGAACCAAGAGTACTACGGACTCAGCAAGGAAGACAATCCTCAGATCCAATACGAGTGGGCGCGCATTCCACACTTCTACTATAACTACTATGTTTATCAGTATTCAACAGGTTTTGCAGCTGCTTCAGCCTTGGCTGAAAAGATTGTCCATGGTAGTCCAGAAGATCGTGACCGCTATATCGACTACCTCAAGGCAGGTAAGTCTGACTATCCGCTCAATGTCATGAGAAAAGCGGGAGTGGATATGGAAAAAGAAGACTATCTCAACGATGCCTTTGCAGTCTTTGAACGCCGCTTGAACGAGTTTGAAGCCCTTGTTGAAAAATTGGGACTAGCTTAAGATGGTAGAGTCTTATAGTAAAAACGCCAATCACAATATGCGACGTCCCGTCGTCAAGGAAGAAATCGTAGAACTCATGCGACAGCGTCAAAAGCAGGTGACAGGTTCCTTGAAAGAATTGGAGACCTTCGCTCGCAAGGAAAACATTCCCATCATTCCTCATGAAACGGTTGCTTATTTCCGTTTTCTAATGGAAACCATGCAACCTAAGAATATTTTGGAGATTGGAACGGCAATTGGCTTTTCTGCCCTCCTGATGGCGGAACATGCGCCAGATGCTAAGATTACAACCATTGACCGTAATCCTGAGATGATTGGCTTTGCCAAGGAAAACTTTGCTCAGTTTGACAGTCGTCAGCAAATCACTCTTTTAGAGGGAGATGCAGTCGATGTTTTATCAACTCTGACAGAAACTTATGACTTTGTCTTTATGGATTCGGCCAAGTCCAAGTATATCGTCTTTCTGCCTGAAATCCTTAAACATTTGGAAGTCGGTGGAGTAGTGGTCTTGGATGATATTTTCCAAGGAGGAGATGTTGCCAAGGACATCATGGAAGTTCGCCGTGGTCAACGCACCATTTATCGAGGTTTGCAAAGACTTTTCGACGCAACTTTGGACAATCCAGGTCTAACAGCAACTCTAGTTCCACTTGGGGACGGCATTCTCATGCTACGAAAGAATCTAGCAGAAGTAGAGCTTCCTGAGAGCGAATGATTTTCAGAAAAATTTAAGAAATTATAGTAAAATAGATAAGGTAACACTTACCGTAAAAGGAGTAAAAATGAAGAAAAAACTTATGGCAGGAGCCATCACACTTTTATCAGTAGCAACACTTGCAGCTTGTTCAAACAGTTCTGAAGGAAAAGATTTGATCAGCATGAAGGGCGATGTGATTACAGAGCATCAATTCTTTGAAGAAGTAAAGAACAATCCAACTGCACAACAAGTCTTGCTCAATATGACCATCCAAAAAGTATTTGAACAACAATATGGATCAGAAGTAACGGATAAAGATGTAGATGATGCTGTTGCTGAAGAACAAAAGAAATACGGCGATAGCTACAACAGCGTGCTTCAACGTGCAGGTATGACACCTGAGACTCGTAAAGCTCAAATCCGTACCAGCAAATTGGTTGAATTGGCAGTTAAGAAGGCTGCAGAGAGTGAGTTGACAGACGAAGCCTACCAAAAAGCTTTTGAGTCTTACACACCAGATGTAACAGCTCAAATCATCCGTTTGGATAATGAAGACAAGGCAAAAGAAGTACTTGAGAAAGCCAAAGCAGAAGGTGCAGATTTTGCTCAGTTGGCAAAAGACAACTCTAACGACGACAAAACAAAAGAAAATGGTGGAGAAATCACTTTTGACTCTGCTTCAACAGAACTTCCCGAACAAGTTAAGAAAGCAGCCTTTGCCTTGGATGTGAATGGGGTTTCTGATGTGATTACAGCTACTGGGACACAAGCCTACAGCAGTCAGTTCTACATCATCAAAGTAACGAAGAAAACAGAAAAATCTTCTAATATAGAGGATTACAAAGAAAAATTGAAGACCATTATCTTGACTCAAAAACAAAATGATTCAGCCTTTGTTCAAGGAGTAATTGGTAAAGAATTGCAAGCAGCAAACATCAAGGTTAAAGACCAATCATTCCAAAACATCTTCACCCAATACATCGGTGGTGGTGACTCAAGCTCAAGTAGCAGCTCTTCATCTAACTAAGAAAGCAAAAAACAAATCTCAAAAGAGATTTGTTTTTTTATACCTGATACTGGAAAATGAGTAAAATTCGAAGGATTAAAGGATAAGAGTTTTTTTCTTTCTGAAAAAGTGGTATAATAGCAATCAAAACTAGAAAATAAAACGGAATTGGGAACAGAAGCGTCTGTTCCTATTAGAGTGGTGAAATATGAAAATTAGTAAAAGGCACCTACTAAACTATTCCATTTTGATTCCTTACTTCCTTTTATCGATTTTGGGGCTGATTGTGGTATATTCGACAACGAGTGCAACCTTGATCGAAGAAGGAAAAAGCGCTTTTCAATTGGTGCGAAACCAAGGGATCTTCTGGATAGCTAGTTTGATTCTGATTGCCTTAATCTATAAATTAAAATTAGGTTTCCTAAGAAACGGACGTCTCATCTTTATCGTAATGATTGTGGAGATGGTTCTTTTAGCTCTTGCACGACTGGTCGGAACACCTGTCAATGGAGCATACGGATGGATTTCTGTAGGACCTGTAACGATTCAGCCTGCAGAGTACCTTAAGATTATCATCATCTGGTACCTGGCACATCGATTTTCAAAACAACAAGATGAGATTGCGGTTTATGACTTCCAGGTTTTGACACAGAATCAGTGGCTACCTCGAGCTTTTAACGACTGGCGTTTTGTTCTGCTGGTTCTGATTGGTAGCTTGGGAATTTTCCCAGATTTGGGAAATGCGACCATCTTGGTCTTGGTGGCGCTCATCATGTATACCGTAAGTGGGATCGCCTATCGTTGGTTCTCGACCATTCTGGCTCTCTTGGCAGGGAGCTCAATGTTAGTCTTGTCTGTCATTCGCTTTGTTGGGGTTGAAAAGTTCTCTCAAATTCCTGTATTTGGTTACGTTGCTAAACGTTTTAGTGCCTTCTTTAATCCCTTTAATGACTTGGCGGGTGCAGGACACCAGCTCGCAAATTCCTACTATGCAATGGTAAATGGAGGCTGGTTCGGACTGGGACTAGGGAATTCCATCGAGAAGCGTGGTTATCTGCCAGAAGCCCATACGGATTTTGTCTTTTCGATTGTCATCGAGGAGTTTGGATTCGTTGGAGCCAGTATGATTTTGGCTTTACTCTTCTTCTTGATTTTGCGAATCATCTTGGTTGGTATTCGAGCAAAGGATCCCTTTAACTCCATGGTTGCTATTGGTGTCGGAGGAATGATCCTTGTTCAGGTCTTTGTCAATATTGGTGGGATTTCAGGGTTGATTCCTTCTACAGGGGTAACCTTCCCCTTCCTTTCACAAGGTGGGAACAGTCTATTGGTATTATCCGTGGCCATCGCGCTTGTACTGAACATTGATGCAAGTGAAAAACGTGCCAAACTTATCAGAGAATACGAGAATCAAACCGATGAAAATCTGTAAGGATTGAATGGAAAGGAAAGTATATGTCTCTTCAAAAATTAGAAAACTATAGTAATAAAGCAGTCGTCCAAGAAGAAGTCTTGATTTTGACGGAGCTATTAGAAGATATCACAAAAAATATGCTGGCCCCAGAGACCTTTGAAAAGATTATCCAGTTGAAGGAATTATCAACTAGCGAGAATTATCAAGGGTTAAATGACCTAGTGACCAGTCTTTCGAATGAAGAAATGATTTACATTTCACGCTATTTCTCTATCCTTCCACTTTTGATTAATATCTCTGAGGATGTGGATTTGGCCTATGAAATCAATCACCAAAATAATGTGGACCAAGACTATCTAGGGAAACTATCTACAACGATTAAGATGGTAGCTGAAAAAGAAAATGCAGCCGAAATTTTAGAAAAGTTAAATGTCGTTCCTGTCTTGACCGCCCATCCAACGCAAGTACAACGCAAGAGTATGCTGGATTTGACCAACCATATCCATACGCTTTTGCGCAAGTACCGTGATGTCAAACTCGGTTTGATTAATAAAGAAAAATGGCACACGGATCTCCGTCGTTATATTGAAATTATCATGCAAACGGACATGATTCGTGAGAAGAAATTGAAAGTAACCAACGAAATCACCAACGTGATGGAGTATTACCAAAGTTCTTTCCTGAATGCTGTTCCGCGTTTAACGGCTGAGTATAAAAAATTGGCTAAAGAACAAGGTATCGAGCTCCAACATCCAAAACCAATTACTATGGGGATGTGGATCGGAGGAGACCGTGATGGAAATCCTTTCGTAACAGCGGAAACTCTTAACAAATCAGCCTTGACTCAGTGCGAAGTCATCATGAACTACTATGATGAAAAGATTTATAATCTTTATCGTGAATTTTCACTGTCAACCAGCATCGTGAATGTCAGCGACAAGGTTCGTGAGATGGCGCTGAAGTCACAAGATAACTCCATTTATCGCGAAAAAGAACTCTATCGTCGTGCCCTCTTTGACGTCCAAGCTAAGATGCAGGCAACCAAGGCTTATCTCATTGAAGACAAGGACCTTCAACCTAGATATGCCACTGCAGATGAATTTTATCAAGATTTGTTGGCCATTCGCGACTCTCTCCTTGAGAACAAAGGAAAATACCTGATTTCAGGAGAATTTGTCGAGTTGATGCAAGCTGTCGAAATTTTTGGTTTCTACCTTGCTTCTATTGATATGCGCCAGGATTCTAGTGTTCACGAAGCCTGTGTGGCTGAATTGCTAGCATCAGCTGGTATTAACGACCATTATAGCGACCTTTCTGAAGACGAAAAATGTACCCTCCTCTTAAAAGAGTTGGAAGAAGACCCTCGTATCCTCTCAGCGACTCATGCTGAAAAGTCAGAACTGCTTGAAAAAGAACTCTCTATCTTTAAAGCTGCGCGCAAGTTGAAGGATAAACTGGGTGAAAATGTTATTCGTCAAACCATCATTTCGCACGCAACCAGTGTATCCGATATGTTAGAGCTAGCCATTATGCTTAAGGAAGTCGGCTTGGTGGATGCCCAAAAAGCCCGCGTTCAGATTGTTCCTCTCTTTGAAACGATTGAAGATTTGGATCACTCAGAAGAAACCATGAGAAGATATTTCTCTCTTCCTTTGGCTAAAAAATGGATTGCTTCAAAAGACAACTACCAAGAAATCATGCTTGGCTACTCTGATAGTAACAAAGACGGTGGTTACCTATCCTCATGTTGGACTCTCTATAAAGCGCAACAACAACTGACTGCTATTGGGGATGAATTTGGCGTTAAAGTCACTTTCTTCCATGGTCGTGGTGGGACTGTCGGTCGTGGTGGTGGTCCAACATATGAAGCCATTACATCTCAACCGCTCAAGTCTATAAAGGACCGTATCCGTCTGACTGAGCAAGGAGAAGTGATTGGAAACAAATACGGTAACAAAGACGCTGCTTATTACAACCTTGAGATGTTGGTTTCTGCAGCCATTAACCGTATGATTACCAAGAAGAAGAGTGATACCAACACATCAAACCGTTACGAAGCTATTATGGACCAAGTAGTGGATCGTAGTTATGATATCTATCGTGACTTGGTCTTTGGAAATGAACATTTCTATGACTACTTCTTTGAATCCAGTCCGATCAAGGCTATTTCAAGCTTCAATATCGGTTCGCGTCCAGCAGCTCGTAAGACCATCACTGAAATTGGCGGTTTGCGTGCTATCCCTTGGGTCTTCTCATGGTCACAAAGTCGTGTCATGTTCCCTGGATGGTATGGAGTAGGATCCAGCTTTAAAGAGTTTATTGATCAAGATCCGAAAAATATCGAGTTTCTTCGTGATATGTACCAAAACTGGCCTTTCTTCCAATCTTTACTTTCCAATGTGGACATGGTCTTGTCCAAGTCTAACATGAACATCGCCTTTGAATATGCCAAGCTCTGTGAAGATGAAGAAGTGCAAGCTATCTTTTACACTATTTTAGATGAATGGCAATTGACCAAGGATGTTATTTTAGCTATTGAAGGTTATGACGAACTCTTGGCAGAAAACTCTTACCTAAAAGACAGTCTAAACTATCGTATGCCTTACTTTAATATCCTTAACTACATCCAGTTGGAGTTGATTAAACGTCAACGTCGTGGCGAATTGTCGGCAGACGAAGAAAGATTGATTCATACAACCATTAACGGAATTGCAACAGGTTTGCGTAATTCAGGTTGATATTTTCTAAACTTCCTCTTTTTCTAGGGGAAGTTTTTGAATTGTTTAAAAAATTCTAAAAATAGTCTTGACAAGTAATTGAAAAATGATATAATTTAAACATTCAGAAAGTAATCATTGAAGTTTTTTAGAGAGTCTGTGCTTGGTGGAAACAGATAGATGAAAGTGATGAAAATTGGGCTGAATGTTATAAAGAATTTGAAATCATAAGAATTCGGTGAGCACACCTTACAGTGCAACTCGTGAAGCGAGAAAGAGCGATAGGGATAGTCCCTATAATTGAGGTGGCACCGCGCATTGACGTCCTCACACAAGTTTTTTGTGTGAGGACTTTTTCTATTAGGAGGATGATGATGGAATTTAAACGATGGCGTCGCTTGTTTTGTTGAAAAGAGCATTATACAAGTGATTTAAAAGGAGAAAGAATATGAAAAATAAACGATTGATTGGAATTATTGCTGGATTAGCAGTATTGGTAATGGCTAGCTTGATTTATTCATCTATGAACAAGCCAGCAGCGAAGGTGGAGCAAAAGGTTGCTAAGGTTGGTGTTCTTCAATTTGTTAGTCACCCATCCTTGGACTTGATTTATCAAGGAATTCAAGATGGACTAGCTGAAGAAGGCTATAAGGACGACCAGGTAAAAATCGACTTTATGAACTCTGAAGGTGACCAGAGTAAGGTTGCAACCATGAGTAAACAATTGGTGGCAAACGGGAACGACCTTGTCGTTGGGATTGCAACACCAGCTGCTCAAGGACTTGCAAGTGCTACAAAAGATCTACCTGTTATCATGGCGGCTGTAACGGATCCAATCGGTGCTAACTTAGTCAAAGATTTGAAAAAACCAGGTGGCAACATTACAGGAGTATCAGACCACAACCCAGCAGAACAACAAGTGGAATTGATTAAAGCTTTGACACCTGATGTCAAAACAATCGGAGCCCTCTACTCAAGTAGCGAAGATAACTCAAAATCACAAGTTGAGGAATTCAAGGCTTATGCTGAAAAAGCAGGTTTGAAAGTCGAAACCTTTGCTGTTCCTTCCACTAACGAAATTGCTTCAACAGTTAATGTTATGACAAGCAAGGTCGATGCAATCTGGGTTCCAATTGACAACACCATCGCATCAGCCTTCCCAACAGTTGTATCAAGCGACCAAACAGCTAAAAAACCAATCTACCCAAGCGCAACTGCCATGGTAGAAGCAGGTGGATTAGCATCTGTAGTAGTTGACCAACACGATCTTGGAGTGGCTACTGGTAAAATGATTGCCAAAGTTTTGAAAGGTGAAAAACCAGCTGATACTCCAGTTAATGTCTTCTCAACTGGTAAATCGGTTATCAACAAAAAACTAGCGCAGGAACTTGGTATCACCATTCCTGAGTCTGTTCTAAAAGAAGCAGGACAAGTGATTGAATAAGGATAAAGGAGGAGCTGGACACATCTCCTCCCATTTTTACAAAGAAAGAAATGAGTGAAAGATTATGATAGTATCCATTATTTCTCAGGGGATGGTCTGGGCGATTTTAGGTTTGGGAATCTTTATGACTTTTCGAATTTTGAATTTCCCTGATATGACTACTGAAGGTTCTTTTCCTCTTGGGGGAGCAGTAGCTGTAACCTTGATAACACAGGGAGTCAATCCATTTTTAGCGACCTTAGCTGCAGTAGGAGCAGGTTGTCTAGCTGGTATGGCGACAGGTCTCTTATATACCAAAGGAAAAATTCCAACCCTCTTATCAGGGATTTTAGTCATGACTTCCTGCCATTCCATCATGCTTATGATAATGGGGCGTGCCAATCTGGGGCTTCTTGGAACCAAACAAATTCAGGATGTCTTGCCTTTTGATTCAGATCTTAACCAACTCCTGACTGGATTAATCTTTGTAGCTCTTGTTATTGGTCTCATGCTCTTTTTCCTAGATACCAAACTAGGTCAGGCCTACATCGCTACAGGTGACAATCCCGATATGGCTCGTAGCTTTGGTATCAATACGGGGCGTATGGAACTCATGGGCTTGGTTCTCTCAAATGGGATTATCGCGCTTGCAGGAGCCTTAATTGCTCAACAAGAAGGATATGCAGATGTTTCTCGAGGAATTGGAGTGATTGTCGTAGGGCTTGCTAGCTTGATTATTGGTGAGGTTTTGTTTAAGAGTTTGACCCTGGCAGAGCGACTCATGACCATCGTTGTGGGGTCTATTGCTTATCAGTTCCTCGTCTGGGGAGTGATTGCTCTTGGGTTTAATACAAGTTATCTTCGTTTGTACAGCGCCTTGATTTTGGCAGTTTGTCTCATGATTCCAACCTTCAAAAGCAAATACCTGAAAGGAGTCAAGTTTAGCAAATGACAGCAATTGTAGAATTAAAAAATGCTACCAAAGTCATCACGAATGGCTTTGATGAGGAAAAAATCATTCTGAATGATGTTTCTCTTGAAATTTTCGAACATGATTTCATTACCATCCTAGGGGGAAATGGAGCAGGGAAGTCAACGCTTTTTAACACGATTGCAGGTACCTTACCTTTAACAAGTGGAAGTATCCGTATCATGGGCGAGGATGTGACGCATTTTTCACCTGAAAAGCGGGCTAAGTACTTGTCTCGTGTCTTTCAAGATCCTAAGATGGGGACGGCTCCCCGTATGACGGTGGCGGAAAATCTCTTAATTGCCAAGTTTCGTGGTGAGAAGAGAGGACTCCTTCCTAGGAGACTTTCAAGCCATAGAGAAGAGTTCCAGACTACCATTGAAAAGGTTGGAAATGGTCTTGAAAAACATCTGGACACTCCTATTGAATTTCTATCAGGTGGTCAACGTCAGGCCTTGAGTCTCTTGATGGCAACCTTGAAGCGACCAGAGTTGCTCTTGTTGGATGAACA
Source organism: Streptococcus jiangnanensis (assembly GCF_040888325.1). Classification (GTDB taxonomy): domain Bacteria; phylum Bacillota; class Bacilli; order Lactobacillales; family Streptococcaceae; genus Streptococcus; species Streptococcus jiangnanensis. The sequence goes on along the minus strand of NZ_JBFNFF010000003.1, from coordinate 228,230 downwards.
CACAGCAGCTCTCGACCCAAAGACCAGTGTTGCTTTGATGGAGTTAACAGATGACTTTGTCAGTAAGGATCATCTGACAGCCTTGATGATTACCCACCATATGGAAGATGCACTGAAGTATGGCAATCGTCTGATTGTCATGAAGGAAGGTCGTATTATCCAAGACCTCAATAAAGAAGAAAAAGCTAAGATGAAAATTTCAGACTACTATCAATTATTTGAATAGATGAGTTAAATAATCATCAAAAAATAGAGAAGAGAAACTTAGAAGCATGGAAGTGTTTCTGAGTTTTTTATCTCCTCTTTCTATCTGGAAAAATAAGGCAAAGAGAATTACGGAAAGCGTATGAAATGGTTTACTTTTTTTCAGAAATAAGCTATACTAGTTTACGTGAAACTATGATAAGATGGAGGTATTGTGTATGGTTGACAAGCAAGTCATTGAAGAAATCAAAAACAATGCCAACATTGTGGAAGTCATAGGTGATGTGATTTCTTTACAGAAGGCTGGACGGAACTATTTAGGGCTCTGTCCTTTTCATGGTGAAAAGACCCCCTCTTTCAACGTAGTTGAGGACAAGCAGTTTTATCACTGTTTTGGCTGTGGTCGTTCAGGAGATGTCTTTAAGTTTATCGAAGAATACCAAGGCGTGTCCTTTATGGAAGCCGTTCAACTCTTAGGAGAGCGCGTCGGTATTCAACTAGCTATGCCTGTTCAGTCTCGTCCCCAACAAGCTTCCCCTCATCAAGCTCTATATGATATGCATGAAGAAGCTGCCCGTTTTTACCATGCCATCCTCATGACGACAAAGATGGGAGAAGAAGCAAGGGCTTATCTCTACAAACGCGGATTGACAGACGATGTTCTGAAGCACTTCCAGATTGGACTAGCTCCAGCAGAGAGAACTTATCTCTATCAACGTTTGGCTGACAAGTTTGAGGAAAAGGATTTATTGGATTCGGGCTTGTTTTATCTGTCAGATGGTAATCAATTTTATGATACTTTTTTTGGACGGATCATCTTTCCTTTGACCAATGACAAGGGACAGGTCATTGCATTTTCAGGTCGTATCTGGCAAGAAACTGACAGTCAGACTGCCAAATATAAAAATAGTCGCTCGACTGCAATTTTTAACAAGAGTTACGAATTGTATCATTTGGACAAGGCAAAAAAGGGAACAGGTAAGATTACAGAGCTCTATCTGATGGAAGGCTTCATGGATGTGATCGCAGCCTACCGTGCTGGTATAGAAAATGCTGTAGCTTCCATGGGAACAGCCTTAAGCAAGGAGCATGTTGACCACCTTAAACGCTTTACCAAAAAAATTGTTCTCAGCTATGATGGCGACAAGGCAGGGCAGGCAGCAACAGCCAAGGCTCTAGAGGAGTTAAAAGACTTCTCAGTTGAGGTTGTTCGAGTACCTGATGCCATGGACCCAGATGAGTATTTGCAAAAGAATTCTGCTGAAGACCTGGCTTACCTTTTAACCAAGACTCGGATTAGTCCCATAGAGTTCTATATTCACCAGCTCAAGCCGGAAAATAGTGATAACTTACAGGCGCAAATTGAGTTCATTGAAAAGATTGCACCCCTAATCGCCAAAGAAAAGTCTATCACTGCCCAGAATTCTTATATCCACATTCTGGCGGATAATCTACCTTCTTTTGATTACCAGCAGGTGGAACAGATAGTAAATGAAAGTCGCATTGTTCAAAGGCAGGAAAGAGTAAAAGAGGAGCAACCTCCAGCAGCGATTAGTTTACCTGTAACGCGACAACTGACAGCAGTCATGAGAGCAGAGGCGCATCTCCTATATAGGATGGCTGAGAATCCAGTTGTTCTAAATGACTACAGATTAAGAGAAGATTTTTTCTTTGATACCCCAGAATTTCAGATTCTTTACGAATTATTAAGTGAGCAGGGAGAAATCGGCTCAGAGGAGCTTTCTCATCAGACGCCTGAGGTTGAAAATGCTTGGTACCACGTGCTTAGCTTGGATTTGCCAGTTGAGATGTCGCCTCAAGAGCTAGTAGAAGTAGAAGCGACTCGAAACCGTGCCCTCCTCAGAAAGGACAACTTAAGAATTAAAAAGAAAGTGCAGGAAGCTAGTCATGTAGGAGATACAGACACAGCCTTGGAAGAATTGCAACGATTGATTTCCCAAAAGAGAAGAATGGAGTAATAATGGCAACAAAACAAAAAGAAGTAACGACATTTGATGTGCAAGTAGCAGACTTTATCCGTAACCACAAAAAAACAGGAACAGCAACAGATGACGAAATCAATTCAAGTCTGGTTATTCCTTTCACCCTCGATGCAGACGGCATTGAAGACCTTTTGCAACGGATTCAGGATGCTGGAATTTCTATCACAGATAATGAAGGAAATCCAAGTGCGCGTGTGCTTAGTGCAGAAGAAGAACCAGAACTCAGTGATGAGGACTTGATTGGCTCAACTTCTGCCAAGGTTAATGACCCAGTCCGTATGTATTTGAAGGAAATCGGGGTCGTTCCTCTCTTGACCAACGAAGAGGAAAAAGAATTGGCCCTAGCAGTTGAGGCTGGTGATATTGAAGCCAAACAACGTCTTGCAGAAGCCAACCTTCGTTTGGTGGTTTCGATTGCTAAGCGCTACGTAGGGCGTGGTATGCAATTTCTTGACTTGATCCAAGAAGGAAACATGGGCTTGATGAAGGCTGTTGACAAGTTTGACTATTCAAAAGGATTTAAGTTTTCTACGTATGCAACTTGGTGGATTCGTCAGGCAATCACTCGTGCCATTGCTGACCAGGCCCGCACTATTCGTATCCCTGTCCACATGGTAGAAACCATTAATAAGCTTGTCCGTGAACAGCGTAATCTCCTTCAAGAATTGGGACAAGATCCAACTCCTGAACAAATCGCTGAGCGTATGGATATGACACCTGACAAGGTCCGTGAAATCCTAAAGATTGCCCAAGAACCAGTATCACTTGAAACACCGATTGGTGAAGAGGACGATAGCCATCTTGGGGACTTTATCGAAGACGAAGTGATTGAAAATCCAGTAGACTACACAACTCGTATCGTCTTACGTGAGCAGTTGGATGAAGTCTTGGATACTCTCACAGACCGTGAAGAAAACGTTCTGCGCCTTCGTTTTGGTTTGGACGATGGGAAAATGCGTACTCTTGAAGATGTTGGTAAAGTCTTTAACGTGACTCGTGAGCGTATCCGTCAGATCGAGGCCAAGGCTTTGAGAAAATTGCGCCAACCAAGTCGCAGCAAACCCCTTCGTGATTTTATTGAAGACTAAGAGTGAGGAATAACATGGCTTATACAGAAGAGCAAATTGAAACAATCAAAACACGCATTTTAAATGCCTTGGAAGAAGTCATCGACCCTGAGTTGGGGATTGATATTGTCAACCTAGGTTTGATTTATGAAATTCGTTTTGATGGTGAAACAGGTCACACTGAAATTGATATGACCTTGACAACTATGGGCTGCCCACTGGCTGACCTTTTGACAGACCAGATACATGATGCGATGACAGATGTGCCTGAGGTAACTAATACCGAAGTCAAATTGGTCTGGTATCCAGCTTGGACGGTTGAAAAAATGAGCCGATATGCACGTATCGCTCTAGGAATTAAATAAAGACTAAGAAAAATGCGAGAGATGATTGGAAAATAGGGTAATTTTATCCTTTTTCCTTTGGTCTCTTCTTTCTTTTGCTGATTTTCTGGAAATAAAATGGTATAATGGAAGGTATGGAAAACGAAAAATTGCGTATTAATATGCTGAGTTCAAGTGAAAAAGTAGCTGGTCAAGGAGTGTCAGGAGCTTATCGAGAATTGGTTAGTCTCCTTCACCGTGATGCCAAAGACCAGTTGATTGTTACAGAGAATCTTCCTGTAGAAGCGGATGTAACTCACTTTCATACCATTGATTTCCCCTATTATTTATCCACTTTCCAAAAGAAACGCTCTGGGAGAAAAATTGGCTATGTGCATTTTTTGCCTGATACGCTTGAGGGGAGTTTGAAGATCCCATTTTTCCTAAAAGGAATTGTCAAACGCTATGTTTTTTCCTTTTATAACCGAATGGAACACTTAGTGGTGGTCAATCCCATGTTTATCGAGGATTTAGTGGCTGCTGGTATTCCGCGTGAAAAAGTAACTTATATTCCAAATTTTGTAAACAAAGAAAAATGGCATCCATTACCAGCTGAACAGGTTGCACAACTCCGGAAGGAAATGGATCTTGCGGAAGATCAGTTTGTCGTAATCGGTGCGGGTCAGGTTCAGAAACGTAAAGGAATTGATGATTTTATCCGTCTTGCTGAGGAATTGCCAGAAATTACCTTTATCTGGGCAGGTGGTTTTTCATTTGGTGGGATGACAGATGGTTATGAACGCTACAAGAAGATAATGGACAATCCACCCAAAAATCTTATTTTCCCTGGAATTGTGTCACCCGAACGGATGCGGGAGCTTTACGCTATGGCGGATCTATTCTTGCTACCAAGTTACAATGAATTATTCCCTATGACTATCTTAGAGGCCGCTAGTTGCGAGGCTCCTATTATGTTAAGAGATTTGGATTTGTATAAGGTTATTCTTGATGGGAATTATCGTGCTACAAGTGATGTTTCCGAGATGAGAGAAGCAATCCTAGAATACAAGAATGCCCCTGAAGTCTTAAAGGACTTGAAAGAAAAAGCTCGCGAGATCTCCAAAGAGTACTCTGAGGAGCATTTGTTGGAAATCTGGTTAAAATTTTATCGAGAACAGGCTGCTTTGGGCAAAAAGTGAGGTAATTTATGCGAATTGGTTTATTTACAGATACCTATTTCCCTCAGGTTTCCGGGGTCGCGACTAGTATTCGGACTTTGAAAACTGAGCTTGAAAAGCAGGGGCATGCAGTTTTTATCTTTACAACGACTGATAAAGACGTAAACCGATACGAGGATTGGCAAATTATTCGCATTCCGAGTGTCCCTTTCTTTGCATTTAAGGATCGACGATTTGCCTACCGAGGTTTTACAAAGGCGCTTGAAATTGCCAAGCAGTATCAACTCGATATTATTCATACCCAGACAGAATTTTCTCTTGGTTTGTTAGGGATTTGGATTGCGAGAGAATTGAAAATTCCAGTTATTCATACCTACCATACCCAGTATGAAGACTATGTGCATTACATTGCTAAGGGCATGCTAATTCGTCCGAGTATGGTAAAATATTTGGTGCGAGGCTTCCTTCATGATGTAGATGGCGTAATTTGCCCTAGTGAGATTGTTCGTGACCTTTTATCGAAATACAAAGTTAAGGTTGAAAAGCGTGTCATCCCAACTGGAATTGAGCTGGCTAAGTTTGAACGACCTGAGATCAAAGAGGAAAACTTGCAAGAACTTCGTTCGAAGTTAGGTATTCAGGAAGGCGAGAAAATGCTACTGAGCCTTTCTCGTATCTCCTTTGAGAAGAATATCCAAGCAGTCTTAGCTGCCTTTGCACAGGTTTTGAAAGAAGAAGACAAGGTGAAGTTAGTTGTTGCTGGAGACGGACCTTATTTGGACAGTCTGAAGGAACAAGCAGGGAAATTAAACATACAAAAACATGTGATTTTTACAGGTATGATTGCTCCAAGTGAGACAGCCTTGTACTATAAAGCAGCTGATTTCTTTATTTCAGCCTCTACGAGTGAAACTCAAGGCTTAACCTATCTAGAAAGTCTAGCCAGTGGAACGCCTGTTATTGCTCATGGCAATCCCTATCTTGAAAATCTGATCAATGATAAAATGTTTGGGACCCTCTACTATGGAGAACGAGAGCTTGCAGGAGCTATCCTTGAAGCTTTGATTGCTACTCCTGATATGTCTGAACAAAAGTTAGCGGATAAGTTGTACGAGATTTCGGCTGAAAATTTTGGGAAACGAGTTCATGAGTTTTACCTTGATGCTATTATCTCAAATAACTTTGAACATGAGTTACATGATGGACAACCTGTCACTCAGCGCTTCTTAAAAACGATTCTCTATCTACCACAAAAGGCTGTTACAAGCCCAGTAAAAGAATCCAAGCGTATTTTAAGAGCGTCTCGAAAACAATTGTCTAGCATCAGAGATTATTGGAGAGACGAATTCAAATAATAGAATAAGAGGAAGAAAAAATGAAAAAATTAATGAGAAGCGGGAAAGATCAAAAAATTGGAGGCGTTTGCGCAGGAGTGGCCCACTATTTTGATATTGATCCGACGATTGTCCGTGTGATTTGGGGAGTTCTAGCCTTTTGTTATGGAGCAGGGGTTCTTGCTTACTTGATTTTGTGGGCAATTGCACCTGTTTCTACAGAATATTAAATTAGAATTATATAGAAAAAGGAGAAGTTATGGCTTTTGGAGATAACGGAAAACGTAAAAAAACTTTGTTTGAAAAGGTGACACTTGTTGTCGTGCTCATCATGTTGTTTGTAACCCTTGCTGGTATCTTTGCAACTGCGCTTGGAGCTTTTAGTAGATTCTAAGCAAGCTACGAGGATAGAAACAATAACTAATGACTGGGTTCTCCCCAGCCTTTTTAAAGTGAGAAGAAAATATGAGTATGTTTTTAGATACAGCCAAGATCAAGGTCAAGGCTGGTAATGGTGGCGATGGCATGGTTGCTTTTCGCCGTGAAAAATATGTCCCTAATGGCGGTCCTTGGGGTGGTGATGGTGGACGTGGAGGTAACGTTGTTTTCGTGGTAGACGAAGGCTTGCGTACCTTGATGGATTTCCGCTATAACCGTCATTTCAAGGCTGATTCCGGTGAAAAAGGAATGACCAAAGGAATGCACGGACGTGGTGCAGAAGATCTACGTGTTCGCGTGCCACAGGGGACTACTGTACGTGATGCGGAAACAGGTAAAGTCATTACAGACTTGATTGAGCATGGTCAAGAGTTTATCGTGGCTCATGGCGGTCGAGGTGGTCGTGGAAATATCCGTTTTGCCACGCCAAAAAATCCTGCACCTGAAATCTCTGAGAATGGAGAACCAGGTCAAGAACGTGAGTTGCAACTGGAATTGAAGATTCTAGCGGATGTCGGCTTGGTCGGTTTCCCATCTGTCGGAAAGTCAACTTTGCTTAGTGTCATCACTTCAGCTAAACCTAAAATCGGTGCTTACCACTTTACGACGATTGTCCCTAATCTAGGGATGGTTCGTACGCAGTCAGGTGAATCTTTTGCAGTAGCAGACCTTCCAGGTTTGATTGAAGGGGCCAGTCAAGGTGTTGGTCTTGGAACCCAGTTTCTTCGTCATATCGAACGTACACGAGTTATCCTCCATGTCATCGATATGTCAGCTAGCGAAGGACGTGATCCTTATGAGGATTACCTTGCTATCAATAAGGAATTAGAATCTTACAACCTTCGTCTCATGGAACGTCCGCAGATCATTGTGGCCAACAAGATGGATATGCTTGAAAGTCAGGAAAATCTGAAAACTTTCAAGGAAAAGTTGGCAGCAAACTACGACGAGTTTGAGGAACTTCCAGCCATCTTCCCAATTTCTGGTCTGACCAAGCAAGGGTTGGCGACTCTTTTGGACGCGACAGCCGAGTTGTTAGACAAGACTCCAGAATTCCCGATTTATGATGAATCCGATATGGAAGAAGAGGCTTACTATGGCTTTGACGAGGAAGAAAAAGCCTTTGAGATTAGTCGTGATGATGATGCGACATGGGTACTTTCTGGTGAAAAACTCATGAAACTCTTTAACATGACCAACTTTGACCGTGACGAATCGGTCATGAAGTTTGCCCGTCAGCTTCGTGGTATGGGGGTTGACGAAGCTCTTCGTGCACGTGGTGCCAAAGATGGTGACTTGGTCCGAATTGGTAAATTTGAATTTGAATTTGTAGACTAGGAGATTGATATGGGAGATAAACCGATATCATTCCGAGATGCAGATGGAAATTTTGTTTCTGCAGCAGATGTGTGGAATGAAAAGAAACTAGAAGAATTGTTTAATCGTCTAAATCCTAAACGTGCTCTTCGATTGGCGCGTACAAAGAAAGAAGAAACACAGTCAAAGAAATAAAAAATTCCCGTGATCTTTTAATCACGGGATTTGTTTTATTCACTAAAGAAAAATGGTGGCGCATATTTTTTAAGACTCTCAAAACAAGCTTGCGCTTTTGTAGCATCTTCACAGATAATCATGCAGACATCGTCTCCACAAAGGGTTGCAACGATATCTGGAAAGGCCAAGGAATCAATTACAGATCCAAATGATTGGGCTAAACCGGGTAAAGTTTTCAAAATAACCTGGTGTTGCACAGGACGTAGCATAACAAGAGCGTCTTCCATATAGTTTTCAAGACGTTTTTCCCACTTGGAGATAGAGCCTGTATTTAGCACATAGTAAGAATTATCCTCTTCGCGCACTTTTGAAAGGTTCATGGTTTTGATATCGCGTGATAAGGTAGCCTGAGTAACTTGGATATCATTTTCCGCTAACAAGGCTTGTAATTCAGCTTGCGTATGGATTTTGTTTTTTGAAACGAGGGCGCGGATAAGTTGGTGTCTGTGTTCTGATTTGTTCATAAAGTAAGTACTCCTTTTACAAGGTACAGTAGCGTGGACTAAACGAAAATGTCAGTCGGGTGGTAGGCGGTATTGTCACGTATGATGATTTTAAAGTCAGTAAGATAAAGAACTAGATGGAGGGATTCTCCTTCTTTTAACTTGTCACTAGTTGCGTGCAGATAAACTGGGTAGCAATCTGTTCATCTACATTGATGTTCTTTAATGACAGTGAATCATTCAATTTGGGTAGCTTTTTGTCACGGCGTTTTGTGAATTCACTCTAAATGTAATTCACAGAGATTTCCAACATGTGGTCTAGTAGCGTATATGATAAATGGTTACACATGTTGGTTAGAGGGAGTATCTTTTGTCCAAGTTCTATCTAGGGGCTTCTAAAATGCTTTTAGATGAACTGAATTTGATACAAAGTTTATGTTTGATTCGACTGTTCAAGTGGAAAACTTTGGTTATAGGTAGTTCAATGGTCGAATTCATTGACTTTTCCTTTGAATACTTCCATATTGAAAGTCTGGTAGATTATACCTTTTGAGAAGGTAGGATAAGACTAGACTGTGCTAAATCAATAGTCAATTGATAGTCTGTATTATCTCGAATTGTAATCTCAAAGTCTGTGGTGTAGAGAACCAAACGGAGAGTATCTCCTTTTTTAAGTTTGTAGATAGTTGGTTGAAGCTCTAGCTTGAAGTCCATCCATTCATTTGGTTGGATTTCTTCAATCGTCAAGAGATTGGTTCGATTTTGAAGATTAAGGTAGCCTTTGGTGATGACACGTTGGGCACTTGGGTTGAATGGTAGTTCACAGAGATTTTCTAACATGTGGTAACGGCCATTATCAATGGTTCTAGCACTTAAAACAGCTGGATAAGGCTGCAGATATTTCTTTTGTCCAAGTTCTAACAGTTGGGCTGATAATAAGCCCTTGTTCGTACTCGATTTGACACGAAGTTTCAGCTCCACTCGCCCATTTAAGTGAATGTCTTGACTTACTGGAAGGTCAATGGTGATCTGATTGGCTTTTCCTTGGTAAAGTTCAGTGTTGAAGGTCTGGTAAGTCTTTCCATAACGATCAAAATCTTTTTGATCATACTGGTTTTGAATCACTTTTTCTTCAGTTCCAAGTGAGAAGGTATGCAGTTCATCCTGCTTGCCAAAGTTATCAAGATCTTGCCATCTTTGCGGTGCGATATTGTCCTGCCAGATGACAGTCGGAAGTTGATAGCCTGAGTCAAGTCCTAACAATTTCTTACTTAACAAGGCATTCATGGACTCGCGGAAGTCGATCGACTGCCAATTGTTCATATAGACATGGGCACCATGATGGAAAAAGAGGTGCTTATTGATATGGCTAGGAAGGGCATGAAACATCTGGTAAACATGAAGAGGTTTGACATTCCAATCCTGGGAACCATGCGTAAAAACGACCTCAGCTTGAACCTTGTGAGCATTGAGCAGATAGTTGCGGTCATGCCAAAACTGATTGTAGTCACCAGTCTTGCGATCGAGTTTCTCTTTAACCTTTTCTAAGTCTGCTTGATGAGCTTCATTGCCACGGATATAGTCACCAGCTTGGAGGTTGCGAGAGTAGGTCAATTCAGCAAGTGAGTCAAAATCCTCACCCGGGTAACCACCAGGGCTAGTCACTAGACCATTTTCCCGATAGTAGTTGTACCAAGAGGAAATACCTGCTTCCGCGATGATGACTTCTAAGCCATCAACACCAGTGGTGGCGAGACCATTGGACATGGTACCTAGATAGGAAATACCTGTTGTTGCGACTTTGCCGTTTGACCAGTCAGCCTTGACTTGGCGCTTGCGCGTGTGGTCCGTGAAAGCACGACAACGACCATTGAGCCAATCAATGACATTTTTATAAGCTTCAATCTGCTGGTAGTCACCATTGGTCATGAGACCTTGAGAATCTTTGGTTCCAACACCCGATACATAGAGATTGGCAAATCCACGTGGGAGGAAGTAGTCATTGAGTGTATATGAGCTATTGATATGAGATAGCTTTTCTTCAGCTTCTGAGACGACTTCTGCTTGACCATGAGGTTCGACTAAATTCAGCTTGGGCTCCTCAAGTTCAATGGTGTGGGGCAGTTTGACCTCAAGCTCCCCTTCCATTTTGTAGAGAGCCTTGTCACTGGCTTTGTCGTTGGTCCCTTGGTGATAAGGGCTGGCAGTCATAAGAGCAGGTACATGACCATCGTAACGTGGGCGGATAACGCTGACTTTAACTAAATCAGGGAGTCCGTCTTTATCAGTATCCACACGGCTCTCGACATACACGACTTCACGAATGACAATGTGAGTAGAGAAGGTTGCCAAGCTCTTACCGTTAAAGTAGTGGTAGTGATTGTCTTCTGAAATGAGTCCATCACTAACAAGCTGATCGATGAGCGTATTTCCTTTTTTCGTTCGCGTATTGAGTAACTGATAAAGATTTTCAATGAGATCTCCATAAACAATAGGAAAACCAGTTTCTTTACGAAACTGTTCGGCATCCTCAAAGTCAACAAGATAGCTAAATCCTAAAAGTTGAAAAACTACTGTGTAGAAAATCTCCGCAGTTAACTCACGGTCTGACTGGAAAAAAGTTACTAAATCTGTTTCTTTATCCGCAGCCAAAGTCGATAAGGCATAATCCGTGTTAGAATAAGTGAAAAAACTCCAACGAATGAAGTCTTCAAACTGTCTTTTTAAGGACAGTTGGGGTGACAGCTTTAGACCAAGATCTTCTAATTCTTCAAATCGTTGAGAACTAGTGGTTGGTTGGTAGCTGAATTGATTAAAACGCATGTTTCTCTCCTTTGAAAACAGACTGGATTTATTATATCAAAAAAGAGGGAAAAATGGAATAAATAAACTTAAATGAAATAAATTTCTTAAACCAGCATATCTATTTGGTAAGTTATTATAAAATACTGAATAAATACCATAGAAGTAAGTCTTTTTCTAGAGATTTTTATATGTAAAACTGCATATAACTCCTATCTTTATTATACTTCGTTTGGTATAAATATATCTAAATTTACATTTAAAACTATTATATAATATTAATTTTTTATTTCCTTCCTTCCTTCCTTCCTTCCTTTGAAAAATAAAGAATTTACAACTAAGAAGAGAAGAAGTTTGTAACTGATGATATTGAAAAGAAAGTGCAGAGTTACTTCAATATCCAACTTAAAATGGTATAATAGTAGTAAAACGAAAGCAAGGAGGAGAAGAAATGATTGCACAGCTCGACACCAAGACTGTTTATAGTTTTATGGAAAGTGTGGTTTCGATTGAAAAATATGTACAAATGGCTAAAGAATACGGCTATTCTCACCTTGCTATCATGGATGTGGATAATCTCTATGGAGCCTATCATTTTCTAGAAGCAACTCGTAAGCATGGCATTCAACCTTTAATTGGTTTAGAAATGACCTTGGTCAAAGATGAGGAGAATCTCTCTCTACGTTTTCTAGCCCTATCCACTAAAGGTTATCAAGAGTTGATGAAGTTATCCACTTTAAAAATGACTGGACGGAAAAATTGGTCTGACTTCACCTCCCACCTCGAAGATGTTGCTATTATTGTTCCCTATTTTAATGGGGTCGAACAGCTGGATTTGGAGCATGATTATTTTATCGGTGTCAGTCCAGATACTCCTCAAGAAGTCTTTACTAGGCCCATTCTTCCACTCTATCAAGTCAATTCTTTTGAAAAAGAAGATATTCAAGTTTTACAAATCTTGTCAGCAGTCAAGGACAATGTCAGTCTGAGAGAAGTGGATGTACATTCACAACAAGGGATTTTTTTACCTGCCTCAGACTTGGAAGCACGGTTTAAAAATCGCTTCCCTCAGGCGCTTGCCAATCTCCAAGGTCTGATAGAGAATGTAAGCTATCAAATCGACCCAAGTTTAAAACTTCCCCGCTTTAATCCTGAAAGACCAGCGGTCGAAGAACTTAGAGAGAGAGCTGAGCAAGGCTTGAGTGACAAGGAGTTAACCTCAGCTATTTATCATGAGCGACTGAATGAGGAATTGGCTGTGATTCATGATATGGGCTTTGACGATTATTTCCTTGTAGTTTGGGATTTGCTCCGTTTTGGACGTTCCCAAGGATATTATATGGGAATGGGGCGTGGTTCTGCGGTTGGTAGTCTGGTGGCTTACTCACTGGATATTACAGGAATTGATCCGGTTGAAAAGAACTTGATTTTCGAACGCTTTTTAAATCGTGAGCGATACACCATGCCTGATATTGATATCGACATCCCTGATCTTTATAGGCCGGAGTTCATTCGCTATGTTCGTGATCGGTATGGTAGTCAACATGTGGCACAGATTGTTACCTATTCGACTTTTGGAGCAAAACAGGCAATTCGTGATGTTTTCAAACGTTATGGTGTCCCTGAGTACGAATTAACCAATATTACGAAAAAAATCAGTTTTCGAGATACGCTAACGACAGCCTATGAAAAGAATTTACAGTTTAGGCAGGTCATCAATAGCAAAATGGAATATCAAAAAGCTTTTGAGATTGCTCGAAAGATTGAAGGTTATCCTCGTCAGACCTCTATCCATGCGGCAGGAGTTGTTATGAGTGACCAAGACCTGACAGACTATATTCCACTTAAATACGGTGAGGATATGCTGATCACCCAGTATGATTCACATGGTGTTGAAGCCAATGGACTTCTAAAAATGGATTTCCTAGGTCTTCGTAACTTAACTTTTGTCCAAAAAATGCAGGAATTATTGGCTGAGTCAGAAGGTGTTCATCTGAAAATCGAAGAGATTGATTTGGAAGACAAGGCAACTCTGGGCCTCTTTGCTGCTGGAAATACCAAGGGGATTTTCCAATTTGAACAACCTGGCGCCATTCGACTCTTGAAACGAGTTCAGCCGCAAGTCTTTGAAGAGGTAGTAGCCACAACCTCACTCAACAGACCGGGGGCAAGTGATTATATTGATAATTTTGTCGCTCGTAAGCATGGTAAAGAAAAGGTGACGGTGTTAGACCCTGCCTTAGAAGACATCCTTTCATCAACCTACGGTATTATGCTCTATCAAGAGCAGGTCATGCAGGTAGCTCAACGCTTTGGAGGATTCAGTCTTGGTAAAGCCGACATTCTCAGACGAGCCATGGGGAAGAAAAATGCCAAAGAGATGCATCTGATGAAGGAAGATTTTATCACAGGAGCTATGAAATTGGGGCATACAGAAGAAAAGGCCAACCAAGTTTTTGCAGTGATGGAAAAGTTTGCAGGTTATGGATTTAACCGATCCCACGCTTATGCCTACTCAGCACTGGCATTCCAACTAGCTTATTTCAAGACACACTATCCTGCTATTTTCTTTCAAGTTATGTTGAACTATTCTAGCAGTGATTACATTGTAGATGCATTGCAGATGGGCTTTGAAGTAGCTCCCTTAGCAATCAACAGCATTCCCTATCATGATAAAATTGCTAAGAAGAAAATCTATCTTGGTCTAAAAGCCATTAAGGGAATGCCAAGAGATTTGTCTTACTGGATTATTGAAAATCGTCCTTTCTCAAGCATTGAAGATTTTGTCACACGTCTTCCCAAGAATTACAAGAAATTGTCGCTTTTGACGCCTTTGGTTGAACTAGGACTTTTTGATGAATTTGACAAGAATCGCCAGAAAATCTTAGTGAACCTACCAAACTTATTTGTCTTTGTTGAGGAATTAGGTGGACTTTTTGCAGATACAAATTATAGTTGGACTGAAGCTGATGATTTTACGGAAGCAGAGAAATTTTACAAAGAGCAGGAACTGATTGGGGTAGGTATCAGTCTCCATCCTCTCCAAACTCTTGCCAAACAAGCCCTATATCCGACGACGCCAATCGCTAATCTAACCGAGGGAACTCAAGCCACTCTCTTAGTTGAAGTGCAAAAGATTAAAGTGATTCGAACCAAGAAAGGCGAGAGTATGGCTTTTCTACAGGTTCATGATAGTAAGTCTCGGATGGATGTAACTGTATTTTCAGACCAGTATCGAAAATTCGCTTCCATCTTATCTGAGGGTAAATTCTACTACATCAATGGCAAAGTTCAATCCCGAGATGGTCGTCTGCAAATGATTGCACAAGATTTGAAAGAAGCAGTGGCGGAACGATTCTGGATTCAAGTTAAAAATCATGAAAATGATAAAGAGATTTCAAATATTCTAGAACAATACAAAGGCCCAATCCCTGTCATTATCAGGTATGAAGAGGAACAAAAAACGGTTGTTTCTACTCAACATTTTGTAAAAAAAGATTCTGCTCTAGAGGAAAAATTAGAGGGAATTGCTATGAAAACGATTTATCGCTAAAAATACGGAAAATAGAAGAATTTTCCAATTAAATGTGGTATAATCAGTAAGAATGTTAAAAGAAAAAGGAGCATAACCAAATGAAACGTATTGCTGTTTTAACCAGTGGTGGAGACGCCCCTGGTATGAATGCTGCCATCCGTGCGGTAGTTCGCCAAGCAATCTCAGAAGGAATGGAAGTTTTTGGTATCTATGATGGATACGCAGGTATGGTTGCCGGTGAAATTTATCCACTTGATGCTGCTTCAGTAGGAGACATCATTTCACGTGGTGGTACTTTCCTTCACTCTGCTCGTTACCCTGAGTTTGCACAACTTGAAGGCCAACTTAAAGGGATTGAGCAGTTGAAAAAACACGGTATCGAAGGAGTCGTAGTTATCGGTGGAGACGGTTCTTATCACGGAGCTATGCGCTTGACGGAGCATGGATTCCCTGCTATTGGGCTTCCAGGTACAATCGATAACGATATCGTAGGTACTGATTTCACAATTGGATTTGATACTGCAGTTACGACTGCAATGGATGCGATTGATAAGATTCGTGATACATCATCAAGTCACCGTCGTACTTTCGTTGTTGAAGTAATGGGACGTAACGCTGGTGATATCGCTCTTTGGGCTGGTATCGCAACTGGTGCTGATGAAATTATCATCCCTGAGGAAGGCTTCAAGATGGAAGATATCGTAGCTAGTATCAAAGCTGGTTATGAGCACGGTAAAAAACACAACATTATCGTTTTGGCAGAAGGTGTTATGTCAGCAGCTGAATTTGGTCAAAAACTAAAAGAAGCAGGAGACACTAGTGACCTTCGTGTAACAGAACTTGGTCACATCCAACGTGGTGGATCACCAACTGCGCGTGACCGTGTATTGGCATCACGTATGGGGGCACACGCTGTTAAACTCCTTAAACAAGGAATCGGTGGTGTCGCTGTTGGTATCCGTAACGAAAAAATGGTTGAGAATCCAATCCTTGGTACAGCAGAAGAAGGAGCTTTGTTTAGCTTAACTGCAGAAGGTAAGATTATTGTTAACAACCCTCATAAAGCTGATCTTGAACTTTCTGCTTTGAACAAGAGCTTGTCCTAATCAACTTTCATTAATTTGGTAACATGACCATAAAAGGTCGAATTATATAAAGGAGTCACAAAAATCATGAACAAACGTGTAAAAATCGTTGCAACTTTAGGTCCTGCGGTTGAAATCCGTGGTGGTAAAAAATTCGGTGAAGACGGATACTGGGGTGAAAAACTTGACGTTGAAGCTTCAGCTCAAAATATTGCTAAATTGATTGAAGCAGGAGCAAACGCTTTCCGTTTCAACTTCTCACACGGTGACCACCAAGAACAAGGTGAGCGTATGGCAACTGTTAAACTTGCTGAAAAACTTGCAGGTAAAAAAGTTGGTTTCCTTCTTGATACTAAAGGACCTGAAATCCGTACAGAATTGTTTGAAGGTGACGCAAAAGAGTACTCATACAAAACTGGTGAAAAAATCCGTGTTGCAACTAAACAAGGAATCAAATCAACTCGTGATGTGATTGCTTTGAACGTTGCTGGTGCCCTTGATATCTACGATGATGTTGAAGTTGGTCACCAAGTTTTGGTTGACGATGGTAAATTGGGTCTTCGTGTTTTCGCAAAAGACGATGCAACTCGTGAATTTGAAGTAGTCGTTGAAAATGACGGTATCATTGCTAAGCAAAAAGGTGTTAACATCCCTAACACTAAAATTCCTTTCCCAGCACTTGCTGAACGTGATAACGATGATATCCGTTTCGGTCTTGAGCAAGGTATTAACTTCATCGCGATCTCATTCGTACGTACTGCGAAAGACGTGAACGAAGTTCGTGCAATCTGTGAAGAAACTGGAAACGGGCATGTTCAATTGTTCGCGAAAATCGAAAACCAACAAGGTATTGATAACTTGGATGAAATCATTGAAGCTGCTGATGGTATCATGATCGCCCGTGGTGACATGGGTATTGAAGTACCATTCGAAATGGTTCCAGTTTACCAAAAAATGATTATCACAAAAGTAAATGCAGCTGGTAAAGTCGCTATCACAGCAACAAACATGCTTGAAACTATGACTGAAAAACCACGTGCAACGCGTTCAGAAGTATCAGACGTGTTTAACGCTGTTATCGACGGAACTGACGCTACAATGCTTTCAGGTGAGTCTGCAAATGGTAAATATCCACTTGAGTCAGTTACTACGATGGCAACTATTGACAAAAATGCTCAAACTCTTTTAAAAGAATACGGTCGCTTGTCGTCTGTTAACTTGTCACGTAATTCTAAGACTGAGGTTATGGCTTCAGCTGTTAAGGATGCGACAAACTCTATGAATATCAAGTTGGTGGTTACTCTTACTAAGACAGGTCACACTGCTCGTTTGATTTCTAAATACCGTCCAGATGCTGATATCTTGGCAATCACTTTCGATGAATTGACTCAGCGTGGTTTGATGCTTAACTGGGGAGTTATCCCAGTAACAACTGATCGCCCATCAAACACTGATGATATGTTTGATCTCGCTGAAAGAATTGCAGTTGAGCAAGGTTTGGTAGAATCTGGTGATGATATTGTTATCGTTGCAGGTGTACCACTTGGCGAAGCTGTTCGTACAAACACAATGCGTATCCGTACAGTACGTTAATCTAACACAAAAACCTATCATTTCAGACTGAAAAGCTTGAGTGATAGGTCTTTTTTTATCAAAATGGAATGGTATTTAGTAAATAGGAATGGGAAAAAACTGAAAATTATGGTATAATAGAATGAAAAGACCTTTTTAGTAAATTTTGAAAGAGTAAAACATGAGAAAAATTGTCATCAATGGTGGACGTCCATTGCAAGGTGAGATCACCATTAGTGGTGCTAAAAATAGTGTTGTAGCGCTTATTCCAGCTATTATCTTATCAGATGATATTGTCACTTTAGATTGTGTTCCAGATATTTCAGACGTTGCTAGTCTTGTCGAAATCATGGAAATTATGGGGGCGTCTGTTAAGCGTTATGACGATGTCTTGGAGATTGATCCAAGAGGCGTTCAAAACATTCCAATGCCATATGGCAAGATTAATAGCTTGCGTGCTTCTTATTATTTCTACGGAAGTCTTTTAGGTCGCTTTGGTGAAGCTACAGTTGGACTTCCTGGCGGATGTGATCTAGGGCCTCGTCCGATTGACCTTCACTTAAAAGCCTTTGAAGCCATGGGTGCTAAGGTCAGCTATGAGGGAGATAATATGAATTTATCTGCCCAAGGTAAGGGGCTTCATGGCGCAAGTATTTACATGGATACTGTCAGCGTTGGAGCAACGATTAACACTATGATTGCTGCGGTTAAAGCTAAGGGACGCACTGTCATTGAAAATGCGGCTCGTGAACCGGAAATTATCGATGTTGCTACCCTTTTGAACAACATGGGGGCCCATATTCGTGGTGCAGGGACTGATATTATCATTATTGATGGTGTCGAGAAACTTCATGGAACGCGTCATCAGGTTATCCCAGACCGTATCGAAGCTGGAACCTATATTTCACTTGCTGCAGCGGTAGGAAAAGGAATTCGTATTAACAACGTTCTCTATGAGCACTTAGAAGGCTTTATCGCCAAACTAGAGGAAATGGGCGTTCGTATGACGGTCTCAGAAGACAGCATCTTCGTTGAAGAACAGTCCGATTTGAAGGCCATCAATATCAAAACTGCACCCTATCCTGGGTTTGCAACTGATTTGCAACAGCCTATCACGCCACTTTTACTAACTGCTCAAGGTCGTGGAACCATTATTGATACGATTTATGAGAAACGTGTTAATCATGTCTTTGAATTAGCGAAAATGGATGCGGATATTACGACTACAAACGATCACATTATCTACAACGGTGGTCGTAAGTTACACGGGGCAAGTGTAAAAGCTACAGACTTGCGAGCTGGTGCTGCACTTGTCATCGCTGGCTTAATGGCTCAAGGCCAGACTGAAATTACGAATATTGAGTTTATCCTTCGTGGCTACTCAGATATTATTGAAAAATTGCGTAGTCTTGGAGCGGATATTACACTCGTTGAAGACTAAGCCGTTGAGGTGATTATGAATATTTGGACCAAATTAGCAATGTTTTCTTTTTTTGAAACGGAGCGCTTGTATTTGCGTCCTTTCTTTTTTAGTGACAGTCAAGCGTTTTTCGAGATTGCTTCAAACCCTGAGAATTTGCAGTTTATTTTTCCCAGTCAAGCAAGTTTGGAAGAAAGTCAGTACGCACTTGCTAACTATTTTATGAAGGCTCCTCTAGGTGTTTGGGCAATTTGTCTCCAAGGAAATCAGGAAATGATTGGCTCCATTAAATTTGAAAAAATCGATGAAATCAAAAAAGAAGCAGAAATTGGTTATTTCTTAAAAAAAGATGCTTGGTCGCAAGGTTTTATGACAGAGGCTGTTAGCAAACTCTGTCACCTTTCTTTTGAAGAATTTGGTTTAAAACAATTATCCATCATCACTCATCTGGAGAATCAAGCTAGCCAAAAAGTAGCCTTAAAATCGGGATTTAGTCTCTTCCGACAGTTTAAGGGGAGCGATCGCTATACACGAAAAATGAGGGACTATCTTGAATTTCGTTACGTAAAAGGAGAGTTCAATGAGTAAACACCAGGAAATTTTGTCTTATCTGGAAGAGTTACCAATTGGGAAGAGAGTTAGTGTTCGTAGTATTTCAAATCACCTAGGTGTTAGTGACGGAACAGCCTACCGAGCTATCAAAGAAGCTGAAAATCGTGGAATTGTTGAAACTCGGCCACGTAGTGGAACCATACGAGTCAAGTCCCAGAAAGTGGCTATTGAGCGGCTTACCTATGCTGAAATCGCTGAGGTCACCTCATCTGAAGTTTTAGCTGGTCAGGAAGGGTTGGAGAGAGAGTTTAGCAAATTCTCCATTGGAGCTATGACAGAGCAAAATATCCTGTCCTATCTCCATGATGGTGGTCTTTTGATCGTAGGAGACCGCACTCGCATTCAACTTTTAGCCTTGGAAAATGAAAATGCAGTCCTTGTAACAGGTGGTTTTCATGTGCAGGACGATGTTCTTGAGTTGGCTAATAAAAAAGGGATTCCAGTTCTAAGAAGTAAACATGACACTTTTACAGTAGCGACCATGATTAACAAAGCCCTCTCAAATGTTCAAATCAAAACCGATATTCTGACAGTCGAAAAGCTCTATCGTCCCAGTCATGAGTATGGTTTTTTGAGAGAAACAGATACGGTCAAAGATTATCTAGACTTGGTCCGTAAGAACAGAAGTAGTCGTTTCCCAGTCATTAACCAACACCAAGTGGTTGTTGGAGTTGTTACCATGCGTGACGCAGGAGACAAGTCTCCCAGTACAACGATTGACAAGGTGATGACACGAAGTATCTTCGTAACAGGTTTAGCGACCAATATTGCCAATGTCAGTCAACGGATGATTGCAGAAGACTTTGAGATGGTTCCCGTTGTCAGAAGTAACCAAACCTTACTCGGTGTCGTAACACGACGAGATGTCATGGAAAAGATGAGTCGTTCCCAAGTTTCAGCTTTGCCGACTTTCTCCGAGCAAATCGGGCAAAAACTCTCTTATCATCATGATGAGGTCGTCATTACTGTTGAGCCTTTCATGTTGGAGAAAAATGGGGTCCTTGCTAATGGAGTCTTGGCTGAAATCCTCAACCATATGACCCAAGACCTCGTTGTCAATAGCGGACGTAATCTCATCATTGAACAGATGTTGATTTATTTCTTGCAGGCTGTACAGATAGATGATACTCTGCGGATTCAGGCTCGGATTATTCACCACACGAGACGCTCAGCTATTATTGATTATGATATTTATCATGGTCATCAGATTGTTTCAAAAGCAAATGTTACGGTTAAAATTAATTAGAATCTAGGAGAAAAAATGATAACTTTAAAATCAGCACGTGAAATCGAAGCCATGGACAAGGCTGGTGATTTCCTAGCAAGTATCCATATCGGCTTACGTGATTTGATTAAGCCAGGCGTGGATATGTGGGAAGTTGAAGAGTACGTTCGTCGTCGTTGTAAAGAGGAAAATTTCCTTCCTCTACAGATTGGAGTAGATGGTGCAGTCATGGATTACCCCTATGCCACTTGTTGCTCTCTCAACGACGAAGTAGCTCACGCTTTTCCACGTCATTACATCTTGAAAGATGGCGATTTGCTCAAGGTTGATATGGTACTGGGAGGTCCGATTGCCAAATCCGACCTTAATGTATCTAAACTCAACTTCAACAATGTTGAGCAAATGAAAAAATACACCCAAAGTTATACTGGTGGTTTAGCAGACTCATGTTGGGCTTATGCGGTTGGTACACCGTCTGAAGAAGTGAAAAACCTGATGGACGTGACCAAGGAAGCTATGTATAAAGGAATTGAGCAAGCAGTTGTTGGCAATCGTATCGGTGATATCGGTGCAGCCATTCAAGAATACGCTGAAAGTCGCGGTTATGGTGTCGTTCGTGATTTGGTTGGTCATGGTGTTGGTCCAACTATGCACGAGGAGCCAATGGTTCCTAACTACGGTATTGCAGGCCGTGGACTCCGTCTCCGTGAAGGAATGGTACTAACCATTGAACCCATGATCAATACTGGTGACTGGGAAATTGATACAGATATGAAGACTGGCTGGGCTCATAAAACCATCGATGGCGGCCTATCTTGTCAATATGAACACCAGTTTGTGATTACCAAAGACGGTCCTGTTATCTTGACTAGTCAAGGTGAAGAAGGAACGTATTAAAATAAAGGAGCTTAGCTCCTTTTTTGTGTCAAATTTAGTCAAAATAAATAAGCGTAGCAGATTTCTTACAAATTTATCCTTTTGTAGTAAAATAGGATTAGAATTTTGAGAAAGTAGGTAATTCGTTGGAGTCGATTATATTTCTAGTATCTGTTTTTTTAGCAGGTATCCTGTCCTTCTTTTCACCCTGCATCTTTCCTTTGCTACCTGTCTATGCTGGTATTTTACTGGATGATCAGGGAAATTCGAAAAGCTTTCGCTTTTTTGGAAGAGACATTGCATGGTCTGGTTTAATTCGAACCTTGTGCTTTATTGCAGGAATCTCCCTCATTTTCTTTATTTTAGGATTTGGAGCTGGATTCCTAGGGCACATGCTCTATGCAGACTGGTTTCGTTATGCTATGGGAATAGTCATTATTCTTTTAGGGCTTCACCAGATGGAAATCTTACATTTCAATAAACTGGAGGTTCAAAAGACAGTCACCTTCAAACAATCCAAGTCTAATCACTATCTGTCAGCCTTTTTACTTGGGATAACCTTTAGTTTTGGTTGGACCCCTTGTATCGGACCAGTCTTAAGTTCAGTCTTGGCCCTAGCAGCTTCAGGTGGCAATGGTGCTTGGCAAGGTGCCGTGTTAACATTAGTATACACATTGGGAATGGCCCTTCCTTTCATTGTTTTGGCCTTGGCTTCGGGCTGGATTATGCCCTATTTTAGTAAATTAAAACCTCATATGATCCTACTAAAGAAAATCGGGGGAGCTTTGATTATTTTGATGGGATTATTATTAATGCTAGGGCAATTAAATGCCTTGTCAGGAATTCTTGGATAATTGGATAAAAGGAGAAAAAATGAAAAAAATTATTTTTGCTGGATTGAGCCTCATGTCTCTATTCTTGTTGATTGCCTGTGGTGAAAAAGAAACCAAACAGACAAGCAGTCCCAAACAACCTGCTGTACAACAAATCGCAGTCGGTAAAGATGCACCAGACTTTACCTTGCAGTCTATGGATGGCAAAGAAGTGAAGTTATCAGACTATAAAGGGAAAAAGGTCTATTTGAAATTCTGGGCTTCTTGGTGTGGACCATGTAAAAAAAGCATGCCTGAGCTGATGGAATTAGCTGCCAAACAAGATCGAGACTTTGAAATCTTGAGTGTCATTGCACCTGGTCTCCAAGGTGAAAAAACAGTTCAAGACTTTCCAAAATGGTACCAAGAACAAGGCTACAAGGATATTCCAGTTCTATATGATACGCAAGCAACTACCTTCCAAGCCTACCAAATTCGTAGTATTCCAACGGAATACTTGATTGACAGTCAAGGTAAAATCGGAAAAATCCAATTTGGTGCTATTAGCAATGCTGATGCAGAAGCGGCTTTTAAAGAAATGAAATAAAGAAAAAATCGCGATTATTCGCGATTTTTTTATAGTTTTTCATTGATAAAGCGGATAAATTGATTCCACCAAACCTTCAAAAAGAAGGCTTTTTCTACTTTCTTTTCAGAAACCATTTCAAAAGATGGTTTGTCGGAAGTGAGATAGCCCTGTCCGACCAAATCCTGGTCATCATAGGTTAGAGTACCAACAACCTTTCCTTCTTCTAGTGGAGCCATTTCTGATGTTGATTTCTGTGTGAATTGGAGAGCTGGTGTAGTACCGCTTCCGATGCGTTGGACGATGGAAATGTCTGACTTAGCGACAGCTGTCACATTATCTTCTTTACCATCCAGAACTGTTACTTTACTATCATTGTATGCTTCACCTTTCTGAACGACGGTTTTTAAGGCAAAGTTTGCAGAAATATAATCTAAAAGTGCTGAAGTAGCAGTAAAACGTGCATAAGGGTTGGTATCTTGTTGATCTGCATTTAAAACAACTGTAATAATACGCATCCCTTTTTCAACAGTTGTTCCCACGAATGAAGCACCAGCTTTATCAGTAGTACCTGTCTTTAGTCCATCAATACCACCACGATAGGCTGGCATTCCCTCCAACATATAGTTGGTTGAGTGGATTTCAAGTCCTGCAAAGGTAGAAGTTGGTTTTTTGGTGATTTCCAAAACTTGAGGATAATCTCGGATGAGGTTACGAGCGACGATTGCAACATCGTAGGCACTCAACTTGTTTTCATCGTCTTTTTTAGAACCAGGATAGATATTATCGCCAAGGGTCTCATTATTTAAACCAGTAGTGTTTACAATAGTTGCATCTTGAATTCCCCATTCAAGAAGTTTAGCCCTCATCTTGTCTACAAAGTCTTTCTCAGAACCAGCAATCTTTTCTGCTAGTGCAATCGCAGCACTGTTCGCGCTGGATACCATTGTAGCCTCTAATAGCTGTTCAACAGTATAATTTCGAGCTTCCATAGGGACGTTACTCGCCTCAGAATTAGTTGTAAGTTTGTAAGGATAGTCCGAAATATCAACAGGTGTAGATAGGCTGATAGTTCCTTGTTCCAGAGCTTCATAGACCAGATAAACTGTAACCAGTTTTGTAATAGAAGCAATTTCTACAGGCTGATTTGCATCTTTTTCATAGAGGATTTTTCCAGTCGTAGCCTCGACAGCAATAGCATGTTTAGCAGCAACATCAAACTCCTGAGCAGAAACAGTAGAAGCTGTTCCAAAAACCAAAAGTGTCATAAAAGATAAAATTATTTTTTTCATATTAGCTTTATTTTATCATAAAGAAAAAAAATATTCTCGCTTTTTTACTAAAGCCAACTTATCTTTTTCAGAAATGTGGTAAAATAGAGAGAAGGAGGATACCTATGTTCCGCAGAAACAAATTATTTTTTTGGACAGCTGAAATTTTATTATTAACACTGATTTTCTATCTTTGGAGAGAAATGGGAGCCATCATTACTCCCTTCGTGACAGTTGTGAATACCATCATGATTCCATTTTTGCTTGGTGGATTTTTTTACTACATTACAAATCCAGTCGTTACTTTCTTAGAAAAGAGATGTAAGATCAATCGTCTAATTGGTGTCTTGGTCACTCTTTGTGCCTTGATTGGTGCTATCGTTGTAGGGGTCGTTTATCTCTTGCCGATTTTGATTAATCAGTTGACCAGCTTGATTATTTCTAGTCAAAACATCTATAGTAGACTACAAGATTTGATCATCGATTTGTCCATGAATCCAGTCTTCCAAAATATTGATATTCAACAAACAATTCAACAACTGAATCTCTCCTATGTGGATATCCTCCAGAATATCCTGAATAGCGTCAGCAACAGTTTAGGAAGCGTTCTTTCAGCCTTGTTTAGTACGGTACTGATTCTCATTATGACCCCTGTATTCTTGATTTATTTCTTGTTGGATGGTCATAAGTTGCTACCAATGTTGGAACGTACCGTCTTAAAACATGACAAATTGAATCTTTCTAGCCTTTTAACCAATCTCAATACAACTATAGCGCGCTATATCAGTGGAATTGCGATTGATGCGGTTATTATTGGATGTTTAGCCTATATTGGCTATAGCGTTATCGGATTAAAGTACGCCCTAGTTTTTGCTATTTTCTCTGGAATCGCAAATTTGATTCCTTATGTTGGTCCAAGTATTGGCTTGATTCCAATGGTGATTGCCAATGTTTTCACAGATCCTCATCGTATGTTGATTGCAGTTGCTTATATGCTTATTATTCAACAGATTGATGGAAATGTTCTCTATCCACGCATCGTTGGAGGGGTTATGAAAGTGCATCCGATTACGATCTTGGTGCTCCTTTTACTGTCAAGTAATATCTACGGTGTCATAGGGATGGTCGTAGCAGTACCTACTTACTCCATTTTTAAAGAAATTACTAAGTTCCTAGCGAAATTATATGAAAATCATAAAGAAGCTAAGGAACTGGAAAAAACAGAATCAAATTAAAATCAGGGAGACCTGATTTTTTTGTTGAAAATACTATCTTCCAAACAAAATAAGTTTGAATTCATATTGTCATAAAGAAGCAGAAGAACAGGATTTGATAAGATTTAGATTAATTCACAAAATATGTGTAAAACACTTGCAATTTAGCAGAAATTTGATAAAATAGTAAGGAAAGTTAGACTGTATTGCCTACTGTCTATCTATAAAATATATTTTATTGGAGGCTTTTACTCAAATGGCAAAAGAAAAATACGATCGTAGTAAACCACACGTTAACATTGGTACTATTGGACACGTTGACCACGGTAAAACTACCCTAACTGCAGCTATCACAACTGTTTTGGCACGTCGCTTGCCTTCATCAGTTAACCAACCTAAAGACTATGCGTCTATCGATGCTGCTCCAGAAGAACGCGAACGTGGTATCACTATCAACACTGCACACGTTGAGTACGAAACTGAAAAACGTCACTACGCTCACATCGACGCTCCAGGACACGCGGACTACGTTAAAAACATGATCACTGGTGCTGCCCAAATGGACGGAGCTATCCTTGTAGTAGCTTCAACTGACGGACCAATGCCACAAACTCGTGAGCACATCCTTCTTTCACGTCAGGTTGGTGTTAAACACCTTATCGTCTTCATGAACAAAATTGACTTGGTTGACGACGAAGAATTGCTTGAATTGGTTGAAATGGAAATCCGTGACCTTCTTTCAGAATACGACTTCCCAGGTGACGATCTTCCAGTTATCCAAGGTTCAGCTCTTAAAGCTCTTGAAGGTGACTCTAAATACGAAGACATCATCATGGAATTGATGAACACTGTTGATGAGTACATTCCAGAACCAGAACGTGACACTGACAAACCATTGCTTCTTCCAGTCGAAGATGTATTCTCAATCACTGGACGTGGTACAGTTGCTTCAGGACGTATCGACCGTGGTACTGTTCGTGTCAACGACGAAATCGAAATCGTTGGTATCAAAGAAGAAACTCAAAAAGCAGTTGTTACTGGTGTTGAAATGTTCCGTAAACAACTTGACGAAGGTCTTGCCGGAGATAACGTAGGTGTCCTTCTTCGTGGTGTTCAACGTGACGAAATCGAACGTGGACAAGTTATCGCTAAACCAGGTTCAATCAACCCACACACTAAATTTAAAGGTGAAGTCTACATCCTTACTAAAGAAGAAGGTGGACGTCACACTCCATTCTTCAACAACTACCGTCCACAATTCTACTTCCGTACTACTGACGTTACAGGTTCAATCGAACTTCCTGCAGGTACTGAAATGGTAATGCCTGGTGATAACGTGACTATCGACGTTGAGTTGATCCACCCAATCGCCGTAGAACAAGGTACTACATTCTCTATCCGTGAGGGTGGACGTACTGTTGGTTCAGGTATGGTTACAGAAATCGAAGCTTAATTCGATTAAGTTCCCAGAAGAACAATTATTTAAGTCAGACACTAAAAGAATCTTGCCTTGCAAGGTTCTTTTTTTCTTTCTTCTTACTCTATTTGAAGTGCTTCTACTCTAGCAGTATAATCGTTTTTTTGGTATAATAAAAGTTATGGAAATCGAAAAAACCAATCGTATGAACGCTCTTTTTGAATTTTATGCGGCGCTTTTGACAGACAAGCAGATGAACTATATTGAACTCTATTATGCTGATGATTATAGTCTTGCTGAGATTGCTGAAGAGTTCGGTGTCAGTCGTCAGGCTGTCTATGATAATATCAAGCGGACGGAAAAGATTCTAGAAGATTATGAGATGAAACTGCACATGTATTCGGACTACATTGTCCGCAGTCAGATTTTTGACCAGATTTTGGAGCGTTATCCCAAGGATGACTTTCTGCAGGAGCAGATAGAAATTTTAACAAGCATTGATAATAGAGAATAAGAGGAAGAAAAATGGCATTTGAAAGTTTAACAGAACGTTTACAGAACGTCTTTAAAAATCTACGTAAAAAAGGAAAAATTTCTGAGGCTGATGTCCAGGAAGCAACCAAAGAGATTCGCTTGGCCTTGCTTGAAGCCGACGTTGCCTTGCCTGTTGTAAAGGACTTTATCAAGAAGGTTCGTGAACGTGCAGTCGGACACGAGGTCATTGATACCCTCAATCCAGCCCAACAGATTATCAAAATCGTTGATGAGGAATTGACAGCTGTTTTAGGTTCCGATACGGCAGAAATTATCAAGTCACCAAAAATTCCAACCATTATCATGATGGTCGGTTTGCAAGGGGCTGGTAAAACGACATTTGCTGGTAAGCTGGCTAATAAACTCAAGAAGGAAGAAAATGCACGTCCTTTGATGATTGCTGCGGATATTTACCGCCCAGCCGCCATCGACCAGTTGAAAACACTTGGACAGCAGATTGATGTTCCAGTCTTTGCTCTTGGAACAGAAGTACCAGCTGTTGAGATTGTTCGCCAAGGTTTGGAGCAAGCGCAAGCCAATCACAACGACTATGTCTTGATCGATACGGCAGGGCGTTTGCAGATTGATGAGCTTTTGATGAATGAGCTTCGTGACGTTAAGGCCTTAGCCCAACCAAACGAAATCCTCCTCGTCATTGATGCCATGATTGGTCAGGAAGCGGCTAATGTTGCCCGTGAGTTTAATGCTCAGTTGGAAGTAACTGGTGTCATCCTTACCAAGATTGATGGGGATACTCGTGGTGGTGCGGCTTTGTCTGTTCGCCACATCACTGGTAAACCTATCAAGTTCACTGGTACGGGTGAAAAGATTACAGATATCGAAACATTCCACCCAGACCGTATGTCAAGCCGTATCCTTGGTATGGGGGATATGCTGACCTTGATTGAGAAAGCCTCTCAAGAATACGATGAGCAAAAAGCTCTTGAAATGGCTGAGAAGATGCGTGAAAACACCTTTGATTTCAATGATTTCATTGATCAATTGGATCAGGTGCAAAATATGGGACCAATGGAAGACTTGCTCAAGATGATTCCAGGTATGGCCAACAATCCAGCACTTCAAAACATGAAGGTGGATGAGCGACAGATTGCGCGCAAACGTGCCATTGTGTCTTCCATGACACCTGAGGAGCGTGAAAATCCTGATCTGTTAAATCCAAGCCGTCGCCGTCGTATCGCTGCAGGTTCTGGAAATACCTTTGTTGAAGTCAATAAATTTATCAAAGACTTTAATCAGGCTAAACAGCTCATGCAAGGTGTCATGTCTGGGGATATGAACAAGATGATGAAGCAAATGGGAATCAATCCAAATAACCTTCCAAAAAATATGCCAAATATGGGAGGGATGGATATGTCTGCCCTTGAAGGCATGATGGGACAAGGTGGAATGCCGGATATGTCAGGTCTCGGAGGAGCAGGCATGCCAGATATGAGCCAGATGTTTGGTGGCGGACTCAAAGGTAAAATCGGTGAATTTGCTATGAAACAGTCTATGAAACGCATGGCCAACAAAATGAAAAAAGCGAAGAAAAAACGCAAATAAAAAAGGGAAGCAGAAGTGCTTTCCTTTTTGGTATAAAATATGTGCTTCCTATGATTAGGCAATTTTCTTAATTGAAAAATGACTAAATAGAAAGAGAGATTTCAAAGCCTTGCATCCATTCGGATTTTACTGTGATTTCGATTTTTAAAGCATCTGCTAATTGTTTGACCAGATAGAGGCCCATGCCTGTTGATTTTTTCCTTGTCTCTCCTGAATCACCTGTAAAACCTTTCTCAAAGATATGAGGGAAGTCACAAGCTTTAACTCCGCAGCCATTATCCCTAATAATCAGACTTGTACGTCCCTTGTCTTTTGATATATAAATATTGAGTTCTGGCTTGTCGGAGCTATATTTAATGGAGTTGGCTAGGATTTGAGAGAGGATAAATTCAAAACTGCGTTGATCGGTGTAGCAGATTCCTTGTATGTTTTCGACCTTAATCGTAAATTTCTTTTCTTTGAGCAAGGGATCAAAGTTTTCCAAAAGATCTTGGATACACTCTTCTAGGTCAAGGTATTCAAATAGAAAATCATTTTTCTCACTTTTCACCCTGTAGTAGAATAGGATCTGTGATACATTTTCTTGGATTTGCTTTTTTACATAGTCCAACTTAAAAGCTGTATCCTCAGGCAACTGGTCGCTTTGATTGTCCAAAAGGAGGGAAAGAAGCGACAGAGGGAGTTTAATCTCATGCGCCCATTTTTCAACATAGTCCTCATACTCGGCTAGTAATGAGTTGAGTTTTCCTATTTCAGCCTGCTTTTGATAAAGTGTATCTGCTATTTTTTCAATGCTTTCTTTTTCTGAGGCACTTGATAAATGCAATAATTCAAGCTCAGTATCCGTCTTGGGATTGGCTATGAAGGCTTTATAGGCAGATGATTTTTTTCTTTCTGTTCTTATAAGTAAGAATGATAGGATGAAAAAAAGCAGGACGGTGGCTAAAATATAGAGAAGGATGAGGGCTTGAAACATTCTCACATCTGAAAGCCAAAGCAGGACAGCTGTAAATAGATCAAATGCTAAGAGAACAAGTAACCAAGGCAGATAACTAGCTAGATATTTTAGATTATGTTTCATCTGGACTTACCTCTTTAAGCTTGTAACCAATACCTCTGACGGACTTGACTTGAAGGGCAATGCCAGCCTGTTTCATCACCTTTTTTAGCCTTGCAATGTTTACTTGTAGGGCATTTTCATCGATGAACTCAGTTGTATTCCACAGTTTCATACTTAGTTCTTCTTTTGTGACGACAGGAGCATTAGTAACCAATAAGGTTTCTAACAATTTCCCTTGATTTTGGGGGAGTAAAATCGAGTGTCCATTGATATAAAGGGTATAGGTCTGTCTATCCAGCAGAAAATTATCTTTTTCAAGTAGATTTTGTCTGCCTTCATAGCGTTTCAAGATATTTTCTATACGTGCCAAAAATCTTTCTTTCTTGAAAGGCTTTGTTAGATACTCATCTGCCCCTAATTTCAGGGCGTAAATCTCATCTTTTAGTTGTTCACGGGAGGTGAGAACCAATATGGGCACAGAGCGTTTGGACTTGAGATTTTTACAAATTTGAAAACCTGTTTCTCCCGGCAAATTCAAATCCAGTATGATTAAATCCGTATCGTATTGCAGTACTTGCTGGCTTGTATCTTTGAAGTCAGTCAACTTATCAACTTGATAACCCGTTTTCTCTAACAAAATAGCAATTTCATCTCGAATCAAGGCTTCATCTTCAATAACCAGAATATGCTTCATACCGGTTCCTCCTTTTCCTAATTTATTTTACCTTATTCATCTCTTTTAGGTTCCATTAAGGACAACAAGTACTTGTTGCTATTTTTCTTTACAATTCTTATATAGATGATTTCAAATCCAGTTAAGAGAAGTACTATCAGCATGGCTGTGATAAATTTCTGCCCCATAGCCATTCTTGCGCTAGCGGGTACTATTCCTGTGAGGAGGGAGCTCACTCCGAAGCTACTACTGATAAGTGCAAGGGCTATTGGCAGACCAAAATACCAATTGATTTGCTTTTCTGAAGATTTACAAAGAGTTTCGTAGTTTGCTCCAAGATGGATTAAGGTCTGGTATCGTCTGTAGGATTGTCTTTGTCCCATCAAAAACTGAACGCCGATGATTGTATTTGCGACAACAAGGAAGATGATAGCCAGATAGATGGTGACATAGCTGGCAGAGATAATGTAAAATAATTGTCTTCCCATATTTTGTATATAGCTTTCATAGCCAAGAGGACTTTGATTTAGCTTTTTATTGGTATCTGAGATAGCTTTCATCAGGCCTTTTTCCTTGACTAGCTCAGGAGCCAAGATACCACTAACATAATTTGAATACCTACCATCTGTATAGCTCATAAAGGTTTCATCTGGGACTATGAGGGCTACAGAAATGGTTATTTCACGATCCGTTACAATCGGTAAAGACTGAACCTCTCCAATCAATTTTACCTCATTCCCCATGACTTTGATTTGAGGCTTCGTCTTCAGAACAGAGTTGACGAGACTTTTATCTGGGAGAAAATCTTTCCCCATATACAAGTAGGCTTCATTGCTAGTTAATTCTAGAGGAGGGAGATTGGCAGCCTTTCTAAGTTCATTGTATTCGGAAACTGGTATGAGGTGGGAAGTGGTAGACTGTTTAAATCTTTGGAGCAAAATTTCCATGTTCTTGCTGCCTTTTTGCTTTTTCAACTCCTTGATGATCTCTTCGAAGGATACGGACTCGTGTTCTTTCGGTTTGCCGACTTTGATTTGTAGAATCTTTGAAAACTGTGATGCCAGTCCAGCTGCTTCAAGATCTTTTTTTACTGTATTTACATCAAGATTTTCATCTGTATCCTGCTTGCTATCTCTAAATGTATAATCCAATAAGTGGGTTTGATTGCCTGAATTGCCACTTGCAATGGCAACACCTGCTCCAAAGAGGCACAAGGCAGAGAAGATTAAGAGGGAGCAGATGGCCAGTATAGTTGAGCGCTGGATAACTAATTCCTGAATCTGTCTAAAATTATAAGTATGAAGTTTTCGATTGTTTCCAAGCTTGACCAAAAAGTCTATAAATAAACGCATACCAAAGAAGAGTAGGATAGTTCCCAGAGTTCCTAAGAGAACGGTGATGCCCATTGTTATGACATTTTCCCAAGCTCTTCCACTCATACCCATATAATAGGCTGTTCCAAGAAGTAAAATCCCTAGGACAGAAGCAAGAAGGTACACTCCCTTGGGGAGTAGTTTCTTCATCCCAGAAGGAGAATAGGCAAGCAGGTTTCCGATTTCCATATTGGCCGTCTTTGCACTTAAAAGGACAAAAACAGCTAATTTTACGGCTAGAAAGCCGATGACTGTATAGAGTAGAGCTGTAGTAGATAGAGAAAATTGATGTTCAATAATCCCTAGTCCCACAATTTTAGCGGTTATTAGGCTGATTAGTTCTGAAATCAAGATGGAAATAGGAAGGCCTATTCCAAGGGCAAGGACACTGTTTCTCAAATCCTCGAGCAGGAGTAGCAAGAACAGTCTGCTTCTTCGCATTCCCAGTGTGAGATAGACACCAAATTCATGTTTTCTTCTTTCCATCTGCATACTGCTTGCGAAGTAGACTAGAAAAAAGAGGATAAAGAGTGTTGCTACATAAAGAATCGGAATCATGCTAAAGAGTTTATTTACAGCGTCACTTTCTATTTGTTTTAGAAAGATCATCACATCGTGATGTGACAAAGAAAGGATGATGTAAAAGGAGATAATAGAAAGAATCATGGAACTGAAGTACAAGCCATTATTTTTTCGATCTCTCTTGCTATTTCTTGAGACTAATTTAGAAAACACTGCCATCACCTCCAGCTAGGGCTGCCATGACCTTTAGTATTCTGTGGTAGAAGTCTTCTTGACTTTCTCTTGGATAATCGCGACGGATTTCATGGAATAGTTTTCCGTCCTGGATAAACAAGATGCGGTTGCAAAAGCTGGCTGCGACTGAATCGTGGGTCACCATGAGAATGGTGGTTTCTTCCACTTGATTCATTTCGGATAATTTTTGCATCAAAATGGTCGCATTTTTTGAATCCAAAGCTCCTGTGGGCTCGTCCGCAAATACAATCTTAGGGTCTAAAATCAAAGCACGCGCAGCAGCTACCCTTTGCCGTTGACCACCTGATAATTGAGAAGGGAACTTATCCAGAAGTTCAGAAATATCCAGATATTGGGAAAGTAATTCTAACCGAACCTTGCTTTCGTCGGCATCGATCTTGTGCAAAGACAAGGGGAGTAAAATATTTTCTTTGGCTGTAAGATTGTCCAAGAGCTCAAAATTCTGGAAGAGATAGCCAATTTCCTTGCCTCTATAATCTGCTAATTGGCTCCCTTTTAACTGACCTAAATCTTTTTCTTGCATTTGAATAGATCCGTCAGTTGGCTTGATGATTGTGGCGAGACAGTTAAGAAGGGTTGTTTTCCCAGAACCGCTACTCCCCATAATTCCTAAGAACTCACCTTTTACAACTTGAAAAGATATGCCGTTCAAGGCCTTGGTGCTATTCGGCTCTTTTCCATAATGCTTTGTTAATGATTCTACTCGTAAAATTGTTTCCATGTGAAACACCTCCATCTTTTGTTACTTTCATTATAGTATGAATCAGAGTAGAATAACACTTACGGATGATGTAAGAAATCTTTATCGCTGACTTCTATGGTCAGTTTATTGGACTTATATTTATTATATTATAGCATGATTTTAAGGATTTAAAAAGAGAAGTAGGGGGGGGAGGGATTCCTACAACCTTGAAACCATCGAATTTCAAAATTGAAAAAAAGTCCTAGAAATCAACATTTCTAGGGCTTTTTAACTTATTAACTCTATTCCTGATTTTCTTATTCTATTGTTATTTCATCCAAAAGAGTTTAATTCATAAAGTTCAAGTTCTTTAGGCATTGGAAAATAACTGATTATGTTTCGTTTTTAGATTTTTAATCAATCTCAGTTCTAAACTTAGAAAAGAGATTTACCTAGTTGATTTCTATCTATGTTTACCAATTTTTAGTAATAAGACCATAAAGCTCTGTTCCAATATCTTTTGATCTTTCTTCAATAGAAATTTCTTTACTGTTAGAATATTTATTCATAAAATCTTTTACAAAATGATAATTGGATTCTTTATAAACAGATATCTTTTCCTTAAAATCATAGTTTTCACATTCTTCATTCAATTTTTTTTCTAAAATTAATAGATTTCCAATATTTAAAATAGATTTTCTATCCTCTTCACTTGACTCTGGAATAATATGTTCAATTGTTGCTGATACAGTATCGAAGCTTGTATTGTTTTGTTCTGATAATTTTTCCTCTATTTTGTAGATAGCATACTTAGTTATAGAATTTTTTCTCTTTTGAATGTTATCCATACCATTTGTTTTTGACGAATAATTTATTTGAACAAAATTAGATATAAATTTTTGATTATCTTCAGGTAGTAATTCTATAAAGCCTTGCTTTAATTTGTTAAATTCGTTTATTATTTGATTTTGATTTTCCGACTTATAAATTTCTCTTGCAACATTTCCATATTTATTCACTAATGCATTTGTTCTTTCTTTCATAATTCCATTGTAAATAAAATGGAACTCCTCTAGAAATCTAACCATTGATTTCATATTTTTGAAACTAAGTAGGCCAAAATTGTATCTATCAACAAGCGTAATAAGCAATACTTGTACTTGTTCGATATTTAACGTATTCTGTAGAAAATCTAAGGAGTTTATAAAATAATGTAGATCTTCTTTACCTACATTATTACCTTTTGAACTAGCACGAAAATAATCATGTTTTGGTTTTATTATACGTGCATAATTTTCTGAAGCTGTTTCTAACTCCTTCAAAAATGTCATATATTCCTTTTTATTAATATTCTTTTTGAACTTTTTATATAAGTCTCTATCCGTACTATATGTATATCTTGATAGCCAAAAATACCTATAGAATTTTTGTACAGAGATATACTCGCCGTCATTTCGGAGATTCATCTTTATTTTTGACCAAATGAGTTTTGCTTCATCAAGAGGAACAGTCTCATTCTGAACAGAAAAAATTTCATTCTTAATCAAATCCAAAGCTGACAGATGAAGCCCTTTTGAATTTATATTCTCAAATATGACATTTACATCATTTACATTTTCAGAAATAATGTAAACGAATGAGCTTCCTAAAAGCTGATCTCGCACTAGTTTCAATTTGTCTATTTTACTAAGATTAGAATTCTTGAAAATGGGTGCTGATAGATTTTCATCTTCTAGCTTTATTCTGAAAAAATCATGAGCTTCTTTAATAAGTCTTGCCTCTGTTGAGAGTTCTTTTTCTAAATCTTCTATATGGCTATAGTCAATTCTTGTATAATCATCTTTTTTCTGATCATCTTCGGGTTTAATACCTCTCATTTGAATTTTCTTTTGAAAGTATGGAGAAGCAGTGTCATTTTCCAAAACATTATAGAAATTCCCGTCATTATCCTGTGCAATTATATATTTCCATAACAATGTAGATAGGTTATCATCATAATTGTAAAGTATATCCGATAAAACAGATAAAAATATTGTGATTGTAGTAATTCTTTGTTGTCCATCAATAATTTCAATAGGCTGATTTGTTTTATCCATCTTTCCCACTAAAATTACAGTACCAAAAAAATACTCCTGTATTTCATAAATTCCTTTGTCTTCTTTTATGTTAGACACAATATCTGAATAGAAATCTTCTAATTGTTCTTTACCCCATGAATATTCTCTTTGATATCTGGGAATAATATACTTCTTATCAGTTAAAAAAGTTTGTAGCGGTATCGATTTTGCTTCAAAATTCATAAGTTGTCCTTTCTTTAGTTGAAATCTGATTATACATTACCATTTATTATCTCTCACCGTATTCAAGTGTTATATCTTATTCAAATGGAAATAATTTTATTCAGGTAAACAGCTACATGATTTTTTTCGGTTTTATTTTTACAATATAGGAGTATCATAAACATTCATAAAATTTCTAGCAAAATAGACTTGAATGAACTAATTACGAAAAGAAGTCTTATGAGCTATTATTTTTTACCATAGACGATTGTGAAAAGAGTCTTAGCTTAAGATACTCTTATACTCTATTCCCACTCAACGGTTGCGGGTGGTTTACTTGTAATGTCGTAGACGATACGGTTTACGTGATCCACTTCATTTACGATACGTACAGAAATTTTTTGAAGGACTTCCCATGGAATTTTGGCAAAGTCAGCTGTCATACCATCGATAGAAGTGATGGCACGAATGGCGATGGTGTAGTCATAAGTACGACCGTCACCCATAACACCGACTGAACGAACGCCTGTGTTGACAGTAAAATATTGCCAGATATCGCGGTCAAGACCAGCTTTAGCGATTTCTTCGCGAAGAATAGCATCAGACTCACGAACAGTTTCTAGTTTTTCTTCAGTGATTTCACCCATGACACGGATAGCGAGTCCTGGTCCTGGGAATGGTTGACGCCATACGATGTGGTCTGGCATGCCAAGTTCAGTACCGAGGGCACGGACTTCGTCTTTATAAAGAGTGTTCAATGGTTCAATCAATTCAAATTGCATATCTTCTGGAAGACCGCCAACATTGTGGTGTGATTTTATAGTTTGAGCAGTATCAGTTCCAGACTCAATCACGTCAGTGTATAGCGTTCCCTGAGCAAGGAATTTCACATCTTTTAGTTTGCTTGCTTCGTCATCAAATACATAAACAAACTCGTTACCGATGATTTTACGCTTTTGCTCAGGGTCAGAAACACCTGCAAGTTTATCAAGGAAGCGTTTTGCAGCGTCTGCTTTGACGATATTCAAACCAAACTTACCACCAAGCATGTCCATAACTTGGTCAGCCTCTCCCTTTCGGAGAAGACCGTGGTCTACAAAGATACAGATTAATTGATCACCAATCGCTTTCTGAAGAAGAACTCCAACAACAGAAGAGTCAACACCACCTGATAGGCCGAGAAGAACACGCTTGTCACCTACAGTTTCACGGATTTTCTTGATCTGCATATCGATAAAGTTGTCCATTGACCAGTCGCCTTTAGCCTGACAGATGTTAAGGGCAAAGTTGCGAAGGATATCATTCCCGTATACAGAATGGCGAACTTCTGGGTGGAATTGGATACCATAGATGTGCTTGTTAGGGTTTTCAATAGCTGCATAAGGACAGTCAGCAGAAGTTCCAGTACGAACGAAATCAGCTGGAATCTCTGTAACAGCATCGCCATGGCTCATCAAAACAATCTGTTCTTCAGGAGTCCCTTCAAAGAGGGCAGAAGTGGTATGGGTAAGTGGTGATTGGCCATACTCTCGGTTACCAGCATCACCTGCAGGGACAACTTTTCCACCAAGTTTATGAGTTAAAAGTTGCATACCGTAGCAGATTCCCAAAATTGGAATGCCAAGTTCAAAAATTTCTGGGTCAATATCAAATGAACCATCTTCGTATACAGAGTTTGGTCCACCAGAGAGGATGATCCCTACAGGGTTAATCGCACGAACCTCTGCAGCTGAGATTTTGTGACTTTTTAGCTCTGAAAAAACACCAATTTCACGAATACGGCGTGAAATCAGCTGGTTGTATTGGCTACCATAGTCCAGCACGATGATTTTTTCGACATCTTGCAAGTCAGTTGAAATGTTGCTCATCTTTTTCCTTTCTCAAAAGAAATATCTTTTTCAATATTCTATCACAAATAAGGGCTAATTACCAACTAAACAAGGCAAAGTTTGACTTTTTCTTAGCAAATACGGTACAATGGAGAAAATAAAGAAAAGAAGTGAGAATCATGTTACCAGCTTATATGAAAATCCACGATCAGATCAAGAAGGATATAGATGAGCATCATTGGAAAATCGGAGAGAGACTTCCAAGTGAGCGAGATTTAGCTGAACAGTTTCAAGTTAGCCGGATGACATTACGCCAAGCTATCTCTCTCTTGGTTGAGGAAGGAGTTTTGGAGCGTCGTGTAGGAAGTGGGACTTTTGTCTCTAGCACTCGTGTCCAAGAAAAAATGCGGGGAACGACTAGTTTTACGGAGATTGTCAAATCTCAAGGTAAAGTCCCTTCTAGTCAACTCATTTCTTACAGAAGAACCATCCCAAATGAGCAAGAGGTCGCAAAGCTAGGGATTGCTCCGACAGAGAATATTATCCGCATGGAACGGGTGCGTTACGCTGACCAAGTTCCGCTAGTCTATGAAGTCGCATCCATTCCTGAGAAATTTATCAAGGATTTCAAAAAAGAAGAAATCACTAGTCATTTCTTCCAAACCTTGCAGCAACATGGCTACCGGATTGGCAAATCCCAACAGACCATTTATGCGAGATTGGCTAAGGAAAAGATTGCTCACTATCTAGAAGTCGAAAAGGGTCATGCCATTTTAGCCTTGACTCAGGTCTCTTATCTTGAAGATGGGACGGCTTTCGAGTATGTAAAGAGTCAATACGTGGGCGAACGCTTTGAATTTTATCTTGAGAACAACTAGTCTAGAAAGGCTAGTTTTTTGTTTTAGAAAAGATTAGAATTGTCAAAACAATCTGTCTAGGCTTGATTTTATTGCTTATTTACTATAAAATGAGAAGGAAAAACGTCAAACTTTTATATTGCAAATAGGAGAAAAAATGACAAAAACATTAAAACGTCCTGAGGTTTTATCACCTGCAGGGACTTTAGAGAAGCTGAAAGTAGCTGTTCAATATGGTGCGGACGCAGTCTTCATCGGCGGACAGGCCTATGGTCTTCGTAGTCGTGCAGGAAACTTCACCTTTGAACAGATGGAAGAAGGCGTGCAGTTTGCTGCTAAGTACGGTGCCAAGGTCTATGTGGCTGCTAACATGGTTATGCACGAAGGAAATGAAGCTGGTGCTGGAGAATGGTTCCGTAAGTTGCGTGACATCGGGATTGCCGCAGTTATCGTGTCAGATCCAGCCTTGATTATGATTGCAGCAACTGAAGCACCTGGTCTTGAAATCCACCTTTCAACCCAAGCAAGTGCAACCAACTATGAAACTCTAGAGTTCTGGAAAGAACTTGGTCTAACTCGTGTGGTTTTGGCTC
This sequence comes from Streptococcus jiangnanensis, assembly GCF_040888325.1. Taxonomy (GTDB): domain Bacteria; phylum Bacillota; class Bacilli; order Lactobacillales; family Streptococcaceae; genus Streptococcus; species Streptococcus jiangnanensis. Next base: position 189,039 of record NZ_JBFNFF010000003.1, on the reverse strand, counting down.
GTGAAGTTTCAATGGAAGAATTGGCGGAGATTCGCAAACGTACAGATGTTGAGATTGAGGCTTTTGTCCATGGAGCCATGTGTATTTCTTACTCAGGTCGCTGTACGTTATCAAACCACATGAGTATGCGTGATGCTAACCGCGGAGGCTGTTCTCAGTCTTGCCGTTGGAAATACGATCTTTACGACATGCCCTTTGGTCAAGAACGTAAAAGTCTGAAAGGTGAAATTCCAGAAGAATTTTCAATGTCAGCCGTCGACATGTCTATGATTGACCATATCCCAGATATGATCGAAAACGGTGTAGACAGTCTCAAGATTGAAGGTCGTATGAAATCCATCCACTATGTTTCAACTGTGACCAACTGTTACAAGGCGGCTGTAGATGCTTATCTCGAAAGTCCTGAGAAATTTGAAGCCATCAAACAAGACTTGGTGGACGAGATGTGGAAGGTTGCTCAGCGTGAACTGGCAACAGGTTTCTACTATGGTACACCTACAGAAAACGAACAGTTATTTGGCGCTCGTCGTAAAATTCCTGAATACAAGTTTGTCGCTGAAGTGGTTGCGTACGATGATGCGACTCAAACGGCAACCATTCGTCAACGGAATGTCATCAATGAAGGCGATCAAGTCGAGTTTTATGGACCAGGTTTCCGTCATTTTGAGACTTATATCGAAGACCTTCATGATGCCAAGGGCAATAAAATCGACCGTGCTCCAAATCCAATGGAACTTTTGACCATTAAGGTTCCACAACCTGTTCAAGCTGGGGACATGGTTCGCGCTCTCAAGGAAGGTCTTATCAATCTCTATAAAGAAGATGGAACCAGCGTCACAGTTCGTGCCTAGAGAAGGAAAAGTGAATGAATCAAGCACAAGGTTTGTTAGTTGATGATGAAGGCAGATGTGTTCATTATCATGGCGAAAAGGACATCGTTTCTCTTCAGTGCTATGAGTGTAAAAAATATTATGCTTGCTATCAGTGCCACAATGCTATAGAAACGCATGTTTTTTCGCCCTATCCTTTGGCGCTTTCTGAGGATCGACCGATTTTATGTGGGGTTTGTAAGAGGACAATGACTTTCCAAGAATACCAAAAACAGATGGCTTGTCCTTACTGCAGTGCTCCATTTAATCCAGGTTGTAAACAACACTATTCCTACTATTTGAAATAAACTGAAAAATACAAGTTTCAAACTTGTATTTTTCAGTTTATTTCAGAAAATATAGTAAAATCAAGAAAAACTCGCAATCTAAAATGGAAAAACTTTCTATAGAATGGTGTAAAAATAGCAAAAATAGAAATATATTATCTGAAACGCTTTCAACGTAAGTAAAAAGTTGACAAATCAAAATTTTAGGACTAAACTAAGTAAGTAAATTTTAAATAAAAGGAGAATTCATCATGAATTTAACATTTTTCGGTCTTTGTCTTGCCTGTATGGGTGTATCTCTTGCAGAAGGTATGTTGATGAACGGTTTGTTCAAATCAGCAGCTCGCCAACCAGACATCATCCCACAATTACGTAGCTTAATGATCATGGGGATTGCCTTTATTGAAGGAACGTTCTTGGTTACCCTCGTCTTTTCATTCGTCATCAAATAGACAAATGGAACGAGAAGAAAAGGGAGGATTCTAGATGGAAGAAAGTATCAATCCAACCATCAATATTGGTCCTGTTACCTTTGATTTAACCATGTTAGCCATGACCTTGTTGATTGTGGGAGTTGTTTTTGGCTTTATCTATTGGGCAAGTCGCAATATGACTTTGAAACCCAAAGGAAAGCAAAATGTACTTGAGTATTTCTATGACTTCGTTATTGGATTTACAGAACCTAACATTGGTAAAAGCTACATGAAAGACTACTCGCTCTTTTTCCTTTGTCTATTTCTATTTATGGTACTGGCAAATAACCTCGGTTTGATGGCGAAACTTCAAACTACAGATGGGACAAACCTTTGGACATCGCCAACTGCAAATCTCCAGTTTGACTTGGCCTTGTCATTTGGAATTATCCTGATGACCCATATTGAAGGGATTCGTCGCCGTGGGATTAAAAAATATCTAAAAGCCTATATCACACCTGGCTTTATGACTCCCATGAATATCTTAGAAGAGTTTACCAACTTTTTATCACTTGCCTTGCGGGTGTTCGGAAATATCTTTGCTGGAGAAGTGATGGCTAGTTTGCTAATCACTCTATCTCATCAAGCTCTATATTGGTATCCAGTTGCTTTTGGTGCTAACTTGGCTTGGACAGCCTTTTCTGTCTTTATTTCCTGCATCCAAGCCTATGTGTTTACCATGTTGTCTTCTATGTACTTAGGAAATAAGATAAATGATGGAGAAGAGTAGAAAGGAGTAACAGATGCACGTAACAGTAGGTGAATTAATTGGTAACTTTATTTTAATCGCTGGCTCTTTTATCCTTTTGATTGTCTTAGTTAAGAAATATGCGTGGTCAAACTTGACAAGTGTCTTCGAAGAAAGGGCAAATAAAATTGCTGCTGATATTGATGGAGCTGAACAAGCTCGTCAAAAAGCAGAAACTCTTGCTCAAAAACGTGAAGATGAATTGGCTGGAAGTCGCAACGAGGCCAAAACAATCATTGAAAATGCTAAAGAGACTGCAGAAAAGAGTAAAGCAGATATTCTGGCAGATGCTAAAGTAGAAGCAGGTCGCTTAAAAGAGAAGGCGAATCAAGAAATTGCTCAGAATAAAGCTGAGGCTTTGCAAAGTGTTAAGGGCGAGGTGGCAGATTTGACCGTTAGTCTCGCTGGTAAAATCATCTCAAAAAACCTTGACAGTCATGCTCATAAGGAACTCATTGATCAGTATATCGATCAGCTAGGAGAAGCCTAATGGACAAGAAAACAGCAAAGGTAATTGAAAAATACAGCATGCCTTTTGTCCAATTAGTGATTGAAAAAGGAGAAGAGGACCGGATTTTTTCAGACTTGGATCAAATCAAGCAAGTCGCAGAAGAAACGGGCTTACCTTCTTTTTTAGCTCAGGTGGCAGTTGATGAGTCTGATAAGGAAAAAACAGTTGGTTTCTTTCAAGACTCTGTCTCACCTTTAATGCAAAACTTTATTCAGGTTCTGATTTACAATCACAGAGCAAATCTTTTTTATGATATCATTGTTGATTGTTTGAATCGTCTTGAAAGAGAAACCAATCAGTTTATAGTCACGATTTCTTCAGCTCATCCTTTAACGGACGAGCAGAAGGAACGTTTGCTTCCCTTGATAGAGAAAAAAATGTCTCTGAAAGTACGGAGTATTAAAGAACAAATTGATGAAGGGCTCATTGGTGGTTTTGTCATTTTTGCTAATCACAAGACAATTGATGTGAGTATTAAACAACAACTTCGAGTTGTTAAAGAAAATTTGAAATAGAAAGTGGTGTTCTTTTGGCAATTAACGCACAAGAAATCAGCGCTTTAATTAAGCAACAAATTGAAAATTTCAAACCCAATTTTGATGTGTCTGAAACAGGTGTTGTAACCTATATCGGGGACGGAATTGCGCGTGCTCACGGTCTTGAAAATGCCATGAGTGGAGAGTTGTTGATCTTTGAAAACGGCTCTTATGGGATGGCGCAAAACTTGGAGTCTACAGACGTTGGGATTATCATTCTTGGAGACTTTACAGATATTCGTGAAGGTGATACCATTCGCCGTACAGGTAAAATCATGGAAGTACCTGTGGGGGACAGCCTAATCGGACGTGTTGTCGACCCACTTGGTCGTCCAGTTGATGGTCTTGGTGACATCCATACTGACAAAACTCGTCCAGTAGAAGCGCCAGCTCCTGGTGTTATGCAACGTAAGTCTGTATCAGAACCATTACAAACAGGTTTGAAAGCTATTGACGCCCTTGTACCGATTGGTCGTGGTCAACGTGAGTTGATTATCGGTGACCGTCAGACAGGGAAAACAACCATTGCGATTGATACGATCCTGAACCAAAAAGGTCAAAATATGATCTGTATCTACGTAGCGATTGGACAAAAAGAATCAACTGTCCGTACACAAGTAGAAACACTTCGCCAGTATGGTGCCTTGGACTACACAATCGTTGTGACAGCCTCTGCTTCACAACCATCTCCATTGCTCTTCCTAGCTCCTTATGCCGGAGTTGCTATGGCAGAAGAGTTTATGTACCAAGGCAAGCATGTTTTGATTGTTTATGATGATCTTTCAAAACAAGCGGTCGCTTATCGTGAGCTTTCCCTCTTGCTTCGTCGTCCACCAGGTCGTGAAGCCTTCCCAGGGGATGTTTTCTACCTTCACAGCCGTTTGCTTGAGCGCTCAGCTAAAGTTTCTGATGAGCTTGGTGGTGGATCTATTACAGCCCTACCATTTATCGAGACACAAGCAGGAGATATCTCTGCCTATATCGCAACCAACGTGATCTCTATCACTGACGGACAAATCTTCCTTGGTGATGGTCTCTTCAATGCGGGTATTCGTCCAGCCATTGATGCGGGTTCATCTGTATCCCGTGTAGGTGGTTCGGCACAGATTAAAGCCATGAAGAAAGTTGCTGGTACACTTCGTATCGACCTTGCTTCATACCGTGAGTTGGAAGCCTTCACTAAGTTTGGTTCTGACTTGGATGCAGCAACACAGGCTAAGTTAAACCGTGGACGTCGTACTGTGGAAGTATTGAAACAACCTGTCCATAAACCACTACCTGTTGAGAAACAAGTAACCATTCTCTATGCTTTGACACATGGTTTCTTGGATACGATTCCTGTAGATGACATTGTTCGTTTTGAGGAAGAGTTCCATACTTTCTTTGATGCTCATTATCCAGAGATTTTGGAAACCATTCGTGAAACAAAAGACTTGCCAGAAGAAGCAGTCTTGGATGCTGCGATTACAGAGTTTCTCAATCAATCCAGCTTCCAATAAGAATAGAGGTGTCAGATGGCAGTATCTCTAAATGATATTAAAACAAAAATCGCCTCAACCAAAAATACGAGTCAAATCACTAATGCCATGCAAATGGTATCGGCTGCCAAGTTAGGTCGCTCTGAAGAAGCAGCGCGCAACTTCCAAGTTTACGCTCAGAAAGTTCGTAAGCTTTTGACGGATATTCTGCATGGTAACGGATCTGGTGGTTCAACCAATCCGATGCTCATCAGTCGCCCAGTTAAGAAAACAGGCTATATCGTTATTACTTCAGACCGTGGCTTGGTTGGAGGTTATAATGCTTCCATCCTTAAAGCCGTTATGGAGTTGAAAGAAGAATACCATCCAGATGGTAAAGATTTTGAGATAATTTGTATCGGTGGTATGGGAGCTGATTTCTTTAAGGCTCGTGGTATTCAGCCAATCTATGAACTACGTGGCTTGGCAGATCAACCTAGTTTTGATGAAGTTCGTAAAATTATTTCAAAAACGATTGAGATGTACCAAAACGAACTTTTTGATGAATTGTACGTCTGCTACAACCATCATGTTAATACTCTTACAAGTCAAATGCGTGTGGAACAAATGCTTCCGATTGTTGACTTGGATCCAAATGAAGCGGATGAAGAGTATAGCTTGACCTTTGAGTTGGAAACGAGCCGTGATGAGATTCTAGAGCAGTTGTTGCCACAGTATGCCGAAAGTATGATTTACGGGGCTATTATCGATGCCAAGACAGCTGAAAATGCTGCAGGCATGACAGCCATGCAAACGGCGACCGATAATGCCAAAAAGGTCATCAATGATTTGACAATCCAGTATAACCGTGCTAGACAGGCGGCGATTACACAAGAAATTACAGAAATCGTAGCGGGGGCTAGTGCCTTAGAATAAGGCTTTGCCTCCCTCGTATCAAAATGAACTTAGGACCTAGTTGAGCTAGGAACCGACAGTATCTTATATAGAATAGGAGAAGGAGATGAGTTCAGGTAAAATTGCTCAGGTTATCGGACCAGTTGTAGACGTCTTGTTTGCAGCAGGGGAAACACTTCCTGAGATTAATAATGCACTTGTCGTCTACAAAAATGACGAAAGAAAAACAAAAATCGTCCTTGAAGTAGCCTTGGAGTTGGGTGATGGTATGGTCCGTACGATCGCCATGGAATCAACAGATGGTTTGACTCGTGGAATGGAAGTTTTGGACACAGGCCGTCCAATCTCTGTACCAGTAGGTAAAGAAACTTTGGGACGTGTCTTCAACGTTTTGGGAGATACCATTGACTTGGATGCTCCTTTCGCTGAGGACGCTGAGCGTCAGCCAATTCATAAGAAAGCTCCAACTTTTGATGAATTGTCTACCTCATCTGAAATCTTGGAAACAGGGATTAAGGTTATCGACCTTCTTGCCCCTTACCTTAAAGGTGGGAAAGTTGGACTCTTCGGTGGTGCCGGAGTTGGTAAAACTGTCTTGATCCAAGAATTGATTCACAACATTGCCCAAGAACATGGTGGTATTTCAGTATTTACCGGTGTTGGGGAACGTACTCGTGAAGGGAACGACCTTTACTGGGAAATGAAAGAATCAGGCGTTATCGAGAAAACAGCCATGGTATTTGGTCAGATGAATGAGCCACCAGGAGCACGTATGCGTGTTGCCCTTACTGGTTTGACAATCGCCGAATACTTCCGTGATGTAGAAGGCCAAGATGTGCTTCTTTTCATTGACAATATCTTCCGTTTCACTCAAGCTGGTTCAGAAGTATCTGCCCTTTTGGGTCGGATGCCTTCAGCCGTTGGTTACCAGCCAACACTTGCTACAGAAATGGGTCAATTGCAAGAGCGTATCACGTCAACTAAGAAGGGTTCTGTAACCTCTATCCAAGCCATCTATGTGCCTGCGGATGACTATACTGACCCGGCACCAGCAACAGCCTTCGCTCACTTGGATTCAACTACAAACTTGGAACGTAAGTTGGTACAGTTGGGTATTTACCCAGCCGTTGACCCTCTAGCTTCAAGCTCTCGTGCCTTGGCACCTGAGATTGTTGGTGAGGAGCACTATGCAGTTGCTGCTGAGGTTAAACGTGTCCTTCAACGTTACCATGAATTGCAAGATATCATTGCTATCCTTGGTATGGATGAACTTTCTGATGAAGAAAAGACTTTGGTTGCACGTGCCCGTCGTATCCAGTTCTTCTTGTCTCAAAACTTTAACGTTGCAGAACAATTTACTGGTCAACCTGGTTCTTATGTGCCAGTAGCGGAAACAGTTCGCGGCTTTAAGGAAATCCTGGAAGGAAAACATGACCAGCTACCAGAAGATGCCTTCCGTGGTGTCGGTTCAATCGAAGACGTCATTGCTAAGGCAGAGAAAATGGGATTTTAAGAGGTGATCTATGGCTCATTTAACTGTCCAGATCGTGACACCAGATGGCCTCGTCTATGATCACCATGCCAGCTTTGTATCGGTACGAACTCTGGATGGTGAGATGGGGATCTTGCCACGACATGAAAATATGATTGCGGTTCTAGCGGTTGATGAAGTGAAGGTAAAACGTATCGATGATGATACTCATGTGAACTGGATTGCAGTGAACGGAGGAATTATCGAGATTGCTAATGATATCATTACTATTGTAGCAGACTCAGCAGAGCGTGCTCGTGATATTGACATCAGTCGTGCAGAACGCGCGAAACTTCGCGCTGAACGAGAAATCGAAGAAGCTCATGACAAGCATTTGATTGACCAAGAGCGTCGTGCGAAAATCGCATTGCAGCGTGCTATCAACCGTATTAATGTTGGAAATAGACTATAAAAAAAATGAACTTGAAACTCAAGTTCATTTTTTTTAGTGTGGGAAGTTGATGCAGACTGCTTCAGGGACATGGAAGTCGTTAGAAAGCTCTGCAAGACGACCACTTTTAGGATTGCGCTTAAAGACGGTTGCGTTATCAGAATCTTGATGAACAGCAATGAGAAACTCTTGATCAGGAGTTAGGTCGAAATCACGTGGATTTTTACCATGGCTTGGTACAATCTCTAATAATTCCAAGCTACCATCAGCGAGGATTGTATAGACTGCAATGGAATCATGACCTCGGTTGGATGCATAGAGGTATTTGCCATCTTTTGAAAGACGAATGGCAGCAGTAGCATTAAAGCCTTCGTATCCATCTGGTAAGGTTGAAATAACTTGCATGCGTTCAAATTCACCAACCCCATCATAAATCAAGACCTCTATAGTGCTATTAAGTTCGCAGATGAGATAGGCAATCTTATAGTGGTGGTGGAAAACGATGTGGCGTGCACCTGCTCCAGCTTGGCTGTGATAAGTGTAGAGTTTATTTAGTTTTCCTTCTGGACTAACATCATAGGTTGTTACCTCATCTGTTCCTAGATCGCAGGTGACGAGGTACTGGTCAGGTGTTAGATCCGTAAAGTGTACATGTGGGGAAGTTTGGTTTTCATGAGGACCTTGTCCACTATGCTGATCTAGATCTGTTTGGATGAGGCTACCATCCGTTTGACGTTTATAAACCAGAACTTGACCTTTATGATAGTTGGCCCCATAAACGAGACCACGTTTTTCATCCACTGCCACATAACAATGGGGAGCGCCTTCTTCAACCACATGATTTAGCAAAGCGCCATCTGTCTTGTAAGCAGCGATTCCACCTAAGCCATCCTGGCTCCCTACGGTGTATAAGTGTTGCTGTTGGTCAAAGGCAAGGTAGGTTGGACTTGGTTCAGCAGCAAAGAGCTCAAGATTTGCAAGCTGGCCTGTTTCTGTATCAAAATCTGCCTTGTAAATCCCTTTAGATAAGCGACGAGTGTAAGTTCCAAAATAAACAGTTTCTTTCATGTCCATACCTCTTAATAATGATAAGTTCATTATACCACAAAATGGCAGTCATGAAGCACTAGATTCATTCATGTAAGCACTTTAAAAAAGAGTTATTTTAGTCTAAAAATGGTATAATGAGAGAATGACAGAAAGGATGTATTTATGGAACATAAAGAGAAACATTTTAGCCTATCTTGGTTTTTTAAGTGGTTTTTAGATAATAAAGCCATCACTGTATTTTTAGTAACCTTGTTACTGGGGCTAAATATTTTTATTCTAAGTAAGATTAGTTTTATCTTTTTACCAGTTTTAGATTTTCTTGGGGTTGTCATGTTGCCAGTTATTTTATCTGGTTTACTTTATTACCTCCTCAATCCGATTGTGGACTGGATGGAGAAGCACAAGATCAATCGTGTCCTTGCCATTAGTATTGTTTTTGTCATTATCGGACTCTTTATCATTTGGGGGCTGGCAGTCGCAATTCCTAATCTGCAACGCCAAGTCTTAAATTTTGCGAAGAATGTGCCGACATACCTGGAAGATGCTGATAAGGTGATCAATGACCTTGTAACCAAACGCTTGCCAGATGATTTTAGACCACAGTTGGAGCAGGTTCTTTCCAATGTTTCTAGTGAGGCGACCATGTGGGCCAGCAAAATCTCTTCTCAAGCTGTTAACTGGGTTAGCGCCTTTATCAGTAGCGTGTCCCAGGTCATTGTTGCGGTTATTATCGTACCTTTCATGCTCTTTTATCTTTTGAGAGATGGGAAAGGCTTGCGAGATTACCTGACTAAATTCATCCCAAACAAGTTAAAAGAACCTGTCGGACAAGTTTTGTCAGATGTTAATAAACAGTTGTCAAACTATGTTAGAGGGCAGGTTACAGTTGCTATTATCGTGGCAATTATGTTTATTATCTTCTTTAAGATTATTGGTCTCAGATATGCTGTGACTCTGGGGATCACGGCTGGTATCCTTAATCTAGTACCTTATCTAGGTAGTTTTCTAGCGATGTTACCTGCTTTGGTTTTGGGTTTGATAGCAGGACCTGTAATGCTTTTGAAAGTAATTATTGTCTTTATTGTTGAACAAACGATTGAAGGTCGCTTTGTTTCTCCGCTTATTTTAGGTAGCCAGCTAAATATTCATCCGATCAATGTCCTATTTGTTCTCCTAACTTCAGGTTCTATGTTTGGTATTTGGGGAGTCTTGCTGGGAATTCCTGTCTATGCTTCTGCCAAGGTCGTTATCTCAGCTATCTTTAACTGGTATAAGAAAGTCAGCGGTTTGTATGAAGAAGAAGGGGAGGAAATCAAGAGTGAACAATAGTCAGCGCATGCTCCAGGCTTTGGATGAACAGAATTTAACCAAAGCGGATCAGTATTTTCACGAAGCCCTCGAAACAGATTCAAGTGAGGTTCTTTACGAACTAGCAAACTATCTAGAGGGAATTGGCTTTTATCCTCAAGCAAAAGAAATTTACCAACATATCGTTTCAGAATTTCCAGAAGTGAATCTGAACCTGGCAACCATTGCTAGCGAGGATGGCAATGTTGAGGAAGCCTTTGCCTATCTGGAAGAAATCACACCAGATAGTGATTGGTATGTATCGGCTTTAGTATTGAAGGCAGATCTCTATCAGCTGGAAGGTTTGACGGATGTAGCGCGTGAAAAGTTACTGGAGGCCTTAAATTACTCAGATGATGTCTTATTAGTTCTTGGTTTGGCTGAGTTGGATAGTGAGTTAGGAAATTATCAGGAAGCTATTCAGGGTTATGCTCAATTAGACAATCGCTCCATCTATGAGCAAACGGGTGTCTCAACCTATCAGCGAATTGGCTACGCTTATGCCCAGTTAGGCAAGTTTGAAGCTGCAACTGAATTCTTAGAAAAAGCCTTAGAATTAGAATACGATGACCAAACTGCCTTTGAACTGGCTAGTCTTTACTTTGACCAAGAAGAGTATCAAAAATCTGTTCTTTACTTTAAGCAGATTGATACCATTTCACCTGATTTTGAAGGATATGAATATGGTTATAGTCAAGCGTTGCATAAGGAACATCAGGTGGAAGAGGCCCTTCGTATTGTTAAACAAGGTTTGGAGAAAAATCCATTTGAAACTCGGCTCTTACTAGCTGCTTCTCAGTTTTCGTATGAATTGCATGATCCTAGTAGTGCTGAGCAGTTTCTCCTTACTGGCAAAGAAGATGCAGAGGATACAGAAGAAATTTTCCTTCGACTTACAACCATTTATATGGAACAAGAGCGGTACGAAGATATCATTGCTCTCCAAAGTCAAGAACCTGAAAATCTCTTGACCAAGTGGATGATTGCCCGTTCTTATCAGAAAATTGAGAATTTAGATAATGCCTATGAACTCTATCAGGAACTATCGCTTGATCTCAAGGATAATCCTGAATTTCTGGAGCAGTATACTTATCTCCTGCGTGAATTGGGATATTTTGAAGAAGCTAAAGTGCAAGCTGAAGCTTATTTAAAACTCATTCCAGATGATGTCCAGATGCAAGAACTCTTAGAAACACTTTAAAAGTTATCTCTCTAAAAGAACGTATCCGTCAATTTGGCAGATACGTTTTTTTTGAAAAATAGAATTTTTTTACAAAAACTCTTGCTAAATTGTTTATTTATGCTATAATAGGAACAATAATTTTTAGGAGGTGCAGTATGTCTTATATGTTTGAGATATTACCAAGTTTATTGAACGGTGCAAGTATGACGCTTCAAGTCTTTGCTCTGGTCTTGATATTTTCAATTCCTTTAGGTATTGTCGTTGCCTTTGCTTTACAAGTCCGCTGGAAACCCCTCCATTATCTGATTGACCTTTATATTTGGGTGATGCGAGGGACTCCATTGCTCTTGCAATTAATCTTTATTTACTATGTTCTCCCTAGCATTGGGATACGTTTAGATCGTTTGCCTGCTGCTGTGATCGCTTTTGTATTGAACTATGCAGCCTACTTTGCTGAAATCTTTCGTAGTGGGATTGAAACCATTCCTAAAGGTCAATATGAGGCTGCTAAGGTCTTGAAGTTTAGTCCTTTTGACACAGTGCGCTATATTATTTTGCCACAGGTTACAAAGATTGTCTTACCGAGCGTCTTTAATGAAATTATGAGTTTGATCAAGGATACTTCATTGGTTTATGCCCTTGGGATTTCAGATTTGATTTTGGCTAGTCGGACAGCAGCTAATCGTGATGCTAGTCTTGTTCCTATGTTTTTAGCTGGAGCAATTTATTTGATCATGATTGGTCTTGTAACCATTGTAGCGAAAAAACTTGAGAAGAAGTACAGTTATTACAGATAGGAGGATTGCTATGTTAGAATTACGAAACATTAACAAGGCCTTTGGTGGCAAACAAATCTTAACCAACTTCAGCCTTTCTATTCCCGAAAAGCAAATCCTTGCAATCGTAGGTCCATCAGGAGGCGGCAAGACAACCCTGTTACGTATGTTAGCTGGATTGGAAACCATCGATTCGGGGGAAATCTACTATAACGGCGAATCGCTAGCTATAGACGAACTAGAAAAGCGAAATCTTCTGGGATTTGTTTTCCAAGATTTTCAACTTTTTCCGCATTTGTCAGTTCTAGATAACTTAACCTTGTCGCCCATAAAAACGATGAGTATGGACAAGGAAGTTGCTGAGAAGAAGGCGCGTGGTTTGTTAGAGCAACTTGGGTTAGCTGGGCATGCAGATGCCTTCCCTTTCTCACTTTCAGGTGGGCAAAAACAACGGGTGGCCTTAGCACGCGCCATGATGATAAACCCAGAAATTATTGGATATGATGAGCCTACATCAGCCTTAGACCCAGAGTTGCGATTAGAAGTAGAAAAACTTATCCTTCAAAATAAAGAGCGTGGGATGACCCAGATTGTTGTGACCCACGATCTTCAGTTTGCGGAAAACATTGCTGATCAGATCCTTAAGGTTGATTCAAAGTAGGAGTGGGAGGTGCCTATGAAGAGAAAGAAAATTGCCCTTGTACTTGCTCTGTTCTTTAGCTTCTTCCTGACGGCTTGTACTCAGAAGGCAAGTGATCCAAATCAGGATAATTGGGCCAAATATCAAAAGCAGGGAAGCATTACCATTGGCTTTGACAATACCTTTGTTCCCATGGGATTTGAAGAAAAGAATGGCCAGTATGCGGGCTTTGATATCGACCTAGCCCAAGCTGTCTCTGAAAAGCTAGGAATTCAGATTAAATTTCAACCCATCGACTGGGATATGAAAGAAACCGAACTACAAAATGGTACCATTGATGCCATCTGGAATGGCTATACAGCAACAGATGAACGGAAAGAGAAGGTTGCCTTTACCATTCCTTACATGGAAAATCAACAAGTTTTGGTCTCTAAAAAGTCTCAAAATATCCACTCAATTCAGGATATGACTGACAAAGTTTTAGGGGCCCAGGCAGGATCTTCTGGCTATTTGAATTTTGAACGACAACCTGAACTACTCAAGAATCGAGTGAAAGACCAGAAAGCCAATCAATACCAAAGTTTCAATGAAGCCTTGATTGATTTGAAAAATGATCGGATTGATGCCCTTGTGATTGACCGGGTATATGCCAATTATTATCTCCAGTCTGAAGGAATATTAAATGACTACAATGTCTTTTCAGCTGGATTTGAAAGTGAAGCTTTTGCAGTGGGTGTTAGACCTGCTGATAAAACTTTGCTAGCTGCTCTGAATCAGGCTTTTGTATCACTATACCAAGAAGGAAAATTTCAGGAAATCAGTCAGAAGTGGTTTGGGGAAGATGTAGCCACCAGTCAAGTTAAAAATCAAGAATAAGAAAAGAGATTGAGTTTTTCCTCAGTCTCTTTTTGCATCGAAAAATCCTCTGGCAAGTACCAGAGGATAAGGGTTTATACTCAATGAAAATCAAAGAGCAAACTAGGAATCTAGCTGCAGGCTGCTCAAAACACTGTTTTGAGGTTGTAGATAAGACTGACAAAGTCAGGAACATATATCTACGGCAAGGAAATGCTGACGTGGTTTGAAGAGATTTTCGAAGAGTATTATTTCATTGTTGGGAAGAGCAATACATCACGGATAGTAGTTGTATCAGTGAGGAGCATGCAGAGACGGTCGATACCGATACCCAAACCACCTGTTGGTGGCATACCGTATTCAAGAGCCTCGATGTAGTCGTAGTCGATACCTGTTGCTTCATCGTCACCAAGTTCTTTAGCTTTTGCTTGGGCTTCGAAACGGCTAAGCTGGTCGATTGGGTCGTTCAACTCAGTAAAGGCATTACCGTATTCCTTAGTCATGATAAAGAGCTCAAAACGGTCAGTAAAGCGTTCGTCTTCAGGATTTTTCTTCGCGAGTGGAGAGACAGCTACTGGATGACCATAGACAAAGGTTGGTTGAATCAAGGTTTCTTCAACGAACTCTTCAAAGAAGGCGTTGATAATGTGACCAACTTCAGTGTAATGTTTCTCAACTGGAACTTTCTTCTCAGCAGCGATAGCTTTAGCTTCTTCGAAAGTCATGTCTTGCCAGAAGTCTACACCAGTAATTTCCTTGATAGCATCTACCATGTGAACGCGTTTGAATGGTTCGTTGATTTTGATTTCAGTTCCTTGGTAGTTAACTGGACCATCACCCTTAACTGCCTTAGCAGCGTGTTGGATAATGCCTTCGGTCAAATCCATGATATCTTGGAAGTCAGCATAAGCTTGGTAAACTTCGATAGAAGTGAACTCAGGGTTGTGAGTGGCGTCCATTCCTTCGTTACGGAAGATACGACCAATCTCATAAACACGTTCCATACCCCCAACGATAAGACGTTTTAAGTGAAGCTCAGTCGCGATACGAAGTACCATGTCAATGTTTTGGGCATTGTGATGTGTGATAAATGGACGGGCAGCAGCGCCCCCAGCTTCGTTGTGGAGAACAGGTGTTTCCACTTCAAGGAAACCTTTTTGATCTAGATAACGACGGATTTCAGAGATGATTTTTGAACGAGTAACAAAGCGTTCGAAGCTTTCACGGTTAGAAATCAAGTCAAGGTAACGTTTACGGTAAATTGTTTCAACGTCTGTCAAACCGTGGAATTTCTCAGGAAGTGGGCGAAGTGCTTTAGACAAGTGAGTGATATGAGTTGCCTTGATAGAGAGTTCACCCATATCCGTACGCATGACTTCACCTTCGACACCGAGGAAGTCACCGAGGTCAGCCTTTTTGAAGATTTCGTAGTTTTCTTCACCGACTTCATCTTTACGAACGTAGATTTGGATTTGACCTTCTCGGTCTTGAAGATGGGCAAAGCCGACTTTCCCTTTACCACGTTTAGTTACTAAGCGTCCAGCGATAGTAGCAGTTTCGTTTAATTCATGTAATTGTTCTTTATCAAGTTCTGCAAATTTGTCTTTTAGTTCTTGTGAGTTAGCAGTACGTTCAAAACGTTTTCCGAAGGGATCGATTCCTTGTTCACGGAGCGCAGCCATTTTTTCACGGCGAACGATCTGCTGGTCATTTAGTTCTTCCATATGTTCTGTAGACATGGGTTCCTCCTAATTTTACTCAAAATTTGATACGATGAGTCATTTTTTGCGATACTCCCATTTTATCATAAATAGCAGAGAAATTCACGGATATTCTTTGAAAACTAAAAAGAACTTGACTATTAAGATCAAGTTCCATTATTTTCTTTGATAGGAAGTGTCATTCCATCTTTCCAGAGTGAAGGTTTCAAAATCATCGGTCTCTAAAACTGTCAGACTAGCATTGGCCAAGCCTCCATCTTTGCGGAGGTGAGCTTCTTTATAGCCTAAAAGTGTACGAAGGCTAGCAGTGAGATTTGCCCCATGCCCGACAATCAAAATTCTTTCAGCCGGACTTTCTTTCAGAGATTTGATAAACTGAATGGTTCGCTGAGTCGTAGAGTAGAGAGATTCGGCTTCAAACATCCTCGTATCAAACTGAGCCAGATTAGAGCGAAAGGCCTTGATTTGTTGTGGGTAGATGGCATTGAGCGTAGCAATTTTTAATCCCTCTAGTTTGCCAAGTTGCCATTCACGTAGGTCAGGAATGCTCTTCAAAGGACAAGGGGATTGGAGTTGACTCTGGATAATTTCAGCAGACTTAACTGCTCTGGGTAAATCACTAGAATAAATCGTATCAAAAGGAATTTCCTTGAGATACTGCCCCAGTTGTTTTAAAACGTCAATGGACTCTGGAAGAAGGGGAGAGTCGCCGCTAGCACCTTGAAAACGTCCTTCAAGATTCCAGACAGTCCGACCATGACGGACAAAATAGAGTTTCATCAGTTGTTTTCCTCCAAGATGTCAGCAAAGTCCGCTTTTACAAAGCTGGCTAAGTCTTGAGGTCGGATGATGATACTGTGCCCGACTTCTCCAGCAGAGACAATCATTTGGTCTAAATCCAAAGCAGTCTGATCAATAAAAATGGGATAATTGTGTTTTTGGCGAATGCCGACGGGGTTATTAGCTCCATGAATATAGCCTGTTGTTTTTTCTAGGTCTTTTTGTGGAATCATGCTCACTTTTTTATTACCAGAAACCTTTGCTAGTTTTTTCTCAGCGAGGTGTTCTGTTATGGGAACGATTCCGATGATTGGCCCCGTCTTATCACCCAGCAGAGCCAAGGTTTTAAAGATATGTGTTCGATCATATTCCGAAGGAAGTTCACCCTCAAGCGCGTTGATCTGAATACCAGTATGGTCAATACCCGCCTTGGTCAAGATTTGCTCGACCAAGGTTTTTTTAATCTTGACTTTTTTTGCCATTATTTATACTTATCCTCCAATTGACTCATCCAGATACCAAGCCAAATGCCAAGTGCAAAGAAGAAGGCGATGAGAACATAACTCACGATAGAAAGTCCAGTGTATTGGATACTTTCAGCACTTCCAGCATTTGGAATCAAAATCAAGAGGGTGCTTGATAGCACAATTCCAATAATAAAGTGATAAACACGGGAGTGGTAGTTGTTCAAGGCATGGTCCATTAATTTTGAAAAAATGATGAGGGTTGCTCCTGCACCAATCCCAATAGGAAGGAAGGTTCCGAATAAATCAAAGGTCTTAAAACCAGTTAGCATTGGAGCGTACAGCCCTAAAATCAAGAGTAGATTTGACGGACTTAAACCAGGCACCAAGACACCTAGAGCTAAAAGAGCACCCGCTAAGATAAAACTAGCGAAACTAGCACTGAGAGAACCAACAACAAAGTTTAGTGCGTAGAGCCCTAGGCCTGAAAGGATAAAGGTAGTCCAGAACCAGACTAGGTCAATCTTATCACGATCAGATTCTCGAGTAGATTCTTTAAGGAGACTTGGAACTGTACCGATGATAGCTCCAGCAAAACTCCATAAAACATAGACTTGGTAATTTTCTAGCAGATACTCGATTGGATAAGAAAACAAACCAATGCCTAGCAACATTCCGATTGCTACTGGGATAAAGTATAGGACATTCTCTTTAAAATCCTTAAAGGGATGAGCCAGAAAGCTAATCATTCGCTCGTAAATTCCCAAAATAGCTGCTAAAACACCGCCAGAAATTCCTGGTAGGATAAATCCTAAGGCGATGACGATTCCTTTAATAACTCTTGCAATCCATGAAAACATCATAAAATCCTCAATTTCATAAAATTCTTTCTCTATTCTATCAATTATAACACAGACGAGAAGAAAATGAAAAAACAAGTGAAAAAGAGAGCAATTTTCACTTGTCTTATGGTCTTAAAAATAGTTTTCTGAAGGTTTCTTCTTTTTCCTTCAAGGTAGAAATGAGATTAATATCTAAATGATGCTCGAATCCAGCAATTCTTCCTTTTGAAGTATACTGATGGAGATCATAGTCTAAATCAGTATTAGGCGTGGTTTCAAAGTAACCTGAATCCGTTCCGTAAGATGGAATCCAGACAGCAGAGAACTTATCTGTATTGATACTATGCTCTTGCATGAAATAAACACCAATGTAAATTCCGATATTTTTGGCGCCAAGAGCTTCTAGCTTAGCCCTAAAAGCTTCAACACCTTCGTTCATATCAGACATTGTTTTTTCTTCAACATCGAGCCAATAGTAACTAGGGTTGTATGGAGAAGCAGCATTGTAGAAAACCTCAGCAGCTTTTTCCATTTCTTCCTTACTAGTACCTGCTAGATAGGCATAAACAGCAACAGGAACATTCCGCTTTTGAAATTCTGTAATATGACTTTTATAGGCTTTATCAATACCATTGGCATAAGCCGCATCATTTTTTTCAGTATGTTGAGCCCCATTGTGGACGCGAACAATAACACCTGAAATATTTTGAGACAAGGTATCGTAGTTGATTTCCTCAGGTCTTTGCCAACCAGAGACATCAATAATAGGTTTGTCAAGATTATGCAAGGCCTGATTTTCAACCTGGACTGCATTGGGTTTTGACTTGACAGGATGGTCTTCATAAGTTGGTCTATTGAGGATCAAAATAGCTATAAATATAGTAAATAAAGTAAAAATAATAGCTGGATGAATCTTTTTTCTCATATTTAAATAGTTTAACGTAAATAGATAAAAAAATCAAAGAAAACATCGGAAAAAGTGAATATATGGGCGTCTTTTCCCTATTTCTCTGTTTGTTTACTCCTAAGAAACTAAATTATGGTATAATATAAGGGAATTTCTAGAGAAAAGAGAAGATTATGTCAAATTATGCCATTATTTTAGCAGCGGGTAAAGGTACTCGCATGAAATCAGATCTTCCAAAGGTACTTCACAAAGTAGCTGGAATTTCGATGTTGGAACATGTTTTTCGTAGTGTTGGTGCTATTCAACCTGAAAAAACAGTTACTGTAGTTGGTCACAAGGCAGAGCTAGTTGAGCAAGTATTAGCCGATCAGACAGACTTTGTTACCCAATCAGAACAACTAGGAACTGGGCATGCTGTCATGATGGCAGAGCCTATTCTTCAAAAACGTACCGGCCACACCTTGGTTATTGCTGGGGATACTCCTCTGATAACAGGTGAAAGCTTGAAAAACCTCTTGGATTTCCATATCAATCACAAAAATGTGGCGACGATTTTAACAGCTGAAGCAGCTGATCCTTTTGGATATGGTCGTATCGTCCGCAACGATAATGCTGAAGTTCTTCGCATTGTGGAGCAGAAAGATGCTACAGACTTTGAAAAGCAAATTAAGGAAATCAATACTGGAACTTATGTATTTGACAATGAACGTCTTTTTGAGGCTCTTAAAAACATCAACACCAACAATGCCCAAGGTGAGTACTATATTACTGACGTGATTGGTATTTTCCGTAATGCGGGTGAAAAGGTTGGGGCCTATACTCTCAAGGATTTTGATGAAAGTCTTGGCGTAAATGACCGTGTAGCTCTTGCGACTGCAGAAGCAGTGATGCGTCGCCGTATCAACCAAAAGCATATGGTTAATGGTGTTAGCTTTGTCAATCCTGAAGCAACTTTCATCGACATTGATGTTGAGATTGCTCCCGAAGTCCAAATCGAAGCTAATGTTACCTTGAAAGGTAAAACGAAGATTGGTGCTGAGACTGTTTTGACAAACGGTACTTATGTAGTGGATAGCACTATCGGAGCTGGGGCTGTGATTACGAATTCCATGATTGAGGAAAGTGCGGTTGCAGACGGCGTGACTGTAGGTCCTTATGCCCATATCCGACCAGGTTCAAGCCTAGCTTCTCAGGTTCATATTGGTAACTTCGTAGAAGTCAAAGGTTCTTCAATCGGTGAAAATACCAAGGCGGGTCATTTGACTTATATTGGAAACTGTGAAGTGGGTAGCAACGTTAATTTCGGTGCAGGAACTATTACAGTCAACTACGATGGCAAAAATAAATACAAAACTGTCATTGGCAATAATGTCTTTGTTGGCTCAAACTCAACTATTATTGCTCCTGTAGAACTTGGGGATAATTCTCTGGTTGGAGCGGGTTCAACCATTACCAAGAATGTTCCTGCTGATGCCATTGCTATCGGCCGTGGACGACAAGTTAACAAAGATGAGTACGCAACACGCTTACCTCATCATCCTAAGAACCAGTAGGAGTTTGTCATGGAATTTGAAGAAAAAACGATTAGTCGGAAGGAAATCTATCAAGGTCCTATTTTCAAACTAGTACAGGATCAGGTGGAGCTACCAGAAGGAAAGGGTACTGCCCAACGTGACTTGATTTTTCACAATGGAGCTGTTTGTGTGCTAGCTGTGACAGCCGAAGACAAAATCGTTCTCGTTAAGCAATACCGAAAGGCTATCGAGGCGGTTTCTTATGAGATTCCTGCAGGTAAACTAGAACTTGGTGAAAATGCTGATCCAATGGCGGCGGCCCTTCGTGAATTGGAAGAAGAAGTTGCCTACACAGCTAAGTTAGAACTGTTGTACGATTTCTATTCTGCGATTGGATTTTGTAATGAAAAACTAAAACTCTACCTCGCTAGTGATTTGGTCAAGGTGGAAAATCCTCGCCCACAAGATGATGATGAAACTTTGGAAGTTTTAGAAGTAAGCCTAGAGGAAGCCAAGAACCTGATCCAGTCAGGTCATATCTGTGATGCTAAGACTATCATGGCAATCCAGTACTGGGAACTACAAAAGAAATAGAGGAGAAACCCATGGGAAAACCTTTATTAACAGATGAAATGATTGAACGTGCCAATCGTGGTGAGAAAATCTCAGGACCACCCCTTCAAGATGAGGAGGAAACCAAAATCCTGCCAACATCTTCACAACATTTTGGTTATTCACGTTCTAGAGACCACGGTTTTAGTCAAGATACCTTAACAATCGAAGTAGAGCCAACGATTCATAAGAGTCGCCGCATTGAGAATACCAAGAGAAATGTTTTTAATTCAAAACTCAATCGCATCTTGTTTGCAGTTATCCTACTTTTGATTTTGTTAATTTTAGCGATGAAACTCTTGTAATTGAAAGGACTTGAAATGAAAATTGGAATCATTGCTGCCATGCCAGAAGAACTCGTATATTTGACTCAGAATTTGGATAAACCTCAAGAAGTCCAAGTCTTAGGAAATACATACTACACAGGCTCTGTTGGCAATACTGAAGTCGTTCTAGTTCAGAGTGGGATTGGAAAGGTCATGTCAGCTATGAGTGTAGCTATTCTAGCTGACCATTTTCAGGTAGAAGCTATCATCAATACAGGATCAGCAGGTGCTCTTGCCGAAGGGATTGCTGTTGGTGATGTCGTGATTGCAGATAGACTAGCTTACCATGATGTGGATGTGACTGCTTTTGGTTATGCTTATGGCCAAATGGCTGGTCAACCTCTGTACTTTGAATCAGATAAGAAATTTATCGCTTGGATTAAAGAAAACTTATTTCAGTTAGAGCAGACATGGCATCTAGGCTTGATTGCCACAGGGGACAGTTTTATAGCTGGAGATGATAAGATTGCTAGTATCAAATCCCACTTCCCTGATGTTTTAGCAGTTGAAATGGAAGGGGCTGCTATTGCACAAGCGGCTCAGTCTCTTAATTTACCGTTCCTAGTCATTCGTGCTATGAGTGACAATGCCAATCACGAAGCCTCTGTCTCTTTTGATGAGTTTATTATCGAAGCTGGACGTCGTTCTGCCCAAGTCTTACTAGCCTTTTTAAAAGCCTTAGATTAAGCGGAAATTTGACAGTTTATCTAGCTTATGATAAGATTTAAATAAAGAAAAGCTAGAAAACGTTTCAGAGGATATTATGAGTATTGAAATGACCGTCAGTGAGATTGCAGAGGTCTTAGGACTATCTCGTCAAGCAATCAACAATCGTGTCAAAGAACTTCCAGAAGAGGACACGAAAAAAAATGACAAAGGTGTAACTGTAGTTACTCGAAGTGGCTTAATCAAGCTAGAGGAAATCTACAAAAAAACGATTTTTGAAGATGAACCAGTCAGTGATGATGTTAAACAACGTGAACTGATGGAAATCTTGGTCGATGAGAAAAATGCTGAAATTCTTCGTTTGTACGAGCAGCTCAAGGCAAAAGACCGCCAGTTATCAGAAAAAGATGAACAGATGCGTATCAAAGACCGACAGATTGCTGAAAAGGACAAACAGTTGGACCAACAGCAACAGTTAACTCTTCAAGCCATGAAGGATCAAGAAACCTTGAAACTCGAGTTGGACCAAGCAAAAGAAGAAGTCCAAGCAACCAAAAAAGGCTTTTTTGCTCGCCTTTTTGGAGGAAAATAAAGAAGCTGTTTGGGTTACTCACTAACCTAATGGCTTCTTTTATTGTTTATAGTTTAGTTTGGGTAGTAATTGAGGTAAATAATGGAAAAATTAAGAGATTATATCGCCTTTGATTTGGAATTCAATCAACACGAGGGGGTTACCCATTTAATTCAAGTATCGGCAGTCCGCTTTCAAGATGGACAAGAAAGTGCTGCTTTTGATTCTTATGTTCATACTACAGCCCCATTGAAGAGTTTTATCAATGGTTTGACTGGAATCACAGCTGAAACCTTGAAAGATGCGCCAAAAGTAGAACAAGTTTTAGAGGACTTTCAAGCATTTGTTGGCGACTTACCTATTGTTGGTTACAATGCAGATAAGAGTGATTTACCTATTCTCTTGGAGCATGGTATTGATTATCGTGACCAGTATAAGGTTGATCTATATGAGGAGGCTTTTGAACGCCGTAGTTCTGACCTACACGGCATAGCCAATCTTAAATTACAAACTGTAGCGAATTTTTTAGGCTTTCACGGGAAGTCTCATAACAGTTTAGAAGACGCCCGCATGACGGCGCGTGTTTACGAAGCTTTTTTGGAATCGGATGAAGGAAAGCTATTAATAGAAGACCAGAGTAGTTTTTCTATGAATAATCCTTTCGGTGGCTTAGATTTATCCCAATTTTTAGACTAGGAGTGCCTATGAAACCTGAAAAACCTAAAAAGCTAGGTTTTAGGAAGATATACTATAACCTAGATAAGATTTTATTTCTATTTTTCTTGATATTTATGATGGTTGAGTTTGTCTGGCTACCATTAAATTCGTGGATTGCTGGCATTCTTCTGAGACAAACCGGTTATTTGTTTATCTCCTACAATAACTTTTGGGCGATTATACAAGGCTCGCCTTTTATCAGTTTAGCCTTTCTCATCTTAATTGCAATCAATCTCCTGGTTGCCTATTTCCAGATTTGTCTTTTGTTTATCGGGGCTCGTCACCTTCTCTATCATGAAAAGAGAACTTTAATTGAGTACAGTAGAAAAGTATTTCACCAGAGCTTTCTATTCGTTAAGCGATTGAGCTTTTGTAAGATGGCCTTTGTCTTTTTTTACATTGCTATGCTTTTCCCGTTCATCCGTAAGATTTTAAAAATCTACTACCTCAACAAGATTATTATCCCTGATTTTATTGTGAATTATTGGGAAGGTAAGCATTGGCTGGTAGGTCTGATGATCATAGCATCCGCTTGGATCTTTCTCTACATCTCTGTCCGATTTATGTTTGCCCTTCCTAAGATTCTCTTTGAAAGAAAGACCGTAAGAGAAAGTGTGAAATATAGTCTCAAAAAGACAAAGAAAAATGTCCTTTTCTACTCTTGGCATCTCTTGCTCATTATCATTAAAACCTATCTCTTCTTCTTTGGTTTGTTAATTCCTTTGCTTTTTGCGCAAGCAGTGATGGATAATCTCACTCAAAAAGAGTCCTTGATTCTCGGTGTGATTAATTTTGTCTTGATTAAAAATTTCCATTACATGACCCTGACTTATTTCCTAGTGAAGTTTGTTTCCTTCCTTACAGGAGAGGAGTTGGAGATCATGCCAAGGCGAAAGAAAGATCATCTGATGAGATGGGGTGTCATGGGGTGTGCAAGCATCATCTTTGCCATAGAAGGCTACGTTTATCTGGAATCTCCGGATACCAATACACCTTTAGTGATTTCGCACAGAGGAGTAAGTAATAAAAACGGTGTTCAAAATACTGTGCAGTCTTTAGAAAAAACAGCTCAACTAAAACCAGATCTTATCGAAATGGATGTGCAGGAAACGAAAGACGGTCAGTTCGTGATGATGCACGATGCTAACCTAAAAAATTTAACAGGTATTAATGCTACGCCGCAAGATTTGACTCTGGATGAATTAACAAATACAGATATTTACGAGAATGGTTATCAAACAAAGATTTCAAGCTTTGATGCCTATTTAGAGCGTGCAAATGCTTTAAACCAAAAATTGCTGATTGAGATTAAAACCAGTAAAAAAGATAGTCCGCAAATGATGGACCATTTCCTCGAAAAGTATGGAGCGACTATCAAGAAATATGGGCATCAGATGCAATCACTAGACTATCATGTGATTGATAAAGTGTTGACTTATGATTCTGAAATTCCAGTTTACTTTATTCTCCCCTATAACAGTATCTTCCCAAGAACCAAGGCAACGGGTTACACTATGGAGTACTCGACTTTGGATGAATACTTTGTCAATAAACTCTGGGCAACTGATCAGAGACTCTATGTTTGGACCGTAAATGGTTCGGAGGCATTTGATAAAGCAGTTCGTCTCGGCGCAGATGGCATGATTACTGATGATCTTGAAATGGTCCAGTCACAAGTCACAACGGCTCAAGACGATCCGGAATATACGGAATTACTCTTAAAGAAAGCAATGGAATTCTTTGATTTCTAATAAAAAAAGAGAAACAGATGTTTCTCTTTTTTTGTGGATTAGAAAGGCAATTTTCCAGCGAAAGCTCCTAGTTTCTTCTTAGTCGTTTCATCAATTTGTTCAAGTGCTGCGTTAATTGCTTGCGCAGTCATGTCAGAAAGGGTTTCGAGATCTTCTGGATCTACAACTGCTGGGTTGAAGTCAATGCTGACAACTTTTTTGTCTCCAGTTAGGGTTGCTTGGACAAGGTCCTGAGCTGATTTTCCAACAAATTCCATGGCAGCGAGTTCTGCTTGGCTCTGTTCCATTTGTTTTTGAAGTTTTTGTGCTTGGCGCATCATGTTTTGCATGTTCATCATGGCGGTTTACAGTTTCCTTTTTCTATTATTTTCCTTTTTATTTTATCAATTTTAGGTGCAAAAGTCTATTATTTGTTTAATTCATTAGATATATGAACTTTTATAATGAGTCCCTTAAACAACTTTTAAGAAATTTACTATGCACACCTGGTATTCTTTGCGAAACAAATAAATTTCATTTAAGTTTTCTTTAAGGATTCTATTATATTCTAGAGAACTCTATGTTAACCGAACGTTAAGCAGAAAATATAGAGGATAACCTAATTTTATTTCTTAATTTGTTATATTCTTTCCAGATTTAGTAACACATTGTTCACTTTTTACCTTTAATGGTGTGTTGATTAGACTAAATGACGCTCTGTCTTTTTTTCATGATGGAGACAGATTGTGATATAATAGATGGTAATGAGTTTTTTAGAATAAACTAAAGGAGAATATAAATGATCTATGCAGGAATCCTAGCCGGGGGAACTGGCACACGCATGGGAATCAGTAATTTACCAAAACAATTCTTGGAGTTGGGTGATCGACCTATTTTGATCCACACAATTGAAAAATTCGTCTTAGAACCAAGTATTGAAAAAATTGTAGTTGGAGTTCATGGAGACTGGGTGTCACACGCTGAGGACCTAGTTGACAAGTATCTTTCTCTCCACAAGGATCGCATCATCATTACCAAAGGTGGGGCTGATCGCAATACCAGTATCGAGAAGATTATAGAAGCCATTAATGCCTATCGTCCAATCACTCCAGAAGATATCGTGGTTACCCACGACTCTGTTCGTCCTTTTATCACACTTCGCATGATTCAGGACAATATCAAACTTGCTCAAGATCATGATGCGGTTGACACAGTAGTAGAAGCGGTTGATACCATTGTTGAAAGTACAAATGGTCAGTTTATCACGGATATTCCAAACCGTGCTCACCTCTATCAAGGTCAAACACCTCAGACATTCCGTTGCAAGGATTTCATGGATTTGTATGGTTCCCTATCTGATCAAGAAAAGGAAATCCTGACGGATGCATGTAAAATTTTTGTTATCAAAGGAAAGGATGTTGCTCTAGCTAAAGGGGAATATTCAAACCTTAAAATCACAACTGTGACAGACTTGAAAATCGCGAAAAGCATGATTGAGAAAGACTAAGGCTATGATTAATCAAATTTATCAACTGACCAAACCAAAGTTTATCAATGTAAAATATCAAGAAGAAGACATTGATCAGGAGAATCATATCCTGATTCGTCCAAATTATATGGCGGTTTGTCATGCGGATCAACGTTACTATCAAGGGAAGCGTGATCCAAAGATATTGGCTAATAAACTTCCTATGGCCATGATTCATGAGTCTTGTGGAACTGTTATTTCAGATCCGACTGGGACTTATGAAGTCGGTCAAAAGGTAGTTATGATTCCCAATCAACCGCCTATGCAGAGTGACAAGGAGTTCTACGAGAACTACATGACCGGAACCTACTTCCTATCAAGTGGTTATGATGGCTTTATGCGAGAATTTGTCTCTCTTCCAAAAGATCGTGTTGTGTCTTATAATGACATTGAGGACACAGTTGCAGCCATTACTGAGTTTGTGAGTGTTGGTATGCATGCCATGGATCGTTTCTTGCATCTTGGTCATAGTAAGCGAGAGCGCATTGCTGTTATCGGAGATGGTAGTTTGGCCTTTGTTGTTGCAAATATTATCAATTATACCTTGCCAGAAGCAGAGATTATCGTCTTTGGTCGCCATTGGGAAAAACTAGAGCTCTTCTCTTTTGCAAAAGAGTGCTATATTACTGATAATATCCCAGAGGATTTGACCTTTGATCATGGGTTTGAGTGTTGCGGTGGCGATGGTACAGGCCCAGCTATCAATGACTTGATTCGCTATATTCGTCCACAGGGAACGATTCTCATGATGGGAGTGAGTGAATACAAGGTTAATATCAATACACGAGATGCTTTGGAAAAAGGATTGTTATTAGTAGGATCATCTCGCTCAGGACGCGTCGATTTTGAGAAGGCCATTCAAATGATGGAAGTTAAAAAGTTTGCAAATCGTCTGAAGAATATCCTTTATGTTGAAGAACCAGTGAGAGAAATCAAGGACATTCACCGTGTCTTTGCTACAGACCTAAATACTGCTTTCAAAACAGTATTTAAGTGGGAAGTGTAGAAGATGGAGGTTAATTGTGGAGAAACTCATCAAAGAAAAAATTTCTTCTTTACTATCTGATGAAGAGGAAGTACTCAGTGTTGAACAACTGGGAGGCATGACCAACCAAAACTATTTGGTCAAAACAACCAACAAACAGTATATTGTGAAATTTTTTGGTAAAGGGACTGAAAAACTCATCAATCGTCAAAATGAAAAGTATAATCTTGAACTTTTAGAGGATTTAGATTTAGATGTTAAAAATTATCTCTTTGATATTGAGTCAGGGATCAAAGTAAATGAATACATCGAATCAGCAGTAACTCTTGATTCAACATCAATCAAGTCCAAGTTTGAAAAGATTGCACCAATTTTACAAACCATCCACACTTCAGGGAAAGAATTAAGAGGAGAATTTGCTCCTTTTGAGGAAATCAGCAAATATGAATCCTTGATTGAGGGACCTATCCCTTATGAAAACTATGAAGCTGTAAGAAAAGATGTATTTTCACTAGAAAAGAGATTGGCTGATTTGGGTGTTGATAGAAAGTCCTGTCACATCGATTTGGTACCAGAAAACTTTATCGAGTCACCACAAGGTCGTTTGTATTTGATTGACTGGGAATACTCTTCTATGAATGACCCGATGTGGGACTTGGCAGCTCTTTTCTTAGAGTCTGAATTTACAAAACAAGAGGAAGATGATTTCCTTTCCTACTATGAAAGTGACAAAACGCCTGTATCACGTGAGAAAATTCGTATCTATAAAATCTTGCAAGATACTATCTGGAGTTTGTGGACAGTGTACAAAGAAGCTCAAGGGGCTGATTTTGGAGATTACGGTGTCAATCGTTACCAAAGAGCTGTCGAAGGTTTGACTTATTATGGAGGTTAGGATGAAGAATAAAAATGGTGTTTCCTTTGGTCTGCTCTCTGGAATTTTCTGGGGATTAGGTCTAACGATTAGTGCTTATATCTTTTCAATTTTTACAAATCTTTCCCCCTTTGTGGTGGCTGCTGCTCATGATTTCTTGAGTATCTTTATCTTGTTAGCTTTTCTTTTGGTAAAAGAAGGAAAAGTTCGCCTCTCTATTTTCTTAAATATTCGAAATGTGAGTGTTATAATCGGTGCTTTACTAGCAGGACCTATAGGTATGCAGGCCAATCTTTATGCGGTTAAATATATCGGTAGTTCTCTAGCTTCATCTGTATCAGCTATTTACCCAGCAGTTTCAGTTTTGCTCGCCTTCTTCATTTTGAAACACAAGGTTTCAAAGAATACAGTATTTGGTGTTTTCTTGATTATTGCAGCGATCATTGCTCAAACCTACAAGGTTGAACAAGTAAACTCGTTTTACATTGGGATTCTTTGTGCCCTGATCTGTGCCATTGCCTGGGGGAGTGAAAGTGTTCTCAGCTCCTATGCTATGGAAAGTGATTTAAGTGAAATTGAAGCCTTGTTAATCCGACAAATAACCTCATTCTTGTCCTATCTTGTGATTGTGCTCTTTTCTCACCATTCGTTTGCAGAAGTGGCAGATGGGCAGTTACTAGGCCTCTTGCTTGTCTTTGCGGCCTTTGATATGATTTCCTACTTAGCTTATTATATCGCCATTAATCGTTTGCAACCTGCGAAAGCGACAGGTTTGAATGTGAGCTATGTAGTTTGGACTGTCTTATTTGCAGTTATTTTCTTGGGTGCACCGCTAGATATGCTGACAATCATCACTTCACTTATTGTTATGGCTGGTGTTTATATTATTATTAAAGAATAAAGGAGATTCGTGTGAAAGCGATTATTTTAGCAGCGGGCTTAGGAACTCGTCTACGTCCTATGACTGAAAATACCCCAAAAGCTTTGGTTAAGGTTAATCAAAAACCCTTGGTAGAATACCAAATTGAGTTTTTGAAAGAGCGAGGAATTGATGAGATTATCATCGTTGTCGGTTACCTCAAAGAACAATTTGACTACCTAAAAGAAAAATATGGTGTTCGTTTAGTCTTTAACGACAAGTATGCTGATTACAATAACTTTTACTCACTTTATCTAGTAAAAGAAGACTTAGCTAACAGCTATGTCATCGATGCAGATAACTATCTTTTTAAAAATATGTTTCGAAACGATCTTAAACGTTCTACCTATTTTAGTGTTTATCGCGAAGACTGTACCAACGAGTGGTTCTTAGTTTATGGTGATGACTACAAGGTTCAAGACATTATTGTTGACAGCAAGGCTGGTCGCATTCTGAGCGGAGTTTCATTCTGGGATGCACCAACTGCTGAGAAGATTGTTGGCTTTATTGACAAAGCTTACGAAAGTGGTGAATTTGTTGATCTCTACTGGGACAACATGGTTAAGGATAATATCAAAGAATTAGATGTCTATGTCGAAGAATTAGAAGGAAATAGCATCTATGAAATTGATAGTGTAAAAGATTACCATAAATTAGAAGAGATTTTATCTACTATTGAGTAAGGAAATAGAAGAAGGCTTGGCCTTCTTTTTTTGTGTATTTTATAACAAGAATGTTTGATATTGATTGTATTCTTTAAATGAAACAAAAATTACAAAAAAATGAACAAAATAAAACAAAAATTATTGACAACGATTTCATATAGTGTTATACTTATAGCATAAAAGATAATTGAAAGAAGGGAAAATGTTATGGGATTAGATCATTTCTTTGACAAAAACCTGGTGTTTTGCTTAGAAGCGGATAATCAAGAACAACTCTTTGATCAGGTAGCAAGCTTGTTGGAAGAACGAGAAATTGTCACTCCAACTTATCGTGAAGCCTTGATCACGCGTGAAAAGTCATTTCCAACTGGCTTAGATATGGAATTTCTAGGTAAGGACTTGCCAAATGTAGCGATTCCTCATACAGATATTGTTCATAATCTGGCTGAGAAAGTTGTAGTTGTTCGATTAGAAAAACCAGTAACTTTTCACAATATGATTGCTCCTGATAAGGAAGTAGAAGTATCCCTACTCTTCTTTATCATTAACAACTCAAGTTCAAGTCAAACAAATATTCTGGCTCAGTTGATGGACTTTTTCACAGGAAATGGACATCTGGAAGATTTATCAAAAATTTCTGAACCAGAAAAACTTTATGCTTACATTGCTGAAGCAACCGCTTAATCTTGTCTATTAAAAAATAAAATCGGAGGAAATCCAAATGATTAAAATTCTTGCTGCCTGCGGTGCAGGTGTTAACTCAAGTCACCAAATTAAAAGTGCTCTAGAAGAAGAACTTTCAAACCGTGGTTATGATGTTCACTGTGATGCCGTCATGGTGAAAGACGTAAACGAAGACCTTATCAAGGGCTACGATATCTTTACACCAATCGCTGCAACTGACCTTGGTTTTGAACCTGGTATTCCAGTAATTGAAGCTGGACCAATCTTGTTCCGTATTCCAGCGATGAGCGCTCCAGTATTTGACAATATTGAAGCAGCTATCAAAGAACACGGACTAAGCTAATTTATTCTTTATCTTGTTAACATTCATATAACTAAAAAAACGGGAGGAACTATTATGGATGTCATTATCGAACTAGCCAATAAGATTTTCAAGCCAGTCTTGGAAATGGGTGGTCCTATCATCATGCTGATCATCTTGACAGTATTGGCTTTACTATTTGGAGTGAAATTCTCCAAAGCGCTTGAAGGTGGTATCAAACTTGCCATCGCCCTTACTGGTATCGGTGCTATCATCGGTATGCTCAACGGAGCTTTCTCAGCATCACTTGCAAAATTCGTTGAAAATACTGGTATTCAATTGAACATCACTGACGTTGGTTGGGCACCACTTGCAACCATCACTTGGGGATCTGCATGGACACTTTACTTCTTGCTTGTAATGTTGATTGTCAACATTGTGATGCTTGCAATGAAGAAAACAGATACACTTGACGTCGATATCTTCGATATCTGGCACTTGTCAATCACTGGTCTTTTGATCAAATGGTACGCAGACAACAATGGAGTTAGCCAAGGGGTTTCACTCTTCATCGCAACTGCAGCAGTTGTCCTTGTAGGTATTTTGAAAATCATCAACTCTGATTTGATGAAACCAACTTTCGACGACCTTCTTAATGCACCAAGTTCATCACCAATGACTTCAACTCACATGAACTACATGATGAACCCAGTTATCATGGTCTTGGATAAAATCTTTGATAAAGTATTGCCTGGTCTCGATAAATATGACTTTGACGCTGCAAAATTGAACAAAAAAATCGGTTTCTGGGGATCTAAATTCTTTATCGGTTTCATCCTTGGTATTGTTATTGGTTTGATGGGGACTCCACACCCAGTTGCTGGAGTAGAAGGAGCTGATAAATGGGAACTTGTTATTAAAGGTTGGTTGAGCCTTGGTTTGACTGCCGGTGTAGCTTTGGAACTCTTCTCACTTATCGGATCATGGTTCATCGCAGCCGTAGAACCACTCTCACAAGGTATTACAAACGTTGCTACTAAACGTCTTCAAGGACGTAAATTCAACATCGGTCTTGACTGGCCTTTCATCGCTGGTCGCGCTGAAATCTGGGCTTGTGCTAACGTACTTGCTCCAATCATGCTAGTAGAAGCTGTGCTTCTTTCAAACGTCGGTAATGGTATCTTGCCACTTGCAGGTATCATCGCTATGGGTGTGACTCCAGCTCTCTTGGTTGTTACACGTGGTAAATTGCTCCGTATGATTATCTTCGGAACACTCTTGTTGCCTCTCTTCCTTCTTTCTGGTACTCTTATCGCTCCATTTGCAACTGAACTTGCTAAAGGTGTAGGTGCCTTCCCAGAAGGTGTGAGCCAAACTCAATTGATCACTCACTCAACTCTTGAAGGACCAATTGAAAAACTATTTGGTTGGGCAATCGGCAATGCTACAACAGGTGATATCAAAGCAATCCTTGGTGCAGCAGTCTTCCTTGTATTCTATGTAGGTATCTTTGCTTGGTATAGAAAACAAATGATCAAACGTAACGAAGAATACGCAGCAAATGCTAAATAATTCGCTCCTATAAAATGTAAATTGTGAAAACTAGGTTGTTAATTTCCTACATTGGGAGTGGCAACCTAGTTTTTTATATAAAGATCTAAAAATAGTTGGAGAATATTATGGTAATTGAAATCAAATCAGACCAGTTAACGGTCCAGTTTAAAACCTTAGGTGGCGCCTTGTCGTCGATCAAGGATCGAGAAGGCATTGAATACTTGTGGCAAGGAGATGCCACTTACTGGAGTGGACAAGCTCCAGTACTTTTTCCAATCTGTGGCTCTTTAAGAGAAGATACAGCCTTCTACAGTCATGCAGATGGAACGGAGACGAAAGGAAATATTCCTCGTCATGGTTTGGTCCGTAAAAAAGAATTTGACTTAGTTGATCAAACAGAAAACAGCGTAACCTTTGCTATCGAATATGATGAGAATACTTATCAGAACTATCCTTATCATTTCCGCCTTGAAATCACTTATCTAGTGAATGGCAAGACTGTCCGTACTCAATACAAAGTTTTCAATAGAGAAACTAATAAAGTAATGCCATTCTTTATAGGAGGACATCCAGGCTTTAATTGCCCTCTACTAGATGGCGAAACTTATGAAGATTACTATTTAGAGTTTGAGAAAGAAGAGACTTGCTCTGTTCCTCGTCCTTTCCCAGAAACTGGAATGTTAGATTTCCAAGATAGAAGTCCATGGTTGGATTCTCAAAAGGAAGTGGACCTCAGTTACGATCTGTTTAGTGTTGATGCAGTGACTTTGGATGAGTTGCAATCCAGAACAATTTCCCTTCGTTCTCGTAAACATGAGAAGGGATTAAAAGTACACTTCCAAGAGTTTTCAAATCTCATCATTTGGTCAACTTTGAATAAGGGACCATTCATTGCTTTTGAACCATGGTCTGGCTTGTCAACATCTCTTGAAGAAGGAAATCATCTAGAAGATAAGAAGAATGTTCGTCTCCTAGAACCTGATCAAGTAGATCAGATTGGCTTTGATATTGAAATATTTTAGATAAAAAACCACAAAAACAAACATTTACTGTTGACTTTTTCTATAAATAGGAGTATATTATGTTTGTAAGCAACAAATGGTGTTTGTAACAAACAAATAATCACTTGTTATATTCTCTTTCGAGGAGAAAGTTTGTTTCTAGGAACTTGATTTCCTAGACTTGGATAAGCTATCGAACAGCTTATTCAATCAAATTTGTCAATAAACTGCTAGAAAGTCTTTTGTAGGTAAACTGCTAACTATAAAAGTCTTTACTAGCCTAGAATAATAAAAAGGAGTATACAATATGTCTATTGTTATCGGTGCAGATGCTGCAGGTTTGAGATTGAAAGAAGTTGTGAAAGACTTCTTGGAAAAAGAAAACTTCCACGTTGTGGATGTTACAGCTGAAGGTCAAGACTTTGTTGATGTGACTCTTGCTGTTGCTGCAGAAGTAAACAAAGAAGAACAAAACCTTGGTATCGTGATTGATGCTTATGGTGCTGGTCCATTCATGGTCGCAACTAAAATCAAAGGAATGGTTGCTGCAGAAGTATCTGACGAACGTTCAGCCTATATGACTCGTGGACACAACAACTCACGTATGATCACTATGGGTGCACAACTTGTTGGTGATGAATTGGCTAAAAATATTGCTAAAGGTTTTGTTAACGGTAAATACGACGGTGGTCGTCACCAAATTCGGGTTGATATGTTGAACAAAATGTGCTAATTAGATTACAGTAAGAAAGGTAAGTTAAAAATGAGAATTGCAATTGGATGTGACCACATCGTAACAGATGAAAAAATGGCGGTTTCAGAATTTTTGAAATCAAAAGGATATGAAGTTATCGACTTTGGTACCTATGACCACACACGTACTCACTACCCAATCTTTGGTAAAAAAGTTGGTGAAGCTGTAACTAGCGGTCAAGCTGATCTTGGGGTATGTATCTGTGGTACTGGTGTTGGTATCAACAACGCTGTCAACAAAGTTCCAGGAGTTCGTTCTGCCTTGGTTCGTGATATGACAACAGCTCTTTATGCAAAAGAACAATTGAATGCCAACGTTATCGGTTTTGGTGGTAAGATTACTGGTGAATTGCTTATGTGTGATATCATTGAAGCTTTCATCAATGCTGAATACAAGCCATCAGAAGAAAACAAAAAATTGATTGCGAAAATTGAGCACGTTGAAACTCACAATGCTCATCAAGCAGATGCAAACTTCTTTACAGAATTCCTTGAAAAATGGGATCGCGGTGAATACCACGACTAAGAGGTGACGCATGATTTTAACAGTCACAATGAATCCGTCCATTGATATTTCTTATCCTTTGGATGAATTAAAAATTGACACTGTCAACCGTGTGGTGGACGTGACCAAGACAGCTGGTGGTAAAGGTCTCAATGTTACACGAGTTCTTTCAGAATTTGGTGATTCTGTTGCTGCTACTGGTTTGGTCGGTGGTAAACTTGGTGAGTTTTTAGTAGAGCATATCGATGATAAAGTAACGAAACGTTTCTTCTCGATTCAAGGAGAGACTCGTAACTGTATCGCTATTCTACACGGTGAAAACCAAACAGAAATCCTTGAAAAAGGTCCCGAAGTTCTTGAACAAGAAGGGCAAGATTTCTTGGCTCATTTCGAAAATCTCCTTGACACTGTGGAAGTAGTCGCTATTTCAGGTAGTCTGCCAGCTGGGCTTCCAGTTGACTATTATGCAAGCTTAGTAGAACTTGCTAATCAAGCAGGCAAACCAGTTGTTCTAGACTGCTCAGGTGCAGCTCTTCAGGCTGTCCTTGAATCACCACACAAACCAACAGTTATTAAACCAAATAACGAAGAATTGTCTCAGCTTCTTGGGAAAGAAGTTTCTGAGGATTTGGATGAATTAAAAGAAGTTCTTCAAGAGCCTCTATTTGCAGGGATTGAGTGGATTATCGTGTCACTTGGTGCAAATGGTGCTTTTGCAAAACATGGTGACACTTTCTACAAGGTAGATATTCCAAGAATTCAGGTAGTGAACCCTGTTGGATCTGGAGATTCTACTGTTGCAGGGATTTCCTCAGGACTTCTTCATAAGGAATCGGATGCAGAACTCCTCATCAAGGCAAATGTCCTTGGTATGCTCAATGCTCAAGAAAAAATGACAGGTCATGTCAATATGGCCAACTATCAGGCTCTATATGATCAATTAATAGTAAAAGAGGTATAAAATGGCTTTAACAGAAAATAAACGCGCTTGCTTGAAAAAACTCTCAGATGAAAACGGCATTATCTCAGCTCTTGCCTTTGACCAACGTGGCGCTTTGAAACGTCTCATGGCTCAATACCAAACAGAAGAGCCAACAGTCGCTCAAATGGAAGAACTCAAAGTCTTGGTAGCAGATGAATTGACAAAATACGCTTCATCTATGCTTCTTGACCCTGAGTATGGACTTCCAGCTACAAAAGCTCTTGCACCAAATGCTGGTCTTCTCCTTGCTTATGAAAAAACAGGATACGACACAACAAGCACCAACCGCTTGCCTGACTGCTTGGATGTTTGGTCTGCCAAACGCATCAAGGAACAAGGCGCAGACGCTGTTAAGTTTTTGCTTTACTATGACGTAGACAGCGCTGACGAACTCAACCAAGAAAAACAAGCCTACATCGAACGTATTGGTTCTGAGTGTGTGGCGGAAGACATTCCATTCTTCCTTGAAATCTTGGCTTACGATGAAAAGATTGCTGATGCAGGTTCTGCAGAATACGCAAAAGTAAAACCACACAAGGTTATTGGTGCTATGAAGGTCTTCTCAGACCCACGCTTCAACATCGATGTCTTGAAAGTGGAAGTTCCAGTCAACGTCAAATATGTTGAAGGCTTTGGCGATGGTGAAATCGTTCATACACGTGAAGAAGCAGCAGCCTTCTTCAAAGCGCAAGATGAAGCAACTAACTTGCCATACATCTACTTGAGTGCAGGTGTATCAGCTAAACTCTTCCAAGAAACCCTTGTCTTTGCCCACGAATCAGGCGCAAACTTTAACGGCGTTCTTTGTGGCCGTGCTACATGGGCTGGATCAGTTGAAGCTTACATCAAAGATGGTGAAGCAGCAGCTCGCGAATGGCTTCGCACAACTGGTTTTGAAAACATTGACGAACTCAACAAGGTTCTTCAAACAACAGCGACTTCATGGACTGAACGTGTATAAGTTTTCCCCCCTAATCTTAGGAACATTGATCTAAATAAAAATTTTAAAAAAAAGTTGAATGTAAAGGTTTACAAAAAAACTTACTTGTGCTATACTTAAATCACAAGTTAATACAAGGTGAGTGTTACTAAGTAATATTAGGCATGATCACAGGTGGATTAGAAATCAAAGGATTTTCTAGTTCATTTGTGGTCATTTTTTGTACTCATATACCTTTAAGATATAAAAGGAGGTTGACATGTATCGAATTCTAAACCCAATGAATCACAATGTCTCGCTTGTCAGAAATGACAAAGGAGAAGAGGTGATTGTGATTGGTAAGGGGATTGCATTTGGGAAAAAGAAGGGGGATTTGATTGCTGAAGAACAAGTTGAGAAAATCTTTCGGATGAAGACAGAAGAGTCCAGGGAAAACTTTATGTCTCTCCTCAAAGATGTTCCGCTTGATTTTATCACAGTGACCTATGAGCTTATTGATAAGCTATCAAAGAAATATCATTATCCGATTCAAGAGTATCTCTATGTGACCTTGACAGATCATATTTACTGTTCTTATCAAGCTCTAACACAAGGAAGGTACAAGGATAGTAATCTGCCAGATATTTCCACTAAGTATCCTGTCGCTTTTCAAATCGCAAAGGAAGCCTTTGAAATCTATCGCCAGAAGTTGACAGATCATTTCCCTGAGGATGAAATTATTCGGATCGCTTATCATTTCATCAATGCCGAAGGGGAGAATGAAGTTCAAGTGGTTGAGTCGATTGATAAGAGGAAAGAAATTCTCAGGAATGTCGAAGAAGTGCTAAAGGGTTATGCAATTCAACGAACCAAAGAGAATAATCATTTCTATGATCGTTTTATGATTCATTTGAATTATTTCTTGGATTATTTAGACAGATCTAGAGATGATAACCAATCACTTCTGGATATGGAAGATCATATTAAACAATCCTATCCAAAAGCGTTCGAGATTGGTTCCAAGATCTATGATGTGATTACGCAACATACGGGTCTTGATTTGTATAAAAGTGAACGAGTTTATCTAGTTCTACATATCCAACGTTTATTGTCATAAAAATTTAATTAAAAATACATAAGGAGAATTCTATCATGAATAGAGAAGAAGTAACATTGTTAGGTTTTGAAATCGTAGCCTATGCTGGCGATGCTCGTTCAAAACTATTGGAAGCCTTGAAGGCTGCTGAAGCTGGCGATTTTGCGAAAGCTGATACTCTCGTAGAGGAAGCTGGTGGTTGCATCGCTGAGGCTCATCACGCGCAAACAAGTCTATTGACCAAGGAAGCCGCTGGTGAGGATTTGGCCTATAGTGTGACCATGATGCATGGTCAGGATCACTTGATGACAACTATCTTGCTCAAAGATTTGATGCACCATTTAATCGAACTCTATAAGAGAGGAGTTAAGTAATGAATAAATTAATTGCTTTTATCGAGAAAGGAAAGCCTTTCTTTGAAAAACTGTCTCGTAATATCTACCTTCGTGCCATTCGAGATGGTTTCATTGCTGGAATGCCAGTTATTCTCTTCTCAAGTATCTTTATCTTGATTGCTTTTGTACCAAACTCATGGGGCTTTAAATGGTCTGACGATGTTGTCAATCTCCTCATGAAACCTTATAGCTATTCAATGGGGATTCTAGCTCTCTTGGTAGCTGGTACAACAGCTAAGTCATTGACCGACTCAGTAAACCGTAGCATGGAGAAAACCAACCAAATCAACTATATGTCGACACTTTTGGCTGCGATTGTTGGTTTGTTAATGTTGGCAGCTGATCCTATCGAAAATGGCCTAGCTACTGGATTCTTGGGGACAAAAGGGTTGCTTTCAGCCTTTCTTGCTGCCTTTGTTACTGTAGCTATCTATAAGGTCTGTGTTAAGAACAACGTCACTATTCGCATGCCTGACGAAGTTCCACCAAATATCTCACAAGTCTTTAAAGATGTGATTCCATTCACTCTATCAGTGGTTTCTCTTTATGCTCTCGATTTACTAGCTCGTCATTTTGTTGGTGCAAGCGTAGCTGAATCAATCGGTAAATTCTTTGCACCATTATTCTCTGCTGCTGATGGTTATCTAGGTATTACCATTATCTTTGGTGCCTTTGCCTTCTTCTGGTTTGTTGGCATCCATGGTCCATCTATCGTTGAACCAGCAATCGCAGCTATTACCTATGCAAATGCCGAAGTCAACTTGAACCTTCTCCAACAAGGTATGCACGCTGACAAGATTCTTACTTCTGGTACACAAATGTTTATCGTTACCATGGGTGGTACTGGTGCGACACTGGTTGTTCCATTCATGTTCATGTGGTTAACTAAATCAAAACGAAACCGTGCAATCGGACGTGCTTCAGTAGTTCCAACTTTCTTTGGTGTAAATGAACCAATCTTGTTTGGTGCACCGCTTGTATTGAATCCGATTTTCTTTATTCCTTTCATCTTTGCGCCAATTGCCAACGTATGGATCTTTAAATTCTTTATTGAAACGCTTGGCATGAACTCATTTACTGCCAACCTTCCTTGGACAACACCAGGTCCGCTCGGTATTGTTCTCGGTACAAACTTCCAATTCTTGTCATTTGTACTTGCTGCTTTGTTAATCCTTGTTGACGTAGCCATTTACTATCCATTCCTCAAGGTTTATGATGAACAAATTCTTGAAGAAGAGCGTTCAGGCAAAGCCAATGATGAATTGAAAGAAAAAGTAGCTGCAAACTTCAATACTGCCAAAGCAGATGCTATTCTTGAAAAAGCTGGTGTAGAAGCAGCGCAAAACACAATCACAGAAGAAACAAATGTTCTCGTTCTCTGTGCAGGAGGAGGTACAAGTGGTCTCCTTGCAAATGCTCTAAACAAGGCAGCTGCAGAGTACAAAGTTCCTGTTAAAGCAGCAGCTGGTGGCTATGGTGCTCACCGTGAAATGTTGCCTGAGTTTGATCTGGTTATCCTTGCTCCTCAAGTTGCTTCAAACTTTGAAGACATGAAGGCCGAAACCGACAAACTTGGTATCAAACTTGCCAAGACAGAAGGTGGCCAATACATTAAACTGACTCGTGATGGAAAAGGCGCTCTTGCCTTTGTTCAAGCGCAGTTCGAAGAGTAAAAGGTAAAGAGCAAAGAAGTGAGATGGCGGAACTCCTCCCAACTCTATCTCCATCTCATTTCTATTTCTTGAAAGGTGAATCAAATGACAAAAACACTTCCAAAAGACTTTATTTTTGGCGGGGCAACAGCAGCCTATCAAGCAGAAGGTGCGACCAATACCGATGGTAAAGGACCAGTTGCCTGGGACAAATACCTCAAAGATAACTACTGGTACACTGCTGAACCAGCCAGTGATTTCTACCACAAATACCCAGTTGACCTCAAACTTGCAGAAGAGTATGGTGTCAATGGTATCCGTATTTCAATCGCTTGGTCACGTATCTTTCCAACTGGTTATGGGAAGGTTAATGACAAGGGGGTTGAGTTCTATCATAATCTATTTGCAGAATGTCACAAACGGCATGTTGAGCCCTTTGTAACTCTTCATCACTTTGACACGCCAGAAGCTCTACATTCAAATGGAGACTTCTTAAACCGTGAAAACATTGAACACTTTGTAGACTACGCGGCTTTCTGTTTTGAAGAATTTCCTGAAGTTAACTATTGGACAACCTTTAATGAAATTGGGCCAATTGGTGATGGTCAATACTTGGTTGGGAAATTCCCTCCAGGTATTCAGTACGACCTTGCCAAAGTCTTCCAATCTCATCACAATATGATGGTGTCGCATGCGCGTGCAGTCAAGCTATATAAAGGTAAAGGTTATAAAGGTGAAATTGGTGTGGTTCATGCCCTGCCTACTAAGTATCCTCTGGATCCAGATAATCCAGCAGATGTTCGAGCTGCTGAGTTAGAAGATATCATTCACAATAAATTTATTTTGGATGCAACTTATCTAGGACGATATTCCGAAGAAACCATGGAAGGTGTCAACCATATCTTAGCAGTCAATGGTGGAAGCTTAGATTTGCGTGAAGAAGACTTCGCAGTCCTAGAAGCTGCAAAAGACTTGAACGACTTCCTAGGAATTAACTACTATATGAGTGATTGGATGCAAGCCTTTGATGGAGAGACGGAAATCATCCACAATGGAAAAGGTGAAAAAGGAAGCTCTAAGTATCAGATTAAGGGAGTTGGTCGTCGTGTAGCTCCTGATTATGTCCCACGTACCGATTGGGATTGGATTATCTACCCTCAAGGTTTGTATGACCAAATCATGCGCGTGAAGAAAGATTATCCTAATTACAAAAAAATCTACATCACTGAGAATGGTCTCGGATACAAAGATGAGTTTGTGGATGGGACAGTCTACGATGATGGGCGGATTGATTATGTTAAGAAACATATGGAAGTGATTGCATCTGCAATCTCTGATGGAGCCAATGTCAAAGGATACTTTATCTGGTCGCTAATGGATGTCTTTTCTTGGTCAAATGGCTATGAAAAGCGTTACGGTCTCTTCTATGTTGATTTTGAGACTCAGGAGCGCTATCCAAAGAAATCGGCTCACTGGTACAAGAAACTAGCTGAGACACAACTTATTGATTAAAATTCAACAAAAATTCCCCGCCAAAAGGCAGGGGAATTTTTATGGTTTTGATAAAAGAATGGTTGTTTGTTTCGATAGATCTTCAAATGTTTCCTGACTCAGTTTGGAATCTGAAACGATGGTATCAATCTCTGAGATATTGTAGAAAGTGTAAAAATCAAACTTATTAAACTTGCTGTGGTCTGCCAGTAAGTATTTTTTATTGGCATTGTTCAAGGCGATTCGTTGAACCTCGCCCTCTTCTTCACTGAAAGTAGCAATAGCTTTATCCTTGATACCATTACAACTTACAAAAGCTTTAGAAAACTGAAGATTGGCTAAATCCTGCAGGGTAAGTGTTCCCACAAAAGCTCCAGTGATAGAGCGATAATTTCCACCAATCAAAATCAAATCTGTTAGTTTTCGTTCGTTTAGGATGAGAAAAACTGGAAGACTGTTTGTTACAACACGAATATTATCAATTGGGAGTTCACGAGCAAAACATTCTAAGGTTGTTCCTGGCCCGATAAAAATGGTTTCACCTTCGTCAATCAAATGACCTGCAAAACGGCTAATTTCTTGTTTTTCAGCAATCTGCAAGCCTTGTTTTTCAACGTTTGAGCGTTCGTTGTTTAAGAGAGAACCTGTACGAAGTTTTTCAGCGCCACCATGCACACGAACCAGCAAATCTTTATCTGCCAATTCTTGTAAGTAGCGGCGAGCTGTCATATCTGACACATCAAGACTCTCCATAATCTCTTTTACAGTAATAGTGCCTTTTGTGTTTACTGCTTCTAGAATACTATCTAGTTTTTCTTGCTTTAGCATCCTTATCACCTCGATTTCTACTATTATTATCTTACCATAAAACGCTCAATTAATCAAATAGAAAAAAACAAAATAAAACAAAAAACAAAAATATCATGGTTGTTTTAAACAAACCATGATATTTTGAATGATCGGCCAAATTAGTCTAAACCGTAGTTGTAGTCCTCGTCTTGCATGGCTTCAACTTCACCAAGGAGGTAACCATTTCCGACTTGAGAGAAGAAGTCGTGGTTAGAAGTTCCTGTTGAAATACCGTTCATAACGATTGGGTTGACATCATCAGCTGAATCTGGGAAGAGTGGATCTTGTCCAAGATTCATAAGGGCCTTATTGGCATTGTAACGAAGAAAGGTTTTAACTTCTTCAGTCCAACCAACACCGTCATAGAGACTTTCTGTATAACCTTCTTCGTTCTCGTAGAGAGTGTAGAGCAGGTCGTACATCCATTCTTTGAGTTTTTCTTGCTCTTCTTCAGGTAATTCATTGAAACCAAGTTGGAATTTGTAACCAATGTAAGTTCCATGAACAGACTCATCACGAATGATCAGTTTGATGATTTCCGCAACGTTGGCCAGTTTGTTGTTACCGAGATAGTAAAGTGGTGTAAAGAAACCAGAGTAGAAGAGGAAGGTTTCAAGGAAGACACTGGCAACTTTCTTTTCTAGTGGGCTACCATTGAGGTAGATTTCATTGATAATCTCCGCTTTTCTCTGAAGGTAGGGATTAGTGTTGGTCCATTCAAAGATTTCTTCGATTTCGGCCTTGGTATTCAAGGTCGAAAAGATAGAAGAATAGGATTTTGCGTGGACAGATTCCATAAACTGGATGTTGTTGAAAACAGCTTCCTCATGTGGTGTACGGATGTCTGCGCGAAGTGCTTGAACCCCTGTTTCAGATTGCATGGTATCCAAAAGGGTCAAACCACCAAAGACTTTTCCAACCAAGTCTTTTTCTTTGTTTGATAGTTTTCTCCAGTCGTCTAGGTCATTTGACAAGGGAATACGCGTATCGAGCCAGAATTGCTCTGTCAGCTTTTCCCAAGTTGATTTGTCGATGACATCTTCGATGGCATTCCAGTTAATGGCTTTGTAGTAAGTTTCCATTTGAAATCTCTTTCTGTATGTAATAATGCGATTGCCGAATCATCTCTATTTTATCATAGTCTGAGAAGAGTATCGCACAAAAAGTCGGAAGCCCGACTTTTTAGTTTTTCATAGTATTTAAGATACTTATCAAGTTTTGTATGATGGGGAACTTAATCAGTAGTCTGAGAAAATGTGGTTGCCCCAGATAAAAATTAAATCACACAGCTTTCACATTGGTTAGCACCGACTTCTCCACCATCATCTGTAAAGGTACGGACGTAGTAGATAGACTTGATACCCTTGTTGAAGGCATAGTTACGAAGGATAGACAAGTCACGTGTCGTTTGTTTGTTCTCTTTCTTCCATTCGTAAAGACCTTTTGGAATGTCGCTACGCATGAAGAGAGTGAGTGAAAGCCCTTGGTCCACGTGTTCAGTTGCGGCAGCGTAAACATCAATCACCTTACGCATATCCATGTCATAAGCAGAAGTGTAGTAAGGGATAGTATCTGTTGACAAACCTGCAGCAGGATAGTAGATTTTACCGATTTTCTTCTCTTGGCGTTCTTCAATGCGTTGCGTAATCGGGTGGATAGAAGCAGAAACATCGTTGATGTAGCTGATAGAACCATTTGGAGCAACAGCTAGACGGTTTTGGTGATAAAGACCA
This sequence comes from Streptococcus jiangnanensis, assembly GCF_040888325.1. GTDB lineage: Bacteria > Bacillota > Bacilli > Lactobacillales > Streptococcaceae > Streptococcus > Streptococcus jiangnanensis. The sequence goes on along the minus strand of NZ_JBFNFF010000003.1, from coordinate 145,734 downwards.
TCTGCTTGAACCTTTTCGCGAAGTTCAGCCCAGTCAGCAGCACTTGGGATAAAGACATCTTTAAAGAGTTCTTTAACACGGTCTGATTTTGGAACAAACTCGCCTGTCACATACTTGTCAAAGTAGCTTCCATTAGCATAGTCTGATTTTTCAAAGTTGTGGAAGGTGATACCACGTTCGCGCGCGATGTTATTAGATTCTACCAAGGTCCAGTAGTTCATAAGCATAAAGTAGATGCTTGTAAATTCAATTGACTCAGGTGATCCGTACTCAATCAGTTGTTGGGCAAGGTAACTATGAAGTCCCATGGCACCAAGACCAAAGGTGTGAGCCAAACTGTTTCCGTGGTCGATAGTAGGAACAGCTACGATGTGTGAACTATCTGTAACGAAAGTCAAAGCACGAACCATCGCACGGATAGAACGACCAAAGTCAGGTGAAGTCATCATGTTGACAACGTTGGTTGAACCAAGGTTACATGAAACGTCCGTTCCCATTTGAAGGAATTCTTGAGCATCGTTGATCAAGCTTGGTTCTTGAACTTGAAGAATCTCAGAGCACAAGTTACTCATGATAATCTTACCATCAACGGGATTCGCACGGTTGGCTGTATCAATGTTGACTACATAAGGGTAACCAGACTCTTGTTGCAATTTAGAAATTTCAGTTTCCAAATCACGCGCCTTGATTTTTGTCTTGCGGATATTTGGATTTGCAACCAATTCATCATATTTCTCAGTGATATCGATATAGTTGAATGGCACACCATACTCAAGCTCTACAGAGTAAGGGCTGAAGAGGTACATTTCTTCATTTTTACGAGCCAATTCGTAGAATTTATCGGGCACCACAACTCCAAGTGAGAGGGTCTTAACACGAACTTTTTCATCGGCATTTTCTTTCTTAGTTGAAAGGAAAGCGATGATATCTGGGTGAAAGACGTTGAGGTAGACAACCCCAGCACCTTGACGTTGCCCGAGTTGGTTTGAGTAAGAGAAGCTGTCTTCAAAAAGCTTCATAACTGGTACGACACCAGAAGCAGCACCTTCATAACCTTTGATAGGAGCTCCAGCTTCACGAAGGTTGCTGAGGGAAATTCCCACACCACCACCGATACGTGAAAGTTGGAGAGCTGAGTTGATGGAACGTCCGATAGAGTTCATGTCATCAGTTACTTGAATCAAGAAACAAGATACCAACTCTCCACGACGAGCACGACCAGCATTCAAGAAGGAAGGAGTAGCTGGTTGATAGCGTTGGTGGATGATTTCATTGGCAATATCAGTCGCAATCGCTTCATCCCCGTCAGCAAAATAAAGCGCGTTAAAGAAGACACGGTCTTCCATACTTTCAAGGTAATATTCACCGTCATTAGTCTTCAAGGCATACTGGTTGTAAAACTTATAGGCAGCCATGAATGATTTGAATTGGAAGTTTTGGTCCTTGATAAATTGATGCAATTCTTCCAAAAACTCTGGACGGTATTTCTTGAGAAATGCAGTTTCGATGTAGTTATGTTCAATAAGGTAGTTGATTTTATCAGTAATTGAATCAAAAACCATGGTATTTGGAACTACATTTTCTTTAAAGAAGGCATCCAAGGCTTCCTTATCTTTATGAAGCATGATTTGTCCATTGACAGGACGGTTGATTTCGTTATTGAGACGGAAGTAAGTTACGTCCTCAAGATGTTTTAATCCCATAAAATTTCCTTTATCTAATTACAAAAGAAAGGCCTCTAAGTTAGCCCTAGAAGCAATCTCTTCTGGATGATGTACTAAGATTATGCTAATTGTTTCAGTTTTCCTGGTTGGAAGCCTGAAAAGACTTCAGTTGGTGTTTGGATAACAGGAGCTGCGCTGAAACCGAGCTCTTTAACTTGATCGATGTACTCTGGTTGCTCGTCGAGATTGATCTCACGATAAGCGACATTGTTGCTGTCCAAGAAACGCTTGGTCATCTTACATTGGACACAGTTGTTTTTAGAATAAACGGTTACCATTTTCGTAACTCCTCTTTCAAAATAGATTACTTTCTTAGTATATCAGAAAAAAAAACTTTGTCAAACTTTTTAAACTAAATCTTGTGCTAAAAAGTTACAGTTTCAAAAACAAAGCACAAGATATAGTGTTTTGTCAGAGTGTAAAATTGGGTTTTCATTGAACTATCAAAGTTTATCAAAACAAAAAAACTATATACTGTATATTGGTAAGATAAATAGAAGATTTTCAGCAAGTTATCAGAAAGGAAAACGAAGAAAATAGCAAAAATCGTAAGAACAGGAATAAGTCTAGCTGAGACAATACTTTAATAAAATAGAAACTGTAATATTTACGAAAAAAAGAAATTTTCTACACAAGATGTCCCAATATTTTGTATTAGAATATCTAAAATATAACCAAAGTGGAAATGACAGATTATGATGTATTCATAAAAATGGATCATTGGTTAATTTTATATAGGATACTTATGAGTTTCGTATCCTTTCATAAGGAGTATATAAATACAATGTTTGAAAAAGTTCATTTTATGTGATACACTATCTGTGATTATAAGATTAAAAAATGGATATCTGGATACTTTTGTTTGATAGAGAATGTTATCAGATTATAATTAGATTAAATGAATGAAAGAATACAGAATTAGGAGGCGCGTGGTGAAAGAAAATGATGTTATTTTAAAACGGCAATCGACTCAAATATTTTTTAAGAATGGTGATACGGATTTTTTCTTCAATTGGTTGTTAGGAATCGGTGAAATTTTTGGTTTCTCTCATGGAGAGCTTTATTATCTTGCTCAAAGATTGGGGAACTCACCAAAGCCTGATGACTGGAAAAATGTATTTTTATCGCATGTAAACTACCTTGAACAAGAAGCAAGTAATTCATGGTTGAGTGAACAAACAAAGGCGCAGTATTATCTTGCACAGACCTACTCACTTCGCTCGGCAATCCAATTTACCGATCCATTTTCTGAAGAGTATTTACCGACCGTTCGTCAAATGGAGAAGGTGTTTTCTAGTGCAATTCATTCACTAGGTGCACCGATTGAAAAATTAACTATTCCCTATCAGGGTTCTTACTTGCCTGGTTATTATCTTCATAGCGGCGATAATTGCCCAACGCTAATCATGATTGGTGGAGGTGATACTTATCGCGAAGATTTATTTTACTTTGCAGGATATCCTGGATGGATACGAAATTATAATGTTTTAATGGTTGACCTTCCCGGTCAAGGGAGCAATCCTAGTAGAGGGCTGGTCTTTGATGTGGATGCCTCTATTCCAATTTCATTATGCATAGACTGGTTGGAAAATAGAAATCCTAAACTAAATTATTTAGCCATTTATGGTGTCAGCGGAGGGGGATATTTTACCGCACAAGCTGTTGAAAAGGATCCAAGAATTCATGCTTGGATTGCTAGTACCCCTATTTACGACGTTGCAGAACTTTTCAGAAAAGAATTTGGATCAAGTTTGAAAGCACCTAGTTGGTTAATAAATGCCATTTTAAAATTAGCTGGAAATTTGAATGAATCAGCAAATTTGAATCTTAAAAAGTATGCATGGCAGTTTGGTACTTCTGATTTTAAGAGTGCTATTGATGATGTATTTAACCACGCAAAGATTGTAGATTATCAAAAAATTCAATGTCCTTGCCTGTTTATAATGGGAAAGGGAGAAGGTACTGAGCTGCAACGACAAACTAAGGTAATTTATGAAGCGCTTAAATCTAAAAATCCGCAAACTAAACTTCAGGTTTTTGACTCCGAAAGCGGTGCAGATGCTCATTGTCAAGTCAATAATTTAAGACTCGCCCATAATATAGTTTTTGATTGGTTGGACACTTTATTTGAATGGAATAGATTGAATTTTTAGCCACGCTTACACTACTTAAGTATATCTATTTTAATGTGAGACATCAAAAGATTATTTTACGTTAAGTGGCTAACTAGATAATTCTATACTATTAATAATTAGTGCCCAAATTTCCCATAGTACCTGTATGATAGAAAAAGAAGCAAGTTCATTTTCAGTAAAAGTCCATAAAATACTTGAAAAATTATCTAGAAGGTGATATAATACAGTCTTGTAAGGGTTATCACATATAATCCAAAAAAGAAATAACTAAAGGAGAGTCAAACTATGGCTTCTAAAGATTTCCACGTAGTGGCAGAAACAGGTATTCACGCACGTCCAGCAACATTGTTGGTTCAAACAGCTAGCAAATTTGCTTCAGATATCACTCTTGAATACAAAGGTAAATCAGTAAACCTTAAATCTATCATGGGTGTTATGAGTCTTGGTGTTGGCCAAGGTGCTGACGTTACAATTTCAGCTGAAGGTGCAGATGCTGACGACGCAATCGCTGCTATCACTGAAACTATGGAAAAAGAAGGATTGGCATAAGGAAAATGACAGAAATGCTTAAAGGAATCGCAGCATCTGACGGTGTTGCAGTTGCAAAAGCATATCTACTCGTTCAACCGGATTTGTCATTTGAGACTATTACAGTCGAAGATACAAACGCAGAAGAAGCTCGCCTTGATGCCGCTCTACAAGCATCACAAGACGAGCTTTCTGTTATTCGCGAGAAAGCAGTAGGTACGCTCGGTGAAGAAGCAGCTCAAGTTTTTGACGCTCACTTAATGGTTCTTGCTGACCCAGAAATGATCAGCCAAATCAAGGAAACAATCCGTGCGAAGAAAGTGAATGCAGAAGCAGGTCTGAAAGAAGTGACAGACATGTTTATCACTATCTTTGAAGGCATGGAAGACAACCCATACATGCAAGAACGCGCAGCGGATATCCGCGACGTGACAAAACGTGTATTGGCAAACCTACTTGGTAAAAAATTGCCAAACCCAGCTTCTATCAATGAAGAAGTGATTGTGATTGCGCATGACTTGACTCCTTCAGATACAGCTCAATTGGACAAAAACTTTGTAAAAGCTTTTGTAACAAACATTGGTGGACGTACAAGCCACTCAGCTATCATGGCGCGTACGCTTGAAATTGCAGCAGTATTGGGTACAAACAATATTACTGAAATCGTTAAAGACGGTGACATTCTTGCCGTTAACGGTATCACTGGTGAGGTTATTATCAACCCAACTGATGAGCAAGCGGCTGAATTCAAGGCTGCTGGTGAAGCTTATGCGAAACAAAAAGCTGAATGGGCTCTCTTGAAAGATGCTAAAACAGTAACTGCTGATGGCAAACACTTTGAATTGGCTGCCAACATCGGTACTCCAAAAGACGTTGAAGGTGTCAATGACAACGGTGCTGAAGCTGTTGGTCTTTACCGTACAGAGTTCTTGTACATGGATTCTCAAGACTTCCCAACAGAAGACGAGCAATACGAAGCTTACAAGGCTGTACTTGAAGGAATGAATGGTAAACCTGTTGTCGTTCGTACAATGGATATCGGTGGAGATAAGGAACTTCCTTACTTCGATATGCCTCACGAAATGAACCCATTCCTTGGATTCCGTGCTCTACGTATCTCTATTTCTGAAACTGGGGATGCTATGTTCCGCACACAAATCCGTGCTCTTCTTCGTGCGTCTGTTCACGGTCAATTGCGTATCATGTTCCCAATGGTTGCGCTCTTGAAAGAATTCCGTGCAGCGAAAGCAGTCTTTGACGAAGAAAAAGCAAACCTTCTTGCTGAAGGTGTTGCAGTTGCGGATGATATCCAAGTTGGTATCATGATCGAGATCCCTGCAGCAGCTATGCTTGCAGACCAATTTGCCAAAGAAGTTGACTTCTTCTCAATTGGTACAAACGACTTGATCCAATACACAATGGCAGCAGACCGTATGAACGAGCAAGTTTCATACCTTTACCAACCATACAACCCATCAATCCTACGCTTGATCAACAATGTGATCAAAGCGGCTCACGCTGAAGGGAAATGGGCTGGAATGTGTGGTGAGATGGCTGGTGACCAACAAGCTGTTCCACTTCTTGTCGGAATGGGCTTGGATGAGTTCTCTATGTCAGCAACATCTGTACTTCGTACACGTAGCTTGATGAAGAAATTGGATACAGCTAAGATGGAAGAGTACGCAAATCGTGCCCTTACAGAATGCTCAACAATGGAAGAAGTTCTTGAACTTCAAAAAGAATACGTTAATTTTGATTAATCGAAAAGTCCTTGCAACTTAGTTGCAGGGATTTTTTTGATATTTTAAAAAGAATTTTCAAGAAAATCTTTCTTATAGAAAGACCAATCTTGAAAAAGTAGTGGGCAGAATAAAAAAATACTTAACCAGTTCATAAAATCCTTGACAAGTTGCAAATTTAGGAGTAAACTATTAACCAGTTAAGTAATAGAGAGGAGTTTCTGCAATTTAGAAATGAATTGCAAATAGAAATATCAAAAAGAAAGAGAGTTTCGATGAAAATTAATAAGAAATACCTTGCTGGTTCTGCGGCAGCTTTGATTTTAAGTGTTTGTTCTTACGAGTTGGGATTGTATCAAGCCAGAACGGTTAAGGAAAATAATCGTGTTTCCTATATAGATGGAAAACAAGCGACGCAAAAAACGGAGAATTTGACTCCTGATGAGGTTAGCAAGCGGGAAGGAATCAACGCGGAGCAAATCGTCATCAAGATAACAGACCAAGGCTATGTCACTTCACATGGCGACCACTATCATTATTACAATGGTAAGGTTCCTTATGATGTGATTTTTAGTGAAGAATTACTCATGAAGGATCCAAACTATAAGCTAAAAGATGAGGATATTGTCAATGAGGTTAAGGGTGGATATGTTATCAAAGTAGATGGAAAATACTATGTTTACCTTAAGGATGCTGCCCATGCGGATAATGTTCGTACGAAAGCGGAAATCAATCGACAAAAACAAGAGCATAGTCAACATCGTGAAGGTGGGAACCCAAGAAACGATGGTGCTGTAGCCTTGGCACGTTCGCAAGGACGCTATACTACAGATGATGGTTATATCTTTAATGCTTCTGATATCATAGAGGATACTGGTGATGCTTATATCGTTCCTCATGGCGATCATTACCATTACATTCCTAAGAATGAGTTATCAGCTAGCGAGTTAGCTGCTGCAGAAGCCTTCCTATCTGGTCGGGGAAATCTGTCAAATTCAAGAACCTATCGCCGACAAAATAGCGATAACACTCCAAGAACAAACTGGGTACCTTCTGTAAGCAATCAGGGAACTACCAATACTAACACAAGTAACAACAGCAATACTAACAGTCAAGCAAGTCAAAGTGATGACATTGATAGTCTTTTGAAACAGCTTTACAAACTGCCTTTAAGTCAACGACACGTAGAGTCTGATGGCCTTGTTTTCGACCCAGCACAAATCACAAGTCGAACCGCCAGAGGTGTAGCTGTCCCTCATGGTAACCATTACCACTTTATCCCTTATGAACAAATGTCTGAATTGGAAGAACGAATTGCTCGCATCATCCCGCTTCGCTATCGTTCAAACCATTGGGTACCAGATTCAAGATCAGAAGAACCAAGTCCACAACCGACTCCAGAACCTAGTCCGAGTCCGCAACCTGCACCAAATCCCCAACCAGCTCCAAGCTATCCAATTGATGAAAAATTGGTTAAACAGGCGATTCGAAAAGTAGCTGATGGCTATGTATTTGAGGAGAATGGGATCTCACGTTATACTCCTGCCAAGGAACTTTCAGCAGAAACAGCAGCAGCCATTGATAGTAAACTAGCCAAGCAAGAAAGTTTGTCTCATAAACTCGGAGCTAAGAAAACCAACCTCCCATCTGGTGATCGAGGATTTTACAATAAGGCTTATGATTTACTAGCAAGAGTTCATCAAGACTTACTTGATAATAAAGGTCGACAAGTTGAATTTGAGGCTTTGGATAAACTCTTGGAACGTCTCAATGATGTCTCAAGCGATAAAGTCAAGTTAGTTGATGATATTCTTACCTTCCTAGCACCGATTCGTCATCCAGAACGTCTAGGGAAACCAAATGCGCAAATAGCTTACACAGATGATGAGATTCAAGTAGCCAAGTTGGCAGGTAAGTATACAACAGAAGACGGTTATATCTTTGATCCTCGTGATATCACAAGTGATGAGGGGGATGCCTATGTAACTCCTCATATGACACACAGTCATTGGATTAAGAAAGATAGTTTGTCTGAAGCTGAAAGAGCGGCTGCCCAAGCTTATGCTAAAGAGAAAGGTTTAACGCCTCCTTCAACAGACCATCAGAATTCAGGAAATACAGAGGCTAAAGGAGCAGAAGCTGTCTACAATCGCGTGAAAGCAGCTAAGAAGGTGCCGCTTGATCGTATGCCTTACAATCTTCAACATACTGTGGAAGTCAAAAACGGAAGCTTGATTATTCCTCATTATGACCATTACCATAACATCAAATTTGAATGGTTTGACGAAGGTCTTTATGAGGCTCCTAAGGGGTATACTTTAGAGGATCTCTTTGCGACTGTGAAGTACTATGTCGAACATCCAAACGAACGTCCGCATTCAGATAGTGGTTGGGGCAATGCAAGTGACCATGTTCAAAGAAACCAAAATGGTCAAGCTGATACCAATCAAACGGAAAAACCATCAGAGGAGAAACCTCGGACAGACAAACCTGAGGAAGAAAAGCCTCGCGAAGAGAAGCCTCAAAGTGAGAAACCAGAATCTCCAAAACCAACTGAGGAGCTGGAAGAAGAATCACCAGAGGAACCAGAAGAATCTCAGGTCGAGACTGAAAAGGTTGAAGCGAAGTTGAGAGAGGCTGAAGAGCTACTTGCAAAGATCCAAGACTCCATTATCAAATCCAATGCCAAAGAAACTCTCACAGGATTAAAGAATAACTTGCTATTTGGCGCCCAAGACAACAATACTATTATGGCAGAAGTTCAAAAGCTGTTGGCATTGCTAAAGGAGAGTAACTAAACCTACCCCAATTTTCTAACTCCTAAAAACAGAATAGGATATATAGAAAAGATAAAATCGAAAAATGAGAGCAGAATGTGAGTTCTAGTTCTCATTTTTTTCATGAAAATGTGCAAAATAACTTGACATATAGTGTAAATAAAGATAAACTATTTACTAGTTAATTAAATGGTTAAATACTAGTTAAGGAGTAATGATGAAAAAAAGAACGATCCTATTATTGATGGCCAGTCTGCTGGTTCTTGTCTTAGGAGCATGTAGTCAAAAAGAAAAACAAGAAGCAAAAGGAATGAAGATTGTAACAAGTTTTTACCCAATCTATGCCATGGTCAAAGAGGTATCAGGTGACTTGAATGACGTACGGATGATTCAGTCAAGTAGTGGGATTCACTCCTTTGAACCGTCAGCAAATGACATTGCTGCTATCTATGACGCGGATGTCTTTGTCTACCATTCTCATACGCTCGAATCTTGGGCTGGAAGTCTGGATCCTAACTTGAAAAACTCAAAAGTTAAAGTTTTAGAAGCGTCTGAAGGAATGACGTTGGAGCGTGTACCAGGTTTGGAAGATGTTGAAGCTGGTGACGGCATCGATGAAAAAACACTCTACGACCCTCACACTTGGTTAGATCCAGAAAAAGCAGGTGAAGAAGCTCAGATTATCGCTGACAAACTTTCGGAGATTGATAGTGCTAATAAGGAAACGTATCAAAAGAATGCTAAAAACTTTATCGCTAAAGCCCAAGAATTGACTAAGAAGTACCAGCCTATTTTTGAAAAAGCGAGTCAAAAGACCTTTGTTACACAACACACAGCCTTTTCTTATCTCGCTAAACGCTTTGGTTTGAAACAACTTGGTATAGCAGGGATTTCCCCTGAACAAGAGCCAAGTCCGAGACAGTTGACAGAAATCCAAGAATTCGTTAAAACCTATAAGGTTAAAACCATCTTTACTGAGAGCAATGCTTCTTCTAAAGTCGCTGAGACCTTGGTCAAATCAACAGGAGTTAGCCTAAAGACACTCAATCCTTTAGAAGCAGATCCTGAAAATGACAAAACTTACTTAGAAAATCTAGAAGAAAATATGAATGTTCTTGCAGAAGAATTAAAATGAGGAGATGATGAAAATGAAGAAGAAATATATTGTAGCAGGATCGGCTCTTGTCCTTTCCCTAAGCCTTTGCATCTATGCATTGAACCAACACCAGGTAGAAGGAAATAAAGATAATAACCGTGTGTCTTATGTCGATGGGAAGCAAGATACTAAAAAAACAGAGAATCAGACACCAGATCAAGTTAGCAAAAAAGAAGACATTCAGGCTGAACAAATTGTTGTGAAAATTACCGATCAAGGTTATGTGACTTCACACGGTGATCATTTCCATTATTACAATGGTAAAGTTCCTTTTGACGCGATTTTCAGCGAAGAGCTGTTGATGAAAGATGCCAATTATCAACTGAAAGACGCTGATATTGTCAACGAAATCAAAGGTGGCTACATTATCAAGGTTGATGGTAAGTATTATGTCTACCTAAAAAATGCTAGTCAAGCTGAAAATATTCGTACCAAAGAACAAATTGAAAAACAAAAACAAGGGCATACATCTGACCAAAAAAATGATTCTAAGGAAGTTGTGGCAGCTAGAGCTCAAGGACGTTATACAACTGATGACGGTTATGTTTTTAACGCTTCTGATATCATTGAAGATACAGGAGATGCTTATATCGTTCCCCACGGAGGACACTTCCATTATATTCCTAAGAGTGATCTGTCAGCGGGTGAATTAGCTGCCGCAAAGGCTTATTTATCTGGCAATAGTTCAGCTCTCAGTCAACCCTTGTCACTGACACCGAATAATGGTGTTTCTGCAGCAGATGATGGTTATGTCTTTAACCCTAATGATATTGTCAGAGATACTGGCGATGCTTATATCGTACGACATGGGGACCACTATCACTATATCCCTAAATCATCTCTTAACAATCATCAAGCACAATCTAACACTCCAAGCTTAGAAAGTCCTTCTAATTCTACACCAAATAATCCGTTACCACATGTTCACCATGAAGAAGAGGAACACGATCATGGTTTTGATGCAAATAGAATTATAAGTGAAGATTCAGAAGGTTTTGTCATGAGTCATGGTGATCACAATCATTACTTCTTTAAGAAAGATTTGACACCTGAGCAAATCAAGGCAGCACAAGATCATTTGAAAGCTAAGTCACCAGTGACACCAAGTCCAAGTCATGAGGACCATGATGAAGATGAGCATGACCACCATCATGGTGAAGACCATGATCACGGCTTTGATGCGGATAGAGTCATCAGCGAAGATGCAGCTGGCTTTATCATGAGTCATGGTGATCACAATCATTACTTCTTTAAGAAAGATTTGACACCTGAGCAAATCAAGGCAGCACAAGATCACTTGTACGGAAATAAACATTCAGAAACTAGCCCAGATAACCACATTAGTAAACCAGAAGAACACCATCATGATAACCATGGAAACCATCATGAGGAAGAACACGATCATGGCTTTGCAGCAGATCGAGTGATAAGTGAAGATGATAAAGGATTTGTCGTTTCTCATGGAGATCACAACCACTATTTCTTTAAAAAAGATTTAACAAAAGATCAGATTAAAGCTGCTCAAGAACATTTAAACAGTCATAAAACTGAGTCTGTTAAACCTCTTGCAAAAGATGTAGAAGCATTTTCTAGAGAGGCCAGTGACAAAGAAAAAATGGAGTATATTGCTAAGACCTACGGTGTACCGCTAGAAGCCATTCGCATTTCAAATGGATTCTTTGTCTTTGGAAATCCGGATCAAGCTTATGATCCAACCCATATCCATCCCTATGCCGTTCGAAAAGAACATGTTCGTATTCCTCTCCAAACTGGAAATCCAGAACTGGATTTCCTAAATGAACTTTATACGACTGCACTACGTGATGGGGTGTCTCCTTATAGTTTGCAAGTAGAAAATGGTAGTTTTGTGATTCCTCACGGAGACCACAATCACTACATCAAGGTTCAAACCAAGGGCTATGAAGTAGCTTTGAAAAATAAGATTCCGGCCCTACAATCGACCTATCAACCTGGGGCTTTTGATGAACAAACTGTTCTATCTAAAGTGGATCAACTTTTAGAATATAGCAGAAATATTTACAAAGACAAGCCTATCGCACAAAGACAGATTGAATTAGCTTTAGGTCAGTTTACTGAAAATATGAAGAAACTAGCAACCAACTCTACGGCAGGTTATCTTGCAACACTTGATCTTTTTGATAAGCAATATATCCATATTGATGAAAGTATCAAACCTGTTGAAACAAGCGCTCTAGATAAGAAATATCAGGCCTTGATTGATAAAATCAATACACTAGATACAGACTCTTATGGTCTTCCTAAGAAAGAGCTTCTCGTTCAACTTCAAGAAGCTAAATTAGCTAAAGATGAGGCTGGTTTAGCAGCGGTTGAATCACAACTTCAAGCCTTACAAGACTTTAATGATCGAACAGGTGTTACAACTGTAGAATACATCAAGTATTTCTACGAACACGTAAATGATGGTCGTTTGAGTGATGAACTGCGAAATAAAGTAGCTCAGTTGACTTGGACCTTGTATCAATCTCAATCCTTCCTTAAGGCAGCAGAATTGAACAAATTATTCCCAAGCATCTATCAGGCAAAACAAGAAGTGGAAGAAGCTTTGAAAGCTCAACCAACTACTGCAAAATCAACGCAAACAGTTCTAGATACTGAAAAAGTCGATAATCAAAGTGCCAAAACAGCTATTTATGGCTTCTTGAAAGAATTGTATGGAGACTTTATGCCTGAGGAACATGTCAACCATGTTAGCAAGGAACAAGTAGAGAGTCTCCTGAGCAAGGCAAATCAACTCTTGGAACAAATCCAAGAAGAAGGTATCAAACAATCATTGGCAGAAGAAGTAGAAAATCTCAAAGCTGCCACAAACAAGGCTGATGCAGACTTGGATGAAGTAAATAGTCAGGTGAAAGACGTCTTGACTCGTATCGCTAGCGCCCTTAAACAAGAGAAGGAAAATGCAGAGCAAGATCCTCAGACACTTGTACTCTATCAAAAACTCTACGATATTCTCATGTCGCTTCACTCATATTTAGAAAATAATAAGGGTTCTGATGCAGACTTTGATAAGGTTGATGCTCTACTAGATCAGCTATCTGCTAAGAGTAAAGATAAAGCCGCTTTACTTGAATTGACAAAATCTATTCTGGTCTTAAATCAAGAAATCAAGTCAAAATCAAGCGTCGGTGAAGAAGCAACCCCAACAAGAAATGTTGAAGCAAATAGTGGTAAGACAAGTACTGAAACTGAAACATCAGCAACTGCAGAATCTAACAGCGAAACTACCAGCGACGAAAACAAACCGAGTAATGCAACAGATTCTAAACCAGCTGAATCAACTTCAGAAAAGGAAACAACAGAATCTACAACAAGCACTGAAAATCAAGAAAAACCAGTAGAATAAAAAGAAAGGCGAAGTAGCTAAGCTACCTCGTCTTTTTTAGTCTTTATAGGATACAATGCCAATGATGGTATCCACCGCACGCTCCATAGTCTGAAGGCTGACGTATTCAAAACGTCCATGCATGTTTTCACCACCAGCAAAGATATTTGGAGTTGGAATTCCCATAAAGGAAATCTTAGAGCCATCTGTTCCACCACGAATTGGTTCGATAATAGGCGTGATATTTAAATCTTCCATAACAGCTTTAGCAATGGTAACGGATGTCATGTCTTTCTCAATGACTTCCTTCATATTGTAGTACTGGTCTGTCAGAGTTAAAGTCACGCGATCATTCCCAAGCTCTTGATTCATCTTGTCAGCGATGGCTTGCATAGCTGCTTTACGTGTTTCAAAGGAATCCTTTTCAAAGTCACGAATGATGTAGCTTGCACGCGCCTCCTCGACACTACCTGTCACATCCATAAGATGATAGAAACCTTGATAACCGTCTGTCAATTCAGGTCGGTCATTCTCTGGAAGTTGATTATGAAAATCAATCGCTAGCTGAAGGGCATTGACCATCTGACCTTTAGCAGTACCAGGATGAACATTGCGCCCTTGGAAATGGAGTTCAGCAGCTGCTGCTGAGAAAGTCTCGTACTGAAGTTCTCCTAGCGGACCACCGTCAACAGTATAGGCAAAGTCAACGTCAAAATCTTCAGCATCAAACTTGTTAGCTCCAACACCAATTTCTTCATCTGGTCCAAAACCAACTCGAATCTCACAGTGTTTGATTTCAGGATGAGCTGTCAAATATTCGATAGCAGTCATAATTTCAGCAATCCCTGACTTGTCATCAGCACCCAGCAAGGTCGTGCCATCAGTTGTGATAAGCGTTTGGCCTGGATATTTCTCAAGGCTCTTGAAATCAGCAGGATCGAGTTTAAAACCAGAATCTCCTAAGTCGATAGCTCCACCATCGTAATTTTTGATGACTTGCGGATTAATTCCCTCAGCATTAAAGTCAGCTGTGTCCATGTGGGAGATGAAGCCAATCTTGCGTGTCAAGCTAGGATCATTAGCTGGTAAGGTACCAATGGCGAAACCATTTGGAAGGTAGTAAACATTTTGCAGACCGACACGTTTCATTTCGGGAATAAGAACATTGGTCGCAAAATCTACCTGGCTTTGCGTACTTGGAGTAGTAGTAGAGTGTTCATCAGAACGAGTATTGACCTTAACGTAGGTCAAAAAACGATCTAAAAGGTTCGGATAAGTCATAAAAACTCCTTTAACAATCATAAAATAGAATGCTATCTTCGGAAAAAGCCTCATTCTGAAAATTTCATGAATTTTGAAAAAATATAATAATTCAAATTCAATAGACTTTCAAATGAAATCTTGGATATCTTAGAATAAAATATATGCATTGATATTTTATGAGATTTTTTATTTCTTTTATCATTTTACCATAGAATAGTTTGAAAGACAAAGAAGAATCATACTCTTTTATTAATTAACATAATATAAAATTAATCATATTAATTGACACTGCGTGAACTTTATTGTACAATTGTCTTGCAAATGTTTAGATTGATATAACAATAGATTTAAAAGCAAAATAATTAAGGAGAATAAAATGAACATTCGCTTCGATTTTAAGAAAGTTCAAATTATTGCGCGCCGTTTAGTTACACTGTTAGCTATTCTGTTTTTGTGTGCTCCGATAAGTCTGTTAAATGCAGATTCTACTACAGAACCTCAGACAACTCTTCATAAGACAATTACTCCGATATCAGGACAGGATGACAAGTATGAGTTGTCATTGGATATCACATCCAAACTGGGAACGGAGACCCAAACGGATCCCTTGGATGTTGTTTTAGTAGCAGACCTCTCAGGAAGTATGAATAAGAGAGATGTTCCTTCTTCTACTGGCCGAACAATTACAAGATTGGATGCTTTAAAAAATACCCTTAAAGGAACTCGAAATCGTCAGGGATTAATTGATACGATTTTATCCAATTCAAATAATCGGTTATCCATGGTAGGTTTTGGTGGAAAAATCGATAATAAGTTTGCGGAACAAGCATGGAATTCCTACTACCGAAAATGGGAGTGGGGGTATCGGTATTGGCCGTATGAAGAGAGAACAGCATTTTATGATGGTGTGTCCCCATGGGATGATGCGGAAACAATTTTAAATTGGAATAACGATGCTAGTGGTTCAAAGACTGCAGTCAGTAATATGAGAATTGCTGGCGGTCAATCAATAGGGACTGAATCAGGAATCGGTACAGGAACCAATATTAGTGCGGGTATTCGTATTGCTAATCAATTGATAGATAGTGCAAGACCAAATGCCAAGAAGGTTGTTATTGTTCTATCAGATGGTTTTGCCAATATGTATTACAATGACAGTGGTTATACAGTTTATAACTATAATAATCAAGATGGATCAGAAACGGCACCAGATTGGTTCTGGAATAATTTAGATGTATCTATCAATAATCTCGCCTATAGTCTCGCTCCAAAACTAGCTGGCTTTTACTCTATTAAGTTTCGTTATTCAAATAATGTCGATAGTATTACCAGTTTGCAGTATTATATCAGGTACCACAATTCTTCTATTCCTAATGAAATCCTATCCGCAAATAATGAAGACCAGTTACGAGACAGTTTTAAAGATATCACAGATAAGATTTTGCCTCTGGGGGTCCACCATGTGACCATCAAGGATGTTCTTTCTAAGTATGTTCAGTTATTACCTAATGGATCTTCAGATTTTCGTGTCGTTAAAGAGAAAGATGGTAGCAGTGAAACATTAAGCAACGAGCAAGTAACTTTTGAAACCAAGACAAGCTCAGAAGGATTAGTGGAGGTTACGGCTAATTTTTCTCCTAATTATTCCTTGGAAGATGGCGCTAGATATGTACTAAAATTTAAAGTTGCATCTAGTCAAGAAGCTCTAGATGCTATCGCTGGTGATAAAAAATTAGAGGCTGGGGATGCTGAGGGATCCGATGTTAATAAACTCTACTCCAATAAAGGAGCTAGTGTCACATATTCTTATGGAATAGGCACCTCTCAAACCAAGATCAAAGATTACTCTGACAAACCAACCTTCAAGCCTTCAGATCCATTAACGGTTCCAGTGGAAGTTAAGTGGGAAGGTGTTAATGGAAGTAGCACAGTAACAGCTAGTCAACCTAAGGCTTTAGATTTTAAATTAATTCAAAAGAGCAAGAGTGGCGGAACTGACAAGAATGAATATAGGAAAACTAGTGTTGGAGTAAAAGCAGGTGAACTAAGTGAAACTTCCAATTTTGAAAAAGTAGCTAAGGGTTATCAATATGATCTTACAGCCCCTGATGTTCCAGGTTTTACTAAGGAAGTAAAAAAAGAAGGAACGGACCAATCGCCAACCTTTAAAGTATCTTATCGTCAATTACCTAGTTTGACGATAAGAAAGATATTAGTCCCTGAAGATACATCGAATAAGAGTTTTAATATTAACATCGAGCTAACTGATAAAGAACGAAATCCTATAAATGGTACTTTCGGTGATATCAAAGTTACTAATGGACGTGCTCAAATACCATTAACACATAATGCCGAAAAATCTCTAAAATATCTCCCGTATGGAACTCATTACAAAGTTGAAGAAGAAGCGGCATCAACGAACGGTTACCACGTTACATATGAGAATCAAGAGGGTGATCTGAATAAAGACGAAAGCAGTATTGTTACAAATCACAAGCTTCCAAGTTTATCAGTCACAAAAAAAGTTACAGGCGTATTTGCCAATCTATTAAAATCCTTCAAGATTACCATTAACATCAGGGATGCTCAGAATAGCCCATTGAATGGAACCTATAATGCAACGGTGAATAATAAAAGAACCTCTCTGCAATTCACGAATGGTCGAGCGTCTATTGATCTCAACAAAGACCAAACCATAAAAATTGATGGACTTCCACTCGATAGTCACTATACCGTAGAAGAGGAATCAAACTCTTCGCGTGGATATCAGGTTTCTTATGAAAATCAAGAAGGCAAGCTGGATGGGGATAAGTCCGCGACAGTCACGAATAATAAGAATAGTGTACCTGAAACCGGAGTTGACTTCCTCAGCAGTACACTCGTGTTAGGAATAATCCTTCCTCTAGGGGGAATCTTCTTTACAATCCTGCTCGGATATCTAGTGGTACATAGGAGAAAATAATGCTACTTAAAAAGAAACATAAGAAAACAGTAACACAAGTCAATTGGGATAAGTCTCCGCCGAGTGTATGGGGAGATATCCTCTACTTAGTCAGTAAGCTTCTGATGGTTGGATTTGTACTGGCCACCCTTTACTTTTTTGTCTTTGGACTATTGAGATACAATGACGATGGCATGAAGCCAGCCTTAAAAGATGGCGACTTGGTTGTCTACTATAGGTTGGATAAACGTTATTCGATTGGTGATCTGCTTGTCTATAGTTATAAGGGTAAGGAAAGAGTGGCGCGTGTCATTGCAACCGAAGGAAGTACGATCGATATAAACGAAAATGGTCTCATTATCAACGGTTCTCCTCAACAAGAGCAGGATATCTACAAAGAAACGCTGCTCTATAAGGAAGGGGCTAGCTTCCCAATGAAAGTCCCAGCAGGACAACTCTTTGTCCTCGGAGACAATCGAACAACGGCTGTAGATAGTCGTGCTTTTGGAACCATTCCTATACAGGATACCCATGGCAAGGTGGTAACAGTCCTAAGGCGACGGGGCTTTTGATGATAATTTATGAAAAAAGAAATTTAAAAATAAAAGGAATAATCATGAAAAAAACATTTTTGAAAAAATTAGTTACTGCAAGTATTGCAGCTGTAACCGCCTTGTCGGTCTTTAGAGGAGTGCCAACATTTGCGGATGATAATGATGTGGCAACTGCCAAAGCAACTGGTGAAACAAGTGCAAAAGTTTCTATTAATAAGGTGTTGAATATTGCGGAAGGAATTACAACACCTGAAGCAACCTTTACTTTTACTTTCACCCCTAAAACTGGTACATCATCAAATGGTGCACCTTATGAAACAATTGATTCTTCTAATGGTCAAATTACAGATAAAAATGTATCTTATTCTGGAACAGACGTTTTAGCAACTGGACAAACTAGCATAAAGAAAGAAACCGGCGATATTTTTAGAGAAGTGAACTATACACATGCTGGTGAATATGTCTATACTGTTGCTGAAAAACAAAATGTTGGTTGGAAAGTTATTCAAAAAAATGGTTCACCTATTGATTTTATGACATATGATAATCGCAACTATGAAATGCACGTTATTGTTAAGAACAAAACTACAGGAGGAACATATATTTCTTCTGTGTATTTTAAACAAGTCACTCCAAGTGTGAATGGTAAAGTAAAACCATCTGAAAGTGGAACTACTTACAAATATGATCTTTTCACTAACATTTATCGTAAAAATGCTGGTAAAATTACAGATCCAAATGAACCAAACCCTAATAAACCAAATGTTTCAAAAGTTGACCCAAATGCTAAATCTTTAGTAATTAAAAAAGTTGTATCAGGTGCTACTGCAGATAAATCAAAAGATTTCACTTTCAAGCTTACTTTTACCAAAGCATCTACAGAAACTTCACAATCCATCACTGGTAAAATCGGTGAAACCTCAAAAACATTTGTCTATGGTCAAGAAACAACTATAACACTACGCCACGATCAATCTTTGGTGTTTGACACAATTCCTGCAGGTACTCGTTATAAATTGGTTGAAACAGGATCTCAAGGTTACACAGCTTCAGCTGCATATAAGGAGAACGGAGCATCAAAAAATCAAGCTGGTACAGTTTCTACAAATTTCACTCAAGATAGTATTCTTATTGGTGAAAAACCAAACGATAACACTATCACAAATAGCTTACCAGACGTTACCCCTACTGGTCTTTTGATTGACAATCTTCCTTTCATCTTGATGATTGGTCTTGGTTTGGCTGGATTTGTTGTTTTGTCTAAAAAACGCAGACAAGCTTAAACAAGTGGTTTGACTGATGAAAATCAAGCGTGAGAAACCAAAAAGGAGTTTGTCTAGGCATCTGGTCCTTGCTGTAGATGCATTGATGAATCATATCTTGCTCCTCTTGGCGGCCTTAGTCTTTCTCTTTGGTTTCTACGCCCTTTGGGATTCCAATCAGGTTTATTCTCAGGCTTCATCAAGTGAGTATGAGGCTTATAGACCTGTTAGTACCAGTGAGAAGGATGAGCTTGCTAGTTTTTCTGGCTTTCACAAGCTACAGCAAGTCAATCCAGAGGTTCTCGGTTGGATCAATGTCTATGGCACCAATATCGACTATCCCTTAGTCCAAGCCAAAGACAATGAAAAGTACCTGAACAAAGATTCCAAGGGAGAATTTGCAGCTACAGGAGCTATTTTCCTTGAGGCTCGAAATGAATCCAAGTTCGAGGACTTTAATACCATCATCTACGGACACCATGTAGAAAATGGGGTTATGTTTGGAGATGTAGCAAAGTTTTCTGATAAGGAATTCTTTGACCAGCATCGCTACGGCAGTATTTACTATAATGGCGTTGAAAAAGGTCTTGAAATCTTTGAAATGCTCGAGGTGGACGCCTATGACTTTAACATCTACGATCCAGGTATTAATGGGGATGATCGGCGCCAAGAATATATCGATCACTTACTCTCGGTTGCCATTCACAAACGAGACATTACACTGGGGCCAAATGACCATATCATCCTTCTCAGTACCTGTTTCCTAGACGTAACAAATGGGAGACATATCGTAGTTGCCAAGATTACGGATACGGTTCCAAAGAACACCTTCCATACGAAAAAATCAAAACCATTCCCTTATAGTGTCTTTGATGATTCGTCGCTCGGACGATTTCTCTCATCGATTCCTTTGTGGATATGGTACATCATCTTGTTTATCTTGCTCTTGCTATTGATCTTCTTGCTCATCATCCTCTATTTGATCTTGCGTCGTAGAAGAGAAGCAAAGGAAGAAGGAGCAGATACCATTACTGACTAAACTACCAATAAAAGAGAAAGGGATAGCCTCTCTTGCTCTTTTATTTTCAAGGCTAGAAAGGAGAAAGCAGGAAATATGAAAACAAGTACAAGTCGCGAAGCCATAAAGGCCATTCTATCCCTCTTTCTAGCTTTTTTCTGTCTTTTTACAGCTGATAGAGCTCTTGCGAGCGACTACGATCATTATAATCCCATTGAAAAGGATGCCAGCAGTACGGGCTTTGAAACCTTGCAACACCTCAACAAGGATGTTTGTGGTTGGATTAGCCTCGATGGGACCAAGGTAGACTATCCTCTCTTACAGAGTCAGGACAATGTCAAATACCTTGACCGCAATGCCTTTGGCGATTATACTGTGTCAGGTTCTATATTCCTAGACTATCGTTTTAACCCAAATTTTACGGACTTTAACACCATCATTTATGGTCACTCCATGGCTTCTGGTGCTATGTTTGGGGAGATTCAAAAATTTGCGGATCAAGATTTTTTTGAAAAGCATCGTTATGGCTCTATCTATTATAACGGCCGTGAACGAGGGCTTGAGATATTTGGAATTTTAGAAGTAGATGCCTATGACGCGGAGATTTACCGAACTTTGAGTTCCAACGATGAGGAACACCAGGCCTACTATCAATATTTGCTAAGTAAAGCCAAGTACAAGCGAGATGTTTCCTTGACCTCAACGGACAAGATTGTTTTATTAAGCACCTGTTTCCTTAATATTACCAACGGACGGCATATCCTCTTAGCTAAAATAACGGATGCACCAGTAAAAGCAGCCCAGGATAAAAGTGGGGAAGCAGTAGGGACGCGGTATTTCGATCAAGGCCTACCAACGCATTGGATTTATATCCTTGCCTTTCTTCTCCTGATTATCGTTATTTTACTCCTTGTCGTTATCATCCTAATCATGAGACGAGATAAAAAGTCTAAAGACAAAAAGAAATAGTAGACGTCGGAAGCGTTTACTATTTTTTTCTTTCATGATAGAATAGATAGTGAAAATAATAACATAAGGATGATAACATGAAAAAAGCAATATTAATGATGACCTTTGGATCTCCAGAGGAGATTAGTTTTGAAGGAGTAGCAGAATTCTTTACAAACATTCGTCGTGGAGTTAGACCCCAAGACCACGAGATTCAGACTCTCTATGACAACTACGTCCTTATCGGTGGGACGCCCTTGCAGCGGATTACACGTGAGGAGGTTGATTTAGTCAAGGAACGTTTAGGCGAGGAGTACGGTATCTACTTTGCCAACAAATTTTCTCGTCCCTTTATTCCAGACGTGATCAAACAGATGGAAGCTGATGGTGTTGAAGAATGTATCTGCTTGATTTTGGAACCTCATTATTCTTTTTACTCAGTCATGGGGTATGAAAAGTTTCTGGAAAGCCAGCAGATCCGATTTTTAGTCATTAAGGACTGGTATCAACAGCAGCCTTTGCTGGACTTCTGGACAGATGAGATTGAAAAAATTTTACGAAACCATGTGGGAGAAGAGCCTTTCAAGGTAATCTTTTCAGCACACAGTGTTCCCATTTTTGCCTTAGACTATGGAGATCCATATATCGATCAGATTTTCGATAATAGCAAGCTAATCGCTGAACAACTCGGCCTAATGACAGACCACTATACCAATACTTGGCAGAGCGAAAGCGATATTGGAATCCCTTGGATCAAGCCAGATGTTTTAGAATATTTACGAGAACAAAAGCAACATCCCGAGCATTATATTTTTGTCCCGATTAGTTTTATCAGTGAGCACATCGAAGTCTTGTTTGACAACGATGTAGAATGTTATGAGTTGTGTCAAGAATTAGGTGTCACCTACCATCGTCCACCTATGCCCAATACGGATAGCCGTTTAATTGATGCTTTAGTTGCTACTGTAAGAGCCAACGAAAACAAAGAATTCAAAGCTTTTCTCCCAGAAGAAGAAACCTTTGATGAGTTAGCGCCTTCAGCAACCACTAAGGATATTATGGAGGAGACAAACGACCTTCAGATGCCAGAATTTGTGAAAAAGCTCATTGAGAAAAAAGGTCGTGAAAATGTGAAGATGCCTTACTTGATTAAGAAAATGCTCGAAAAGGCTGGGAAGTTACCAAAAGAGTAAAGAAAAAAGGATTTAGCTTTAAGCTAGATCCTTTATTTGTTTTATTTTTTCTCAAGAAGAGCTTTGATTTCTTGAAGAACTTCAAGTTCAGTTGGAGCAGCAGGTGCTTCCTCAACCACTTCCTCTTTCTTACGAAGGTTTTGAGCTTTTTCAATACCTTTGATAACGAAGAAGAGAACTGTACCCACAACAAGGAAGTTGATAACAGCGCTTAAGAATTTACCATATGTAACACCATTCCATGCAAGCTCAGCGATGTTTTGTACTTTCGCAGCTTCCAAAGCTGGGTTCAATAGAAGTGGAGTGATGATGTCATTAACAAATGAAGTAACGATAGCACCAAATGCAGAGGCAATGATGACACCGACAGCGAGGTCAACGACATTACCACGAAGCAAGAATTCTTTAAGATCCTTTAACATTTTCATAAATTCCTTTCCTAATTTTCTAATTTATTATATCCTAAATTGTGACAAAAAGCAACTTGAACGCTCAAAGTGGTCAGTTGTTCCCTTTAAAAATATAGATTTTACTGAAAATATAGTTTAAAATGATGATCAAGATTTGTGCTAGAATAGTTTCAATCGTATTAACCCTATCTATATTAAATTCGACAAACTGGCCAATAATATCAGGGAAAGTTGTAACAAAGATATAAGTTAAAAGAACGTCAAGACCAAGAGTAGAAAGACGAGCTAAGAAAAACTTAGCCAGGCGGGTTGGCCAATTCCTTCTCTCTTGTTTAAAGACGATTGTATCATTTGTGAGAAAGGCAAAGAGAATCCCGATAATATTTGCGAGGGCAGTTGCGAGGATTTCCTGGTGGCTGATATGGTAAATAACCAAACGTGATACAATAGAAACCAGAGTAGTAGCGCCACCAAAAAAAAGATAGGCAAGGATTTCATTATCAAAGAAAGCTTTTATTTGATTTTTCATGATTTTAGTATAGCATAAAGTCATATATTGTGCTATACTGGTAAGGTTGATAACCTCAACCCTTGGTGCTTAGCTTCTTTCACCAAGCATATTTTACGCGGGAAACCGCTAAAGGAGAAAACATGAAAAAATTAACTGTTCGTGACATGGCAGACATCGCTATCGTTGCTGCGATCTATGTAGTTTTGACTATTACGCCACCAATCAATGTTCTTAGTTTTGGGGCGTATCAGTTCCGTATTTCAGAAATGTTGAATTTCTTGGCCTTTTACAACCCTAAATATATCATCGGTGTGACAATTGGATGTATGATTGCTAATTTATTTAGTAGTTTTGGCCTAATAGATGTCTTTGTCGGTGGAGGTTCTACCCTAGTTTTCCTTAGTCTAGGGGTATTGCTCTTTGCAAAATACAGCAAAGATTACCTCTTTAACGGATTGATTCGAAAAGATCATTTCTTCTTTTCAATCCTCTTCTCCATTTCAATGATTACCATTGCAGCTGAACTCCATATCTTGACAGAAGCTCCCTTCTTCTTCACATGGTTCTCTACTGGAATTGGTGAGTTTGCATCACTTATAGTGGGAGCGATTTTGATTGGTAAATTGGGACAGCGAATCGATCTAACAAAATAAGAAGTTTATAAGCTAGATTCTTGCTAAATCTAGCTTTTTTCATTCCATAAAATTAAAAGAGAGCGCTTGACAAGAACATAGAACTATAGTATACTTTTTAGGTAAGCTGATTTAGCTCAGTTGGCAGAGCGCATCCATGGTAAGGATGAGGTCGCCGGTTCAATCCCGGCAATTAGCATTAAATAGATACAAAAACCCTTATTTACAAGGGTTTTTGTTATGTCTGCCCCAAATTTTTCAAAGATATTTCTTATGCACCTGTATAAATGAAGCAAAGAGTTTTGGCTGTTGACAAAAGTGACTCTATCTAGTAGAATAGTAGATGCGATGAGTCGATAGGCAGTCTTCGGACTGCTATTGAGCATAAGGAGGTCATAACGCAGGAGCGGACCTTGATGAGTTGTGTGAACCTGCTCATCACATGAAGATGCCTCTTAGTCCCTGGTCAATGACTAGGGATTTTTAATTTTCAGAAAATATAACCCAAAAATGCTTTTCAATTTCTGGAAAAAGTAGTATAATACATCTATTATAGAAATTTTTAGAAAATTCCGAAAGAGGTTATTTATGGGATATACAGTTGCTGTAGTCGGCGCGACAGGTGCTGTCGGAGCTCAAATGATAAAAATGTTGGAAGAATCATCACTTCCTATTGATAAAATTCGTTACCTTGCTTCTGCACGTTCAGCTGGTAAGACTTTGAAATTTAAAGATCAAGATATTACGATTGAGGAAACAACTGAAACAGCCTTTGAGGGTGTTGATATTGCACTCTTCTCAGCTGGTGGTTCGACATCTGCTAAGTATGCTCCCTACGCAGTTAAGGCTGGTGCGGTAGTAGTGGATAATACATCTTATTTCCGTCAAAATCCAGATGTACCATTGGTTGTCCCAGAGGTCAACGCTCATGCACTTGATGCCCACAACGGAATCATTGCCTGCCCTAACTGTTCAACAATCCAAATGATGGTGGCTCTTGAGCCTGTTCGTCAAAAATGGGGCTTGGACCGTATCATCGTTTCAACTTACCAAGCGGTCTCAGGTGCTGGTATGGGAGCGATTCTTGAAACACAACGTGAACTTCGTGAAGTCTTGAATGATGGTGTGAATCCACGTGATTTGCATGCGGAAATCTTGCCTTCAGGTGGTGATAAGAAACACTATCCTATCGCCTTTAACGCTCTTCCGCAAATCGATGTCTTTACTGACAATGATTACACTTACGAAGAGATGAAGATGACCAAGGAAACGAAGAAAATCATGGAAGATGATAGCATTGCAGTGTCTGCAACATGTGTTCGTATTCCAGTCTTGTCAGCTCACTCTGAGTCAGTTTATATCGAAACAAAAGAAGTAGCCCCAATCGAAGAAGTGAAAGCAGCTATCGCAGCCTTCCCAGGTGCTGTTCTTGAAGATGATGTAGCTCATCAAATCTATCCTCAAGCTATCAACGCTGTTGGCTCACGTGATACCTTTGTCGGTCGTATCCGTAAAGACTTGGATGCCGAAAAAGGAATCCACATGTGGGTTGTTTCAGATAACCTCCTCAAAGGTGCTGCTTGGAACTCAGTTCAAATCGCAGAAACGCTTCATGAGCGTGGATTGGTTCGTCCAACAGCGGAGTTGAAATTTGAATTAAAATAGTCATATCGTTTAGGAGTTCAGATGAACTCCTTCTTTGAAATAGAGAGGTGTTTCTCATGTCTTATCAAGATTTAAAAGAGTGTAAAATCATCACGGCCTTTATTACCCCTTTCCATGAAGATGGTTCCATCAACTTTGATGCTATTCCAGCCTTGATTGAGCATTTGTTGGCCCATCATACAGATGGAATTCTTCTAGCTGGAACGACTGCTGAGAGTCCAACTTTGACTCACGATGAAGAGTTGGAACTCTTTGCGGCTGTACAAAAGATTGTCAATGGACGCGTTCCTTTGATTGCGGGAGTAGGTACCAATGATACACGTGACTCGATTGAATTTGTCAAAGAAGTCGCAGACTTTGGTGGCTTCGCTGCTGGACTTGCTATCGTACCATACTACAACAAACCTTCTCAAGAAGGGATGTACCAGCACTTTAAAGCTATTGCAGATGCATCAGATTTACCTATTATCATTTATAACATTCCAGGGCGCGTGGTTGTCGAATTGACTCCAGAAACTATGCTTCGTTTGGCAGACCACCCAAATATTATCGGTGTTAAAGAATGTACCAGCTTGGCTAATATGGCTTACTTGATTGAACACAAGACAGAAGAGTTCTTGGTCTATACTGGTGAGGACGGAGATGCTTTCCATGCCATGAACCTTGGTGCGGACGGGGTTATTTCTGTTGCCTCTCATACAAATGGGGACGAAATGCACGAAATGTTTACTGCCATTGCAGAAAGCGACATGAAGAAAGCTGCAGCTATTCAGCGTAAATTCATTCCTAAGGTCAATGCCCTCTTCTCTTATCCAAGTCCTGCTCCAGTTAAGGCAGTTTTGAACTATATGGGATTTGAAGCTGGACCAACTCGTCTACCTCTTGTTCCAGCACCAGAAGAAGATGCCAAACGCATTATCAAAGTTGTCGTAGATGGCGACTACGAAGCGACTAAGGCAACCGTAACAGGTGTCCTTAGACCAGATTACTAATAAAGACAATAAAATCCATGACCGCAAGAACGATCATGGATTTTGCTTATTTTCCTAAACAGAATTGGCTAAAGAGTTGGGTGATGAGTTCATCAGGTGCGGCATCTCCAGTGATTTCACCGAGAATTTCCCAAGTACGGGTCAAGTCAACTTGAAGCAAATCAACTGGCATCCCCAGTTCCAGCCCTTCATTAACTGCTTGTAGGCTTTCAACGGCCTTCTCAATCAAGGAAATATGACGGGCATTAGATAGGTAAGTAGCATCTTGCTCGACCAAACCAGCATTTTCAAAGAAGAGGTCGTTGATTCTATCCTCAATCTTATCAATGTTTTGGTTTTTAAGAACTGAAATACGGATGACATCTTCAGGTAGTTCCGAAGTTTCAATCGCTTCAGGCAGATCAGTTTTATTAAGTAGAATAATGCGGTTGGTATCTTGGCTGATTTCTAAGAGTTGGCGATCTTGGGCGGTCAGTGGTTCACTGGCATTTAGTACTAGTAGTACCAAGTCAGCTTCCTTGAGGGCTTTTCTAGAACGTTCGACACCGATTTGTTCCACGATATCATCTGTTTCCCGGATACCGGCTGTATCAATCAATTTGAGAGGTACACCGTTGATGTTGACGTATTCTTCGATGACATCACGGGTAGTACCAGCGATATCTGTAACGATGGCCTTGTCCTCACGAAGGAGATTGTTGAGGAGGCTGGATTTACCAACGTTGGGGCGTCCGATGATGGCAGTTGAAATTCCCTCACGAAGTATCTTACCGCGACGAGCTGTTTTAAGGAGATTGGTTAGCAATTGCTCAAACTCCATAGTTTTCTCACGGACGACTGCAGTAGTGGCTTCCTCAACATCGTCATACTCAGGATAGTCGATATTGACCTCAACTTGGGCAAGTGTATTGAGGATTTCTTGGCGAGTATTATTAATGAGGTCAGAAAGAGAACCGTCCAATTGTTTGACTGCAATATTCATGGCCTTATCTGTCTTAGCACGGATGATGTCCATCACTGCCTCAGCCTGTGTCAAGTCCACGCGACCGTTTAGAAAGGCGCGTTTGGTAAATTCACCAGGTTCTGCCAACCGAGCTCCTTCACGGATAGCTAGTTGGAGAATCTCATTGGTCACCGCAATCCCACCGTGAGTGTTAATCTCGATAATATCCTCACGAGTGAAGGTCTTTGGAGACTTCATTGCTCCAACCATAACTTCGTCCATGACCTTCCCTGTCTGCGGGTCAATAATGTGACCGTAGTTGAGGGTATGGCTTGCAACCTTGCTCAAGTCTTTTCCTTTAAAAATCTTTTGCGCAATGGCAAAACTGTCAGTTCCGCTCAAGCGGACAATACCAATGGCTCCTTCACCTAGTGGAGTAGAGATAGCAGCGATGGTATCAAATTCACGTGTAATCATACTAATTCCTTTTGTATTTCTTTTCTTAGGATAGGTATCCAAGCATCTCTTCAAATTGTAACAAAATTAGACTATTTCTTCAATGGATGCTACTTGGAGATTG
This sequence comes from Streptococcus jiangnanensis, assembly GCF_040888325.1. GTDB lineage: Bacteria > Bacillota > Bacilli > Lactobacillales > Streptococcaceae > Streptococcus > Streptococcus jiangnanensis. The sequence continues at coordinate 117,399 of NZ_JBFNFF010000003.1, read as the reverse complement.
AAAAAGCCTAAGCAATTCTGCTTAAGCTGGTTTATTTGGTGCGCATTTCCCCTTGAGGGAAGTAGGTTCCTTCTGGCATGTCGTTGATGATGACATGAACGGCTGATTGAGGGGCTCCAGTGTTGCGGACAACAGCTTCCGTTACTTCCTTAGCAAGAGCTTTCTTTTGCTCGAGCGTGCGACCTTCAAATAAATCGATGCGTACAAATGGCATAATAGCTTCCTCCACTAGTTTTTGATTTCTTCTATTTTACCACATTTTGCCGTTTAAAGCTTCAGAAAATTATGATATACTAGAATGTAGCAAAAATTTAGAAATGGACGTGAAATAATAGCATGGCACAGTTGTATTATCGTTATGGGACCATGAACTCTGGTAAGACGATTGAGATTCTCAAGGTGGCCTATAACTACGAGGAGCAAGGAAAGGGAGTTGTGATTATGACTTCTGCTCTGGATACGCGTGACGGTGTTGGCTATGTGTCGAGCCGAATCGGCATGAAACGCTCAGCCATTGCGATTGAGGAAACGACGGATATCTTCGGCTATATCCGAGACTTACCTGAGAAACCATACTGTGTGCTAGTCGATGAGGCCCAGTTTCTCAAGCGTCACCATGTTTACGACCTAGCTCGTGTTGTTGATGAGTTAGACATACCTGTCATGGCTTTTGGTTTGAAGAATGACTTTCGCAATGAATTGTTCGAAGGTTCAAAATACCTCTTGCTCTTAGCAGACAAGATTGACGAAATCAAGACCATCTGTCAGTATTGTAAGAAAAAGGCGACCATGGTGTTGCGCACGCACGATGGTGTACCAGTCTATGATGGCGAACAAATTCAGATCGGTGGAAATGAAACCTATATCTCAGTCTGCCGTAAACATTATTTTGCGCCAATGATAGTATCTAATAAGGAGCAAAACTATGACAATTGAACTAAGAGATGTTACAATGGGAAATTATTTTGATGTTTTGAATTTGGATGTCAAGGAATATCAAAAACAATTCATTGCAACCAACGCAATTAGTTTAGCTGAAGCATATGTCTATACTAAAAATGGAGATTTTGTAGCTCCATTGGCAGTTTATGATAATAATGCAATTATAGGTTTTGTGATGATAGCTTATGATAAAAAGATCGGAATTAGTAGTAAAAATTATTTACTATTTCGTTTTATGATTGATAAGAATTTTCAAAATCAAGGATATTTTAAACCAATTATGGATAAAGTGCTGGACTATGTTCGGACAGCGCCAGCAGGTTTAGGCAATAAACTTTGGTTGTCTTATGATCCAGAAAATGAACATGCAAGATCTTGTTACCTCAGTTATGGATTTAAAGAAACTGGGGAAATATTTGAGAACGAAGTAGTAGCAATCTATGATTTAACAATTGAGAAATAAGGAGAAAAAATGAACATCTATGATCAACTACAAGCTGTAGAAGACCGATATGAAGAATTAGGAGAATTGCTGAGTGACCCTGATGTCGTTTCAGACACCAAACGTTTCATGGAGCTTTCAAAAGAAGAGGCTTCAACTCGTGACACAGTAACAGCCTACCGTGAGTACAAACAAGTCCTTCAAAACATCGTCGATGCTGAAGAAATGATTAAGGAATCAGGTGGAGATGCGGACTTGGAAGAAATGGCCAAGCAAGAGCTCAAAGATGCCAAGGTTGAAAAAGAAGAGTATGAAGAAAAATTGAAAATTTTGCTCCTTCCAAAAGATCCTAATGACGACAAGAACATCATCCTTGAAATCCGTGGAGCGGCTGGTGGTGACGAAGCGGCACTTTTCGCCGGAGACCTTCTAACTATGTACCAAAAGTATGCGGAAGCCCAAGGCTGGCGCTTTGAAGTCATGGAAGCTTCTATGAATGGTGTCGGTGGTTTCAAGGAAGTGGTTGCTATGGTTTCAGGTCAGTCTGTATACTCTAAACTCAAATATGAGTCTGGTGCCCACCGTGTGCAACGTGTCCCTGTGACAGAAAGCCAAGGCCGTGTCCATACATCAACTGCCACAGTTCTTGTCATGCCTGAAGTGGAAGAAGTAGAATACGATATTGATCCAAAAGACCTTCGTGTTGATATCTACCACGCATCTGGTGCTGGTGGACAGAATGTCAATAAGGTTGCGACTGCCGTTCGTATCGTTCACTTGCCAACCAATATCAAGGTTGAAATGCAGGAAGAACGTACCCAGCAGAAGAACCGTGAGAAAGCCATGAAAATCATCCGTGCGCGTGTTGCTGACCACTTTGCACAAATTGCTCAGGATGAACAAGACGCTGAACGTAAGTCAACAATCGGTACTGGTGACCGTTCAGAACGGATTCGTACTTATAACTTTCCACAAAACCGTGTCACAGACCACCGTATTGGCTTGACCCTCCAAAAACTAGATACCATTTTATCTGGTAAATTGGATGAAGTTGTGGATGCCTTGGTTCTTTATGACCAAACACAAAAATTAGAAGAATTAAACAAATAATGAAATTAGCTCAATTATTTTCAGATTTTGAAGAAGAGTTGATAAGACAAGGAGAGGAAGCAGAAAGCCTCTCTTTTGTCTATCGTAGCCTCAAAAATCTCTCTTTTACAGACTTTGTCTTTGCCCTCCAGCAAGAGGTAACAGAGGCCGAAAAACAATTTGTAGAAGAAATTTTCCAGAAGTTAGCGTCCCATAAACCAGCTCAGTATATCATTGGTCACGCAGATTTCTTTGGGATGCAGTTAAAAGTGGATGAGCGGGTTTTGATTCCTCGTCCAGAAACAGAAGAGTTGGTGGAACTTATCCTAGCTGAAAATCCTGAGGAAAATCTTAAGGTCCTAGATATCGGGACTGGAAGTGGAGCCATAGCTCTTGGATTAGCTAAAAACAGACCAGATTGGTCAGTGACAGCAGCAGATATTTCCCAAGATGCCTTAGAGCTTGCATCAGAGAATGCTAGCAATCAAAATCTTAATATATTTTTTAAAAAATCTGATTGTTTTGCAGAAATTTCTGAAAAATATGATATAATTGTATCCAATCCACCCTATATCTCTCGTGAAGATGAGTCAGAGGTCGGTTTGAATGTTTTGCATTCAGAACCTCATCTAGCTCTCTTTGCAGATGAGGATGGCCTAGCTATTTATCGCAGAATTGCGGAAGATGCAAAAGACTATCTCACAGATGGTGGTAAGATTTACCTTGAAATTGGATACAAGCAAGGTCAAAGTGTTCCTGCGCTTTTTAGGAAATATCTTCCTGAAAAACGAATACGAACACTCAAGGACCAATTTGGTCAAGATAGGATGGTTGTAGTTGATGATGGACAGGATTAGACAAGAGTTAGAAAAGGGCGGGGCTGTTGTTTTGCCTACAGAGACAGTTTATGGTCTCTTTGCTAAGGCCTTAGACAAAAAAGCTGTCGACCATGTTTACAAACTCAAACGTCGTCCTAGAGATAAGGCACTCAATCTTAATGTCGCTTTTCTAGAGGACATCTTGCACTTTTCAAAGAATCAGCCAACTTATCTACAAAAGCTTGTAGAGGCCTTTTTACCGGGTCCCTTGACCATTATCCTCGAAGCCAATGACCGAGTTCCCTATTGGGTCAACTCTGGTCTTGCAACTGTCGGATTTCGGATGCCGAGTCACCCCATTACACTTGATTTGATTCGAGAGACAGGTCCTTTGATTGGGCCGTCTGCCAATATCTCGGGTCAGGCGAGTGGCGTGACCTTTGCTCAAATTCTAGAGGATTTTGACCAAGAGGTTTTGGGGCTGGAGGACGACGCTTTTCTAACTGGACAGGATTCGACGATTTTGGATTTGTCTGGAGACAAGGTGAAAATCTTACGCCAGGGGGCGATTAAGCGAGAAGATATTCTTGCACAGTTGCCAGAGATTTCTTTTGAGGAGGAATGAGATGCTAAGAGATTTGCAAGAAACAGATGTGAATGCTATATGTGAGATTAACCAAGAGGCTTTGGGCTATTCTTTTAGTCCAGAGGACACAGCTAGTCAACTAGCTAGACTGTCTCAGGATTCTCATCATTTCCTACTTGGCTATGAGGATGAGGTCAGCCATGTCCTACTTGGATATGTCCATGCTGAAGTTTATGAATCCCTCTATTCCAAAGCAGGATTTAATATTTTAGGCTTAGCAGTTTCGCCTCAAGCACAAGGACGAGGTATCGGTAAAAGCTTACTGCAAGGGTTGGATCAAGAAGCAAAAAGACGGGGTTATGGGTTTATCCGCTTAAACTCTGCTGATCATCGTCTGGGAGCTCATGCATTTTATGAAAAAGTTGGTTATACTTGTGATAAAGTGCAGAAACGGTTTATTCGCATCTTTTAGTATAATTTCTTAAACTAAAGGACCAGTCACACTATAAAGGAGAAGACCTATGATTTTTGATAAAGACGATTTTAAAGCATACGATGCTGATCTATGGAATGCTATTGCCAAAGAAGAAGAACGCCAACAAAACAATATCGAGTTGATTGCTTCGGAAAACGTTGTTTCCAAGGCTGTTATGGCAGCTCAAGGGTCTATCTTGACAAACAAATATGCCGAGGGTTACCCAGGACGCCGTTATTATGGTGGAACTGATGTAGTAGACGTGGTAGAAACTTTAGCTATTGAACGTGCAAAAGAAATTTTCGGTGCTAAATTCGCCAATGTCCAACCTCACTCAGGAAGCCAAGCCAACTGTGCGGCTTACATGGCCTTGATTGAGCCAGGTGATACCGTTATGGGGATGGATTTGGCAGCAGGTGGACACTTGACCCACGGAGCTCCAGTTAGCTTCTCTGGTCAAACCTACAACTTTGTTTCTTATAGTGTGGATCCTGAAACAGAACTCTTGGACTTTGATGCTATCTTGAAACAAGCCCAAGAAGTAAAACCAAAACTAATCGTAGCGGGTGCTTCAGCCTATTCTCAAATTATCGACTTCTCAAAATTCCGTGAAATCGCAGATGCTGTTGGGGCTAAGCTTATGGTCGATATGGCCCATATCGCTGGTTTGGTGGCAGCCGGACTTCACCCAAGCCCAGTGCCATACGCTCATATCACTACAACAACGACCCACAAAACCCTTCGTGGACCGCGTGGTGGTTTGATTTTGACAAATGATGAGGACCTAGCTAAGAAAATCAACTCAGCTATTTTCCCTGGTATTCAAGGTGGTCCTTTGGAGCATGTTGTCGCTGCTAAGGCGGTTTCCTTCAAAGAAGTTTTGGATCCAGCCTTCAAGGAATATGCTGCTAATGTCATCAAAAACAGCAAGGCTATGGTTGAAGTCTTCTTGCAAGATCCTGATTTCCGTATCATCTCAGGTGGTACTGAAAATCACCTCTTCCTAGTGGATGTGACTAAGGTTGTAGAAAACGGAAAAGTTGCTCAAAACTTGCTGGATGAGGTTAATATTACCCTAAATAAAAACTCAATTCCATACGAAACCTTGTCACCATTCAAGACAAGTGGGATTCGTATCGGAGCAGCAGCCATCACTGCACGTGGATTTGGTGAAGAAGAAAGCCGTAAAGTGGCTGAACTTATCATTAAAACTCTTAAAAATGCAGAAAATGAGGCTGTCTTAGAAGAAGTGAGAAGTGAAGTCAAAGCATTAACAAATGCCTTCCCACTATACGAGGACTAATACTTTTATGGACATTTATATTAAGAAAGCTATTATCCATCAGTTCAGCCCAGACGATACTGAGTTGTTTCTAGCGGATAAGTTTCTCAATATCACTCCAAAAATCGAGGAATACCTACGCAAAAAAATCGAACGCGTGTATTCAGATGAAGCTAAGACTGGGATTTTCGAAGAAGAAAATCCCTTCTTCAATCACATCACGGACGATTTATTGGAGACATCAGTAACACTGGCTAATCTCTGGAAAGAGGAGTTTAGCATTTCTGAAAATCTCAAGACCAATGACTTGGTTTTTGTTCAGTTTTCTAAAGAAGGCGTTGAACATTTCGCTTTCTTGCGAATTGCTCTACGTGAGACCTTGACCCACCTCGGTGGAGAAGTTGATAATCCAATCAAGCTAACTCAGAATAACCTTCCTGGATTTGGAACGGGAGCTGACGAGGCCTTGGTGGTCAATCTTCAAAGTCGCAAGTATCATCTCATCGAAAAACGCATCAAGTACAATGGGACTTTCTTGAATTATTTTTCAGAAAATCTCCTAGCTGTTGCTCCCAAGATTTCACCAAAGAAATCCATCAAGGAATTGGAAAAAACGGCTCAGAGAATTGCAGAGTCCTTTAACACAGATGATTTTCAATTCCAATCCAAGGTCAAATCAGCGATTTTCAACAATCTTGAAGAAAGCAACGAACTGTCTCCTGAGAAATTGGCTAATGACCTTTTTGACAACAATCTGACAGCTCGTTTGAGCTTTATCGACCAGGTCAAGGAAGCCGTACCAGAACCAGTCCAGTTTGATGAAATTGATGCCAGTCGTCAGCTCAAGAAATTTGAAAACCAAAAGCTTTCCTTGTCAAATGGAATTGAACTCATCGTTCCTAATAACGTCTATCAAGACGCCGAGTCTGTTGAGTTTATCCAAAATGACAATGGAACCTATTCTATCTTAATCAAAAATATCGAGGATATTCAAAGTAAATAATGTTTAAATTTATAAGAAGAGTGCTTGTGCTAGCAGTCTTCCTTTTCGCAGGATACAAAGCTTATCATATCCACCAGGATGTTAAACAAGTCATGACCTACCAACCCATGGTGCGAGAAATCTTGAGCGAAAGAGATACTCCAGCCAATGAAGAGTTGGTGCTCGCCATGATTTATACCGAAACTAAGGGAAAAGAGCGGGATGTCATGCAGTCTAGTGAGTCTGCTAGTGGCGCTACCAATACCATCAAAGACGATGCCTCTAGTATTCGCCAAGGGATACAGACACTAACAGATAACCTCTATTTGGCACAGAGCAAAGGAGTAGATGTCTGGACCGCCGTTCAAGCCTATAATTTTGGGCCTGCCTATATCGACTTTATCGCTCAGAATGGCAAGGAAAATACTCTGGCACTAGCCAAACGTTACTCCCGAGAAACGGTCGCTCCAATCCTTGGCAATACTACTGGAAAGACCTACACCTATATCAACCCTATTTCTATCTTTCACGGAGCCGAACTCTATGAAAATGGTGGAAATTATTACTACTCGAGACAGGTTCGCTTTAATCTCTATATCATGAAATTCTTTAATTTCTTCTAAACATCTGGTTTGACCAGGTGTTTTTCACTATAAGTTTTCTTTAAGATTGTTTTATTACCCTAGAAAGGTAAAGGAGGGAATATCCCATGAGAAAGAAATTCTTTCTAACAAGTGCTGCAGTATTGTGGGCCGCAACAGCTATGACGAGTGTCCACGCAGCAACCGATGTTCAAAAAGTAATCGATGAAACCTATGTACAACCTGAATATGTTCTAGGTTCTTCTCTATCTGAAGACCAGAAAAATCAAACTCTTAGCAAACTTGGCTATGACGCTTCAAAAGACACCAAAGATATCAAAACAATGACACCGGATATCTATTCGAAAATTATGAATGTGGCTAATGATGCTAGCCTACAGCTCTATTCATCAGCCAAGATTCAAAAACTAGGTGACAAGTCACCTCTAGAAGTCAAGATTGAAACGCCTGAAAATATCACCAAGGTGACGCAGGATATGTACCGTAACGCAGCAGTGACGCTGGGAGTGGAGCATGCAAAAATCACAGTTGCAGCTCCTATTCCCGTTACTGGTGAGAGTGCCCTAGCAGGGATTTACTACTCGTTAGAGGCCAATGGTGCTAAAGTACCACAAGCCAATAAAGACTTGGCTCAAGAAGAGTTAAAAGCCTTATCTGATATCAATGCTGAAAACAAGGACAAATCAGGCTACGATGCTAATAAACTCAATGTTGCTTTGGCAGATATCAAGGCTGGAATCGCAAAGGCAAAAGAAGCCAAAGGCAATCTGACAGAAAAAGATGTCCGCAAAATCGTTGAAGACACGCTAAAAAACTACAAACTCGATCAGGTTATAACAGGAAACCAGGTCAATATCATCATCAATTTTGCACTTAACCTCTCAAAGAGTGACATTTTGAACAATGCTGATTTCACTAAAACCCTAAATGACCTCAAGGAAAGCATTGTCTCTCAAGCTGGAGATAGCTTTAAAAATATCAACCTCAACTTTGATGCCAATAAAGCGCTAGAAGACGGGGGCAATTTCTTTAGCTCCCTTTGGCAAGCGATTGTCAACTTTTTCAAGAGTTTTGGTGCTTAGGTCATTTCATGATATAATAGATGGTAACAGAAATGTTGCCGTCTTTTTTTGTCGGCCGATAGAAAGTGAAAAATATGCTAAAGAAAAATGATATTGTAGAAGTTGAAATTGTCGATTTGACCCATGAAGGTGCTGGAGTTGCTAAGGTAGAAGGTTTGGTTTTCTTTGTAGAAAATGCTCTACCAACTGAGAAAATCCTCATGCGAGTCCTTAAGGTCAATAAAAAGATTGGCTACGGGAAAGTTGAAGAATACCTTACACATTCTCCGCATCGTAACCAAGACCTTGACCTAGCTTATCTACGCTCAGGTATCGCTGATTTGGGGCATCTTGCCTATCCAGAGCAGCTCAATTTTAAAACCAAACAAGTCAAAGACAGTCTCTACAAGATTGCTTGCATTAGAGATGTAGAGGTTTCTGAAACACTTGGTATGGAGAATCCTGTCAAGTATCGAAATAAGGCCCAGGTGCCCGTTCGTCGAGTGAATGGTGTCCTGGAAACTGGTTTTTTCCGTAAAAATTCGCACGACCTTATGCCCCTTGAAGATTTCTTCATCCAGGATCCTGTCATTGACCAAGTTGTGGTAGTTCTTCGAGATTTGCTTCGTCGCTATGATTTGAAACCTTATGATGAAAAGGAACAGTCTGGCTTGATTCGGAATCTTGTGGTGCGTCGCGGGCACTATTCCGGACAAATCATGGTTATCTTAGTGACTACACGTCCTAAAATTTTCCGAGTGGAGCAATTGATTGAACAACTTATCAAGCAGTTCCCAGAGATTGTGTCTGTCATGCAAAATATCAACGACCGAAATACCAATGCGATTTTTGGCAAGGAGTGGAAGACTCTTTATGGTCAAGACTATATTACGGACCAGATGTTGGGAAATGACTTTCAAATATCTGGGCCAGCCTTTTACCAGGTCAATACAGAAATGGCAGAGAAACTTTATCAAACAGCTATTGACTTTGCGGAGTTAAGAGAAGATGATGTGGTGATTGACGCTTATTCTGGTATTGGAACGATTGGATTGTCCGTTGCGAAACATGTTAAGGAAGTCTATGGAGTGGAGGTTATCCCAGAAGCAGTAGAGAATAGCCAGAAGAATGCTACATTAAACAATATCACAAATGCCCACTATGTCTGCGACACAGCTGAAAATGCCATGAAGAACTGGCTCAAGGAAGGTATCCAACCAACCGTTATCTTGGTTGACCCACCACGCAAGGGCTTGACCGAAAGCTTTATCAAGGCAAGTGCTCAAACAGGAGCAGACCGCATTGCCTATATCTCTTGCAATGTCGCAACCATGGCGCGTGACATCAAACTCTACCAAGAGTTTGGTTATGAACTGAAGAAAGTACAACCGGTGGATCTGTTTCCACAGACGCACCATGTTGAGGCGGTAAGTTTGCTAGTCAAGGAGTAAAACGACGAAGATTAGCATTTACTTCCGCCCATGCGATAGCTGTCCGTGATTGACAAGTGCTAGCACGCAGACAGAACGGAGATAGCGAACCGCTGAGTGTGTCGCTCTGCTCGTAAAAGCTTAGAAACCTTTGAACGAAAGGGATAATGAAAGCCTTGATTACAAGGCTTTTTGCTTTATGGTGGGTAAGTATCAGAGTGAGAAAATTTTTGGAATGAGTAGAAGTGATAGCTAGAAATTATCAGTTTCTATTTCCATTTACCCTGTGGGTACGTGTTTGTTTCCATTGACAAGGAGTTTGTGGGAATAGAAATGTACCCACCTTGTTTGAATCAAGTGAAGTGTAGTTGAAGGAAATCTGTTGAAAGCAATACTTCATTTTACCGAATAAGTAATAATTTAGGCAACTTCAAATCGATTAAAAAAAACTATTTTAAAGGTTAAGAGTAGACAAAAATTGTCCACTCTTTTTTGCAAACTCAATTTATCAATAAATGAAATGAGGGAATGTAAAATGAAATATTTTGAGGTTGAGTTAGAAAATCCTGATGAATTTTTAAAACTACAAACAGAAGATTTTGTGAAAGCTAATCGCTTGCTACTAAGGAAGATAATCCAGAGCGTTACAGTCTATGAAGAAAACTTCGTCATATCCTTTAAATCTGGCATCGAATTGGAAGTATGAGTCTCATTCCATAACTTTTATATTGAACATATCATCTTGTTGTGTTATACTATAAATTGATATAAACAAAGATGTAGGAGGAACCGAAACTATGACAGCCTCAATGCGTTTAAGATAAGCTGGCAATAAAAAAAGCAGAATCTATACCCGATGATAGGCTTTTTTGTTGTGCTTATTTATACGATATTGAGCATTCATTAGTTACGGTGAGGATATTGGTTATTTAACTATACCTTTATTTAACTATGTCTTTAATATGAATGTTTCCAAATTGTATGTATGCAGACCAAAAGCCACATTGTGGGGTTTGGCCTGCATTTTTTATTGCCTAGAATGCTATTCAAAATAGAAATTCAAGCAAAATAATATGCAGGAGATAATATAAATGGAAAAATACAACAATTGGAAACGAAAATTTTATGCAATATGGGCAGGGCAAGCAGTATCATTAATCACTAGTGCCATCCTGCAAATGGCGATTATTTTTTACCTTACAGAAAAAACAGGATCTGCGATGGTCTTGTCTATGGCTTCATTAGTAGGTTTTTTACCCTATGCGATTTTGGGACCTGCCATTGGTGTGCTAGTGGATCGTCATGATAGGAAGAAGATAATGATTGGTGCCGATTTAATTATCGCAGCAGCTGGTGCAGTGCTTGCTATTGTTGCATTCTGTATGGAGCTACCTGTCTGGATGATTATGATAGTATTGTTTATCCGTAGCATTGGAACAGCTTTTCATACCCCAGCACTCAATGCGGTTACACCACTTTTAGTACCAGAAGAACAGCTAACGAAATGCGCAGGCTATAGTCAGTCTTTGCAGTCTATAAGCTATATTGTTAGTCCGGCAGTTGCAGCACTCTTATACTCCGTTTGGGATTTAAATGCTATTATTGCCATCGACGTATTGGGTGCTGTGATTGCATCTATTACGGTAGCAATTGTACGTATACCTAAGCTGGGTAATCAAGTGCAAAGTTTAGAACCAAATTTCATAAGGGAGATGAAAGAAGGAGTTGTGGTTCTGAGACAAAACAAAGGATTGTTTGCCTTATTACTCTTAGGAACACTATATACTTTTGTTTATATGCCAATCAATGCACTATTTCCTTTAATAAGCATGGAACACTTTAATGGAACGCCTGTGCATATTTCTATTACGGAAATTTCCTTTGCATTTGGGATGCTAGCAGGAGGCTTATTATTAGGAAGATTAGGGGGCTTCGAAAAGCATGTATTACTAATAACAAGTTCATTTTTTATAATGGGGACCAGTTTAGCCGTTTCGGGAATACTTCCTCCAAATGGATTTGTAATATTCGTAGTTTGCTGTGCAATAATGGGGCTTTCGGTGCCATTTTATAGCGGTGTGCAAACAGCTCTTTTTCAGGAGAAAATTAAGCCTGAATATTTAGGACGTGTATTTTCTTTGATCGGAAGTATCATGTCACTTGCTATGCCAATTGGGTTAATTCTTTCTGGATTCTTTGCTGATAAAATCGGTGTAAATCATTGGTTTTTACTATCAGGTATTTTAATTATTGGCATTGCTATAGTTTGCCAAATGATAACTGAGGTTAGAAAATTAGATTTAAAATAAACAATATTGGAGGAATATTTATGTATCTTATTTTCATGTAACTCTTCCTGCTAAAATCGCAGGGTTTTCCCTGCATACAAGCAAATGAAAGCATGCGATTATAGACAGGAGGAAATGTTATGGAATTAATATTAAAAGCAAAAGACATTCGTGTGGAATTCAAAGGACGCGATGTTTTAGATATAAATGAATTAGAAGTATATGATTATGACCGTATTGGTTTAGTAGGAGCAAATGGTGCTGGAAAAAGCACTTTACTCAGGGTACTTTTAGGAGAATTAACTCCCCCAGGATGTAAAATGAATCGTCTGGGTGAACTTGCCTATATTCCCCAGTTGGACGAAGTAACTCTGCAGGAGGAAAAAGATTTTGCACTTGTAGGCAAGCTAGGTGTTGAGCAATTAAATATACAGACTATGAGCGGTGGTGAAGAAACAAGGCTTAAAATAGCACAGGCCTTATCGGCACAGGTTCATGGTATTTTAGCGGATGAACCTACGAGCCATTTAGACCGTGAAGGAATTGATTTTCTAATAGGACAGCTAAAATATTTTACAGGTGCACTGTTAGTTATTAGCCATGACCGCTATTTTCTTGATGAAATAGTAGATAAAATATGGGAACTGAAAGATGGCAAAATCACTGAGTATTGGGGAAACTATTCTGATTATCTTCGTCAGAAAGAGGAAGAACGTAAGAGCCAAGCTGCAGAATACGAACAATTTATTGCGGAACGTGCCCGATTGGAAAGGGCTGCGGAGGAAAAGCGAAAACAGGCTCGTAAAATAGAACAGAAGGCAAAAGGTTCTTCAAAGAAAAAAAGTACTGAAGACGGAGGGCGTTTAGCTCATCAAAAATCAATAGGAAGTAAGGAAAAAAAGATGTATAATGCTGCTAAAACCCTAGAGCACAGGATTGCGGCCTTAGGAAAAGTAGAAGCTCCGGAAGGCATTCGCAGAATTCGTTTCAGGCAAAGTAAAGCATTGGAGCTCCATAATCCATACCCTATAGTCGGTGCAGAAATTAATAAAGTATTTGGGGATAAGGCTCTGTTTGAAAATGCATCTTTTCAAATTCCGTTAGGAGCAAAAGTGGCGTTAACTGGTGGTAATGGAATCGGAAAAACAACTTTAATCCAAATGATCTTAAACCATGAAGAAGGAATTTCTATTTCGCCTAAGGCAAAAATAGGTTACTTTGCACAGAATGGTTACAAGTACAACAGTAATCAGAATGTTATGGAGTTTATGCAGAAGGATTGTGACTACAATATATCAGAAATTCGTTCAGTGCTAGCATCTATGGGGTTCAAACAGAACGATATTGGAAAAAGTTTATCTGTTTTAAGCGGTGGAGAAATTATAAAATTGTTGCTTGCTAAAATGCTCATGGGTAGATATAACATCCTAATAATGGATGAACCCAGTAACTTCCTTGACATACCAAGTTTAGAGGCTTTGGAAATACTAATGAAGGAGTACACCGGAACTATCGTGTTTATCACCCACGATAAACGATTACTCGAAAATGTAGCAGATGTAGTTTATGAAATTAGAGATAAGAAAATAAATCTGAAACATTAAATTTAAGGTAGTCGCTGGTCAGTATAGTCTGTTCTGGTTGGCGACTCCATTGTTAAAGAGTATAAAGACTTTAGATTTTATGAATATTAAAAATAGGAACAGTCAATTGAACTGCTCCTATTTTTCTGCTAAATATATTGTAGTTTTCTTATATGTATAATGATAGATTAGCGGATTCTCATCTACGGTACTTACTTCAAATATGAAGAAGTGATCGCGGTTATCTCTGGACTTTTCCTTATTGAGGACAAAGTAATTCTTACGTGAAGTCGCCATTGTTTTTAGGATATCATCAGTTAGGAAGGTCAATGGAATATTCATGTTAGAGTAGCGGTAGAAGTCACGTTCAAAATCTTGGTAGCTCTCGCTATAATAGTCCATTTGTAGGTGATTACGCTGAAACTCAAGCTGATTCATAGAGCACCTCCTCGACAAGTTCAATACTAATAATGTCTTTTAATTTCAAATTGATGTGACCTGTTGTAGTTTTTATCAAAATGAAATCTTTGGTCAGACTTGGTATTGTTCCAGTGTAGGAAACACGCTTGTTTTTTTCAATCACTTGAATGCGTGTGCGTAGCTGCCCGGCGTATACTTGACTGAGGAGTAATAATTTCTTCTCTAGTGATAAGTCAGACATGTACGTTACTTTGTTTGTATCATCAGAGAGTGCTGATGCATGTTCAGATAGGAAAAAGCCCATCCATTTTTGCATCTTTGTATCCTGGTACTCTCTTGCTGATTGAAATGGTAAATATGAACGGTCAATCATATCAAATCCTTTCTATGCAGAGGCAAGGGTATTTTTATCAAATTGAATCGTAAAACCTTGAATTCCCCCACCTGTGTAACATTCTTTAAAGCGATTGATTACCTCAGTATAGATTATCACAGATGAGCTTGTTGGCTTAATGCTAAATGTAAATTCCAATGGTAATCGGTTTTCAGATTTAGCATGTACTAGTCGTATCGATATTTCAGTTGTTTTGAGTTTTCTCTGACGAAGTTTTGAAGTTGCTGTTTCAACGATTCCATGTAAAAATCTTTCAAGCATTTCAATATCATTACATCCTTTGCTACGGATTTCTGAAAATTGTACTGTATTTTTTTCTTGTTTCATTTTAATCCCTCCAATCCACCCGCGGAATGACCACCGATAAGTTTACTGCGTTCAATATTTCTGGAACCTTCAGTTAGGACGGTTCCTTTTTGTATGGCTAAAAAACCAAACTGTTCTCTGACAACATCAATAGCTGTCTGAAGTCTATTATCTTTTTCAATTTGTTCTACATCATCAAAGAGTGATAGTAGAGTATAGCTTTCATCTACGAAGCCACTATAAGATACACCAATTTGTCTCACTGCACCAGAGGTGTATTTTTTCGGAATAATACAAGTACATGACTCACCATTGTTTTGGGGAGATTTGCGGGTTCAATTTTATTCTGAGCATTTATAGATTTTTTCATCTCAGTCCTAGAATAGCCAATATGAATAGAAACGACAGTAGTCAATACTAGGGCTACTGTTCCGTTCCACAGTATCATTTAAAAATCATTTTCACACCCTTTCGTCTATTAGTATAGAAGAAAGCTCTCAGCACACGTCGAGTGTGTAAGCTTGTTAGAGAAACGTAGTTAATCCTCTAACTTTTTCATTTTAAGGCAAGAAGGCTTCAAAGCTCCACTGGAGCTTTGAACTCCCCGAACCTTTTGAGTTCCACAAACGCACCATGTTGAGGCTGTATCACTGCTTGTACAAGCTGAGGCATCAGCGAAGTAGGAGCAGATGTTCTGCCCATGGGATAGACGTCGTAGAGTAAGGAGTTTACGACTAAACGATACGGTAACAGCGAACCGCTGAGTGCGTGGCTCTGCTCTTCCGATCTGAGACAGTCGAAAAGTAGAAGTGGATGGTATTGGTATCAATCAATGAGTAACAAAGTAACAGCGTGATTCGAAACATTTGCTTGTAATTTGCGGAGGAACATCAATATGGATGGAATAACAAAAGATTCTATAAAAACGGCTAAACTAATGAAACAATTATGGCCCCAATTGACCGATAAAGAAGCTTTTGATGAAGTAAAAAGATATACGAATGGCAAAAATACTGCAATCTTTACTGAAGTTAAAGGTGACACAATTGTAGGTCTAGCACTATGTTCACTCAGATTTGATTATGTTGAAGGTTGTAAATATAGTCCTGTTGGATTTTTAGAAGGGATTATTGTCGACGAGGAATATCGTTTAAAGGATATTGCTAAAAATCTCTGTACAAAATGTGAGGAATGGGCGAAAAATAAAGGATGTAAGGAATTTGCAAGTGACTGTACTTTAACGAATAAGGATTCTATAAGATTTCATCTCAATATTGGATTTCAGGAGGCAAATAGAATTATTCATTTTAAGAAGATATTATAATTTCAGAACGTGGTCAAAATTTATGTATCTTTAGGAAGTGTGAAAGATTGGACGAACAAATTTTTTTGATGGGTGGAAATCCGCCGATAAAGAACTATACGATTGTTAATAAAATTGTGTCATCAAGGAAGATCGAAAGAATACTCATTTTTACAGTTTATCGAGAAAATTGGCAACCGTATATGAAAAAGTACACAGAAGTTTTCCAAAGTCATTTTTCTAACCTAAACACTGATTACTTACTCTTGGACATTGAGCAGATTAATTTTGGTAGCTATCTAGATGCTGATCTAATTATTATCGGTGGTGGAAATACGGAAAAGTATCTAGCTACTTATGTCAATCAGGAGTTCAAAAATTATATCGATCGTATGCTGAATAAAGGGGTAAAAGTTATGGGATTTTCTGCAGGAGCCCTATTATTAGGAAAAAAAGTCTATGTTTCACCTAATGATAATTCAGATCATCAGATAAAGATTAAAAATGGGTTGGGACTTTTTAGTCAGTTTTTAATTGGTGTCCATTATGATTCATGGAATGATAAAGCAAATAAGGATAGAGCTGAAGAACTCGTTAATGTTCCCATAATTCCACTAAATGATCATTCCTGTCTTGTATTAGATAAACTTGGAAATATCATAGAGAAAATTGACTAGTTTTAATCATGCTAATCTGAATTTACGAAACTAAAGTATTGACGAAATGAATAATGAAAAGCCTTGATTGTAAGGCTTTTTTGTGTTTTTATGATAGAATATAGGTAGTTATAATCGAGAGCAACTAAGAAGCAGTAAAAATATTATACATAGAATAATCAGGATTAGGAAGATAAAATGACAGAAATTGACAAAAAGAATTTAAAAAATTATCTTTGTTTTACATTTGGAATTACTTATATAGCTTGGGGGCTTCTTGCCATATTTACACAATCTTATATTTTGGGATTAGAGACATTTATAGGAAGAATATTACATATAGTTGGTGCACTTGGACCAGCTATTGCAAGTGGCTTTTATTTGAAAAGGAATAATATAAAATTTAAACATTTTGTATTTAGTAAGAAAGAAAATAGTAGAATTTATTTCATTATTCATTTGTTAGCAATTTTGATACTATTCTCTGTATCTTCCTTAGAATTAAACGGAGTATCCATTTATCTGATGCCACTATTCTTTATTCAATTAATTTTTTTTGGTGGCGGACATGAAGAGTTAGGATGGAGAGGTATACTACAACCTTTACTTGATAAAAAATATACTTATTGGCAATCTAATTTGATTGTAGGTTCAATCTGGGGAATTTGGCATCTGCCTTTATGGTTTATAGTTGAAGAAAGTCATCAAGGATTTCCTTTTATTTTATTTTTTATATATACATTATTTTTAAGTTTTGTTTTAGGGCTTCTTTACCGTCAAACGAAATCTGTGGGATACTGTATATTATTTCATGCGTTCGCAAATTTGTTAAATCTCTATTTTGTGTTAAAAATTAATCTTATTTTTATTATCATTTTTATTGGTTATTTGATTTATACTATATTGGCGAGTAATAGAATTAGTAAGGAAACAACATTCTAAAATTTAGATCAGGATATCCATTATTGAAAGTAACGTGTGGTCATTCTAGATAATCAATGTTAGAGACTTTTCTATTTGATGAGGCATCACTGCTTGTTCAAACTGATTTAACAAGTATTTATCTAGTGAAAGTTCTACAGTAAGGAGTTTAAACATGAAATTCCATGAATTTGGTGATAAGAATTTGCCTCCTATTTTACTGATACATGGTGGTGGCAGTTCTTGGTGGAATTATCTTCGTCAAGCACGAATCTTGTCAAAAGAATACCGTATTATTCTACCCAATTTGAATGGCCACGGCGAGGAATATCAACTTGATTATGTTTCTACTGAAGATTCTGCTTTGGAGATTCTAGACTATATCAAAGCAAACTGTGGTGGGAAATTGTTTGCAATCGGTGGTGTTTCACTTGGTGGTCAAATTGCCATGGAGCTTTTGTCTTTAGACAGTGAAATTGCTGAGAAGGCCATCATAGATGGAAGCCTCTGTATTCCTCAACCAAGGTTAGCTAAAATCAGCATCTTTCTAGTGTCTCTATTTGGTAAACTGATGTTCAATAAATTCTCTTGCAAACTTCAGTTAAGCATGATGAATAAACTCTATCCAAAACTGGCTTATCCAGAGGAAATAAAAGTTTATTATTTAGAGGATTTGCCAAGGACGCCTGTCAAAACATTGGTGACCATTTACAAAAGCTATATGGGATGTTACAAGCTGAAAAATATGATTTTTGCTAGCAAGGCTCAGGTTCTGTATATCTATGGTGAAAAAGAATTGAACTGTGTGAAAGAATCAGCGAAATTATTTCAGCAGCTACATCCGAATACGATTTTGTATGAAGCAAAGGGCTATAATCACGGCTATTTGTCAGCTTACCTGCCTCAAGAGTGGATTGATTTGGTGGCACCATTTTTAAAGAGTGAACCATTGGAAATGTGTAATGAATCTGATATGTCATAAGGAGGAATCTGATGCTAGGAGCAATTGTGGGAGATATTGTGGGTTCAGTTTATGAATGGAACAATATTAAAACGAAGGATTTTCCTTTATTTCGTGAGGATTGTTTTTTCACGGGTGATACGGTAAGTCCGAACCGCTGAGTGTGTGAGTTTGTTAGCGAAACGTAGCTAATCCTCAGAATAAAGAAACTAAAACTCCATTATTTAGAAATGAAAACCTAAACTGTTTTTAAGGAGGCATTATATTGATAGAGAGCAGACCTGAGTTTGATAAAATCGCATCGTTTGATGAGTTTAGCAAATACTATTGGTATCGGGATGAACTTTCACAGATATGCAAGTCATTAGGGCTTGAATATAGAGGTACAAAACAGGAACTCAATGATATTATTAAGCAGTACTTTAAGGGGAAATTGATTAAAAAATCAACAGTAAAAAGGAAAAAGAAACGAGTAGAAGTCGTTACCTTAGATACGCCCTTACTTGAATGTGGATTCTCCTTTAACGCACACTTTAGAGAATATTTCTCAACTTTAACAGATGTTTCGCCCTTTAAATTTACTGCCGATATGGCGACTGCTTGGAGAAAAGTAAAAAGCGACAATGATTTGAGTTTCACAATACAGGATATGCTAAAAGTTTATCATGGAAATTCAGATTATGCCAAGTATGATCATTCGGTTTGTCAATGGAACCAATTTCTAAAGGATTTCTGTGCAGACGAAAATAGTCACAATTACTCGAATAAACTAAAAGTAGCTTCCATCCTTTGGAAAGAAGTTAGAAATTCAAGTAATGAAAAAATTTATTCAAAAAATCTTTTGACTGAATATGCTGAAAAAATAAAAGACTATTGTAAGTAGAAACGCCATCTCACTTGGTGGCAGAGGCAGCTTATGGTATTCCTGATTGGATAAAGGATAAGGCCATTTCTTACTTGGATGAACCCTTAAAGGATGTAGTCATTAGATGGGAAAATAAAAGCGTATTAATCTCCAGTACGTCAGATTTCTCTTTTCTGTATTTTCATTGTATAATAGGGGTACATTTAGTTTCATATAATGAAATATAAAGGTTTCAAACGAATATTAAGGAGAAAATCAATGAAAAAAGCAATGTTAATTATCAACCCTACCTCTGGTGGGGAAAAGGCTTTGGATTATAAGGTCAAGCTGGAGAATAAAGCCAAAGATTATTTTGAGCATGTGGAAACAAAAATTACCGAAAAAGCCTTAGACGCAACACACTTTGCTGAAGAAGCGTCTCGTGATCAGTATGATGCAGTGGTATGTTTTGGTGGAGATGGGACTGTCAATGAAGTTATTTCAGGTATTGCTGAGAGAGAATACGTTCCTAAGTTGGGTATTATCCCAGGCGGTACGGGTAACCTCATTACAAAACTTTTGGAAATCAATCAAGACATCGATGGCGCGATAGATGAACTCGATTTTAACTTAACCAACAAGATTGATATCGGTAAAGCAAATGATAACTATTTTGGCTATATCTTTAGTATCGGTTCTCTGCCTGAGGCAATTCACAATGTTGAAATTGAGGACAAGACAAAATTTGGTATCCTTGCCTATGCTGTAAATACCATGAAGTCTGTCATGACGGATCAGGTCTTTAATATTAAGGTTGAGACAGAAAATGGAAATTATGTTGGTGAAGCTAGTCATGTTTTGGTTCTCTTGACAAATTACTTCGCTGATAAGAAAATCTTTGAAGAAGATAAAGATGGCTATGCCAATATTTTGATTCTAAAAGATGCTTCTATATTCTCAAAATTATCCGTCATTCCTGATTTACTAAAAGGAGATGTTGTCGGCAATGATAACATTGAGTATATCAGAGCGCGTAATATTAAGATCTCTTCAGATAGTGAATTGGAGTCAGATGTTGACGGCGATAAATCGGATAACCTACCTGTAGAAATCAAAGTCCTAGCACAGCGAGTAGAAGTATTTTCAAAGCCGAAAGAGTAGAAGGTAAAAATTACTTTATTATTCACAACGAAATTAAGTTCTATATCAACGATTGGAGGAGGAATGAATTCTCTATTTGATGAATTTCGAACAATTTGTTCTCATTTAAACCAAGTCGGAATCACTCCGACACTCATGGGGTCTTTGGGGTTTGAATACCGTTCAAATGAAGAATGGGGGCCGTCTGACATTGACATTCATGTGCCTGGTGACCCTAGAGGTTGGGAAGCACCTGATCATCTCAGAATTTATGACTGGGACAAGATAATGAAAGTGATGAAACACTTAGGCTACGCCTTAACAGATATTCATGAGCATGAATTCCAAAAGGATGGTGTGAGTGTTGAGTTTGGAAGTATTGATTCTTTACCAGATTTTGCAGGGGTTTCGGAATCAGATATAGAGTTGATTCATCTCGAGGACATCACTTTTCGCGTTCCAAGTTTGGAACAGTATTTAAGTATTTACAAGGCTTCTTCCCAAGATTCCTATCGAAATGACCACAATAACAATAAGGATTTTAAAAAGATTGAGTGGCTGGAAAGACATTTGTAAATCATCATTTGAAAAGTAGCAAGTTGTAAGACTGGCTGCTTTTTTATTTCTAGAAACAAACCACTCGACACTACGGACAAGCCTTGCAAATAAAATACGAAAGTAGTATACTAGAATCACAATTATGAAAACGTTTGCGTCCTAAATGCAACCAAGTAAATCAGGAGACAAATACAATGGAATTAACAGCCATTTACCACAGACCAGAGTCAGAGTATGCATATCTTTATAAAGACAAGACAATGCACATTCGTATCCGAACCAAGAAAGATGATATTGAAACCATCAACTTGCATTATGGAGATCCTTTTATCTTTATAGAGGACCGTTATGAAGATAGTAAGGAAATGAGTAAAGTAACTTCTGATGCTTTGTTTGATTATTGGCAAGTGGAGATTTCAGTTGGCTATGCCCGACTCCAGTATCTCTTTGAACTTAAAGATAAGCAAGGTCAGAGTATTTTGTATGGCGATAAGGGATGTGTTGAAAACACGCTAGAAAATCTTCATTATGAAGGAAATGGATTTAAAATTCCTTATATCCATGAGATTGATGCTTGCCATGTTCCTGACTGGGTAGCAAAGACGGTATGGTACCAGATTTTCCCAGAACGTTTTGCTAATGGGAACCCTGAGATTTCTCCCAAAGGGGCCCTAGCTTGGAATTCCTCTATCAAACCAAAAACGAGTGATTTCTTTGGTGGTGATTTACAAGGCATTATTGATCATCTAGATTACTTGCAAGACTTAGGGGTCACAGGACTTTATCTCTGTCCGATTTTTGAATCCCCAAGCAATCACAAGTATAATACGACGGATTATTTCGAAATTGACCATCATTTTGGAGATAAGAAAACTTTTCGTAAACTGGTGGAGGGGGCCCATCAGAGAGGGATGAAAATCATGCTGGACGCTGTTTTCAATCATATCGGGGATCAGTCTCCGCAGTGGCAGGATGTTCTCAAGCATGGTGAAGATTCCGTTTACAAAGATTGGTTCCATGTTCAAGAATTTCCAGTGACCAAGGATAAGCTGGGTGATCCAAGAAAGCTCCCTTACCATACCTTTGCCTTTGCCAGCTATATGCCCAAGCTCAATACGGCCAATCCTCAAGTGAGGGACTATTTGTTGAGCGTTGCGACCTACTGGATTGAAGAGTTTGATATTGATGCTTGGCGACTGGATGTGGCAAATGAAGTAGACCATCAATTTTGGCGAGATTTCCATAAGGCTGTCTTGGCTAAAAAGCCTGACCTTTATATTCTTGGAGAGGTTTGGCACACTTCACAGCCCTGGCTGAATGGCGATGAATTTCACGCAGTTATGAATTATCCTCTCTCTGACAGTATCAAGGATTATTTCTTGCGAGGGACTAAGAAGACACCTCAATTTATCGATGAAATCAATAGCCAATCTATGTACTATAGACAACAGATTTCGGAAGTGATGTTCAATCTTTTGGATTCGCATGATACGGAGCGCATTTTGACTACTGCCAAGGAAGATGTTCAACTCGTTAAGTCTGCCCTTGCTTGCCTCTTTTTACAAAGGGGGACACCGTGTTTCTACTATGGAACGGAGTTAGAATTAGATGGAGGGCCAGACCCAGATTGTCGTCGTGTCATGCCTTGGGAACGTGTTTCCGATAGCAATGAGATGCTTCATTTCATGAAGAAATTGATTCAGCTTCGCAAGAGTGTCTCAGATATAATCCAACATGGAACCTACAGTCTGCAAGAAATCAAGCCAGATGTGGTATCTCTGGCATGGGATTATGATGGACAAAAAATCCAAGCTATTTTTAACCAATCAAGTGAAAACTATCTTGTAGACCGTGATTCTGTAGCGCTAGCCAGTCATTGCCAAGAATTGGACCAGCAACTGATGATTTTGCCTAAAGGTTTTGTCATTCAATAAAAATAGGATTAAAAAGACTGTAATGAATGGGTGATTCGTGCAGTCTTTTTTTGACTTATGTAGTATAATATAGCTAAGTCAACGATTACTAGCTGCATGATTAGCGAATGGTGTTTAAAATGAAAAAGAGACTTGTAGTCTAGAAGGAGAATTTCATGAAACGAACGAGAAAAGTAGTAGCCTTGGGACTGTGTTTACCCTTATTACTTGGATTGGCTGCTTGCCACCAAAATAATACGAGGACTGAAGCTACAAATCAAACACAGACCAATTCATATAAAGTTCCTTGGACGGCTTCATATACAAATCTTAATAATCAGGTCAGTATCGAAGAGGTCAAATCTCTCTTATCAGCGCACTTGGATCCAAATAGTGTTGACGCATTTTTCAATCTTGTTACAGACTATAATGCGACTGTCGGCTCCACTGGCTTAAGTGGTGATTTTGCTTCCTTTACAAAGACAGAATACGATGTAGAGAAAATCAGCAATCTTTGGAATCAAAAAAAGGGTGACTTTGTCGGGACCAACTGCCGTATCAATAGCTATGCGCTATTAAAAAATTCAGTCACGATCCCAAAACTTGAAAAGAATGATCAGCTACTTTTTGTGGATAATGATGCTATCAATAAGGGAAAGGTGTTTGAAGCGAAAGACAAGGAAGAGTTTGATATTCTATTTTCTAGGGTGGAGACAGAAGCAACGACAGATGTAAAAATTCACGCGCAGAAGATGGAGAAATTCTTCTCCCAGTTTCAATTTAATGACAAGGCCCGAATGCTGTCTGTAGTCTTGCATGATAATTTGGACGGAGAGTATCTTTTTGTCGGACACGTTGGTGTTTTAGTTTCAGCTGATGATGGTTTCTTGT
This sequence comes from Streptococcus jiangnanensis, assembly GCF_040888325.1. Classification (GTDB taxonomy): domain Bacteria; phylum Bacillota; class Bacilli; order Lactobacillales; family Streptococcaceae; genus Streptococcus; species Streptococcus jiangnanensis. The sequence goes on along the minus strand of NZ_JBFNFF010000003.1, from coordinate 93,512 downwards.
TTGTAGAGAAACTAACTTTTGAAGAGCCTTATCAAGCTATTAAGTTTGCGAGCAAGGAAGACTGTTACAAGTATCTATCCACCAAATATGCTGATTACACAGGTGACGGTCTAGCTAAGCCTTTCATTATGGACAATGAAAAGTGGGTTGAAGGTTATTAAGATAGGCAAGTGAGAAGCAGTATGGAGACAGTAGTAGCGCTTTTAGTTATCATTCTTATCGGATTCTGGACTGTAAATATCCTCAAGCCTCGTAAGTCAAATAATAAAGAGCGATTTTTAGGCTATATGCAGCGCTATGATATTGACGGTGAGGGATACCAGTCAGAAGTCTGGGAAGTGACGGAAGATGAGGATTTGAAATAAGGAGGAGAGTCTAAAAACAGTATTATGTCTTTTCAAGAAAGCTAACTAGTAAAATTAGTGCTATCCTAAGAAACGAATAGGAGGAAACTTTATAGGAATAATTGCTAATTATCAATATCTATCTGACAATGAATTAAGCCAAATAGTGCCAGATTCTCGTCAGGAAGAGGAATTGTTTGACTTAGTAGAGGATTCTACTAATGAAAATGAGACGTTGATAGATATTGACAAAATGTGGGACGCCTTACTCTTTGTTATGACAGGATTTAGTAGTTCAGAATTTATGGATGGCGATCCTTTGAGAGAAGCTGTCTTGAGAGTGACTCCTTTAGAAGAAGTGTCTGAATACATAGCCTATACTGAAAAAAACAAGATAGCCGAGATCGTAGAAGCTCTAGAAAGTTTTGACATGGATAGGGCTCTGGCAGACTTTAGCATGGAAACATGCAAGAAGGCAGATTTGTATCCCGATATTTGGGATTATCTTGATGAAGAGGAAGAAATCAAGGATGACATTCGAAGTAGCTTTATAAAAGTGAAAGACTTTTACAAGAAAATCTTAGATCTCAAGGGAAATGTCTTAGTGACTATTTGTTAAGTAATTTTACCAACTGTTAGTCAGGTGCGTGATGAATGTACATTTAGAAAATCGAACACCTGATGATTTGTCTGGTGAAGGAAATATTCCACCATGTAGTCGGATGGGATAGATAGAAATTGGTTATAGAATTTGTAAGCATAATAGACTTTAAACTTTAAGATGGAGGATTGAAGAGATGGAAAAAATTGAATGGGACAAGGTTAAGACTCGCTTAGATGCTTTGCTCGTCATTGATGAGTATCGAACAGATCCAGACAATGACTGGCTTCGATTGATAGTTAAGACTGAGGAAAACTGTGGAATCCGTTACCTTATCGACAACGGTTCTGGCGATTCTCTAGATGTGATATTTACTGATAAAATGATCCTTATAAAAGGCTTTGATCATGAAAGCAATTTGAGTCAATTTGCTGCGGATGAGTGGAATCAAGACATCATAGACGGATTTTATAAAGAACTGGATGAAAAGTATCAAAACCTTTACTCAGAAGAGCAAAAAGATGAAACAACCTTCTTTATCTGGTATGACGGTCAAGAGCATCAAAATACCTACCAAGAGCAGGACGGTGGTGAATGGTTATTATCCTATTTCTTTGAAAGTTTTGAGCGATTTCATGAGTTTGTGACGGATTACTATTCAATTACCGTAGATGAGGACTTACTTAGAAAACTTTACAATCAAGGCCAGCTTTCAAAAGTAGAATTGGAGCAGTTGATTCACACTACCTAGCTGGAAATATGTATAAAATCTGATGAAAAGAATTGATTTTCAATATCAAGTTATATTTTAAGATTATTGAAGTAGCTAATGGTTGTGGTTTCTTTTTTCTTACTTCTTTGACGTTTTAAAGCGATTTCTTTTTATAGTTCAACAGAATTTGACGAACAAAAAAACAAAATTCTTTAAAAAAGTTTCACAAAATCCTTTACAAGCTCTTATAAACATGATATAGTTATAAGGCTTAGAAAATGAGATGATGTTTTCTAGCAAATATAAACCCGAGTAAAAAATGCCTACGGACAGGCAGGGTTGAATGCCGAAGCGTGGTTAAAAAGCCACATTATTGATAGGGTTAAAAGCCTACTTTTATAAGTTGATGTTAGGACGCTTGTCCTAATTCATAAATTTTTAGTGTGGTGAAAGCACACGTCATCTTGTGAAACGATCAATAAAGTACGTAATATTTGCTACTAGAGAGTTAGGAAACATCAGGAACAGACATACTCAACAGAAACCAAAATACACACGTCAGAAGATTGCAGAGCAGGTGAAAACCTGCTCTTTTTTCATAAGTCAACCTTTAGTCGCCTTTATCTTCTTGAGGTGCTAAAAATACGGTAAAGGAGTTTGTCTTGAAGAAGTTAGATCAAAACCAAGCCCCAATTTATGAGGCCTTGGTCAAGCTACGCAAGAAAAGGATTGTCCCCTTTGATGTGCCAGGTCACAAGCGTGGGCGGGGAAATCCGGAACTTGTCGAACTATTAGGAGAAAAATGTGTTGGCATTGATGTCAATTCTATGAAACCTTTGGATAATCTAGGCCATCCCATTTCGATTATCAGAGATGCAGAAGAACTAGCAGCGGATGCTTTTGGTGCAGCGCATGCCTTTCTCATGATTGGCGGGACAACCTCATCCGTGCAAACCATGATTCTTTCTACCTGCAAGGCTGGAGATAAGATTATTCTGCCGCGTAATGTCCACAAATCTGCTATCAATGCACTGGTTCTATGTGGCGCCATTCCAATCTATATCGAGATGAGTGTAGATCCTAAAATCGGCATCGCTTTAGGTCTTGAAAATGACCGTGTGGCTCAAGCTATAAAGGAACATCCAGATGCCAAGGCTATCCTCATCAACAATCCAACTTACTATGGGATTTGTTCAGATCTTAAGGGATTGACAGATATGGCTCATGATGCTGGCATGCTTGTTTTAGTGGATGAAGCCCATGGAGCTCATCTGCATTTTACAGATAAATTGCCGCTATCTGCTATGGACGCTGGCGCTGATATGGCGGCGGTCTCTATGCATAAGTCTGGTGGGAGTTTGACCCAAAGCTCCATTTTACTTATTGGGGAGCAGGTGAATCCTGAGTACGTTCGTCAGATCATCAACCTGACCCAGTCTACATCTGCCTCTTACTTACTTATGTCTAGTTTGGATATTTCTCGACGGAACTTAGCTCTTCGTGGTAAAGAGTCTTTTGAGAAGGTCATTGAGCTGTCTGAGTATGCTCGTCGTGAAATCAATGCCATAGGTGGCTACTATGCATACTCTAAAGAGTTAATAGACGGTGTTTCCGTTTGTGATTTTGACGTGACTAAGTTGTCAGTCTACACCCAGGGTATTGGCTTAACCGGTATTGAGGTTTATGATCTCTTGCGAGATGAATACGATATTCAAATTGAATTTGGTGATATCGGCAATATCTTGGCCTATATTTCCATCGGTGACCGCATCCAAGACATTGAGCGTCTGGTCGGTGCTTTGGCGGATATCAAGAGACTCTACTCAAGAGATGGAAAGGACTTGATAGCTGGAGAATATATCCAACCCGAGTTAGTGCTGTCTCCACAAGAAGCCTTCTATTCAGAAAGAGAAAGTTTAACCTTGGCTGATTCTGTTGGACATGTCAGTGGGGAATTTGTCATGTGTTATCCTCCAGGGATTCCAATCCTAGCACCAGGTGAACGGATTACACGAGAGATTGTAGATTATATCCAATTTGCCAAAGAACGTGGTTGTTCCCTCCAAGGAACGGAAGATCCAGAGGTCAATCACATCAATGTCATTGAAAGAAAGGAGAACTAGATGGATTTATGGTTTTCTGAAGTTCATACTCCAGATGTGAAACTGTCCCTGAGAACAGCTAAGCAACTCTACGCTGGAAAAAGTGAGTGGCAGGATATAGAGGTATTAGATACACCAGCTTTTGGAAAGATATTGATCTTAAATGGGCATGTCTTATTTTCAGATGCGGATGATTTTGTTTACAATGAAATGACCGTCCACGTACCCATGGCTGTCCATCCTAATCCTAAGAAAGTATTGGTTATTGGGGGTGGCGACGGCGGTGTTGCCCAAGTATTAACGCTCTATCCTGAACTGGAGCAAATCGATATTGTAGAACCCGATGAGATGTTGGTTGAGGTCTGTCGTGAGTATTTCCCAGACTTTGCTGCAGGGCTAGATGATCCTCGTGTTACCATTTACTACCAAAATGGTCTACGCTTTTTACGGAACTGCGAGGATGATTACGATATTATCATCAACGATGCGACAGATCCATTTGGACATACGGAAGGGCTCTTTACCAAGGAATTTTACGGCAATAGTTACAGAGCTCTGAAGGAAGATGGTATCATGATTTACCAGCATGGGAGTCCTTTCTTTGATGAGGATGAGTCTGCTTGTCGAAGTATGCACCGTAAGGTTAATCAAGCCTTTCCAATCAGCCGGGTCTATCAGGCGCACATCCCAACCAGTCCAGCGGGCTATTGGTTGTTTGGATTTGCATCGAAAAAATACCACCCTGTTAAAGATTTTAATAAGGAAGGCTGGAAAAAACGACAGCTTTTCACAGAATACTACACTGCAAACTTACACGTGGGAGCCTTTATGTTGCCTAAGTATGTTGAGGATATTTTAGAAGAAGAGGAAGGAAAAAAATGAGTCGTTTATTAGTTATCGGATGTGGAGGCGTTGCCCAAGTTGCTATTTCAAAGATTTGCCAAGATAGCGAAACCTTTACAGAGATTATGATTGCTAGTCGCACCAAGTCAAAATGTGATGACTTGAAGGCTAAACTGGAAGGTAAAACAAGTACTAAGATTGAGACGGCTGCTCTTGATGCTGACAAGGTAGAAGAAGTCATTGCCTTGATTGAAAGCTACAAACCAGAAGCTGTTTTGAACGTAGCACTACCATATCAAGATTTAACCATTATGGACGCATGTTTGGCGACAGGTGTCCACTATATCGATACGGCCAACTATGAGGCTGAGGACACAGAAGACCCAGAATGGCGTGCTATCTATGAAAAACGCTGCAAGGAACTTGGTTTTACAGCCTACTTTGACTACTCATGGCAGTGGGCTTATCAGGAAAAATTCAAAGAAGCAGGCTTGACTGCTCTTCTTGGTTCTGGTTTCGACCCAGGTGTGACCAGTGTCTTTTCAGCTTATGCTCTCAAACACTATTTTGATGAAATCCACTATATCGACATTTTAGACTGTAATGGTGGTGACCACGGTTATCCATTTGCAACAAACTTTAACCCAGAAATCAACCTCCGCGAGGTTTCTGCGCCAGGTTCTTACTGGGAAGATGGAAAATGGGTCGAAGTCGAAGCTATGTCTATCAAGCGTGAGTATGATTTCCCTCAGGTTGGGCAAAAAGACATGTATCTCCTTCACCATGAAGAAATCGAATCATTGGCCAAAAACATTCCAGGTGTTAAACGGATTCGTTTCTTTATGACCTTTGGGCAATCTTATCTAACGCACATGAAATGCTTGGAAAACGTTGGTCTCCTTCGTACGGATGCTATTAACTTTAATGGACAGGACATTGTACCGATTCAATTCTTAAAAGCCTTGCTTCCTGATCCAGCCAGCCTTGGCCCACGTACAGTTGGAAAAACCAATATCGGCTGTATCTTTACAGGTGTCAAAGACGGTGTTGAAAAGACTATCTATATCTACAATGTTTGCGACCATCAGGAATGTTACGCAGAAGTTGGTTCACAAGCAATTTCTTACACAACAGGCGTTCCAGCCATGATTGGGACCAAATTAGTGATGAACGGAACTTGGAAACAACCTGGAGTTTACAACCTTGAAGAGTTGGATCCAGATCCATTCATGGAAGCTTTGAATGAGTACGGATTGCCTTGGGTTGTGGTAGAAAATCCGCAAATGGTGGACTAATGAAGTTAGAACAAGTACCCACACCAGCTTACGTCATTGATTTGGCCAAGTTAGAAGCAAATTGTCGCATTCTACAATATGTTCAAGAAGAAGCAGGTTGCAAGGTTTTGCTTGCCCAAAAGGCCTATTCCCTCTATAAAACCTATCCCTTGATTAGTCAGTATCTGTCAGGTACGACGGCTAGTGGTCTCTATGAAGCTAAGTTAGCTAGAGAAGAGTTTCCGGGGGAAGTCCATGTCTTTGCACCTGCTTTCAAGGATGCAGACTTGGAGGAACTGCTGGAGATAACGGACCATATCGTCTTCAACTCGGAGAGACAGTTGCGTAAACATGGTGCTCGTTGCCGAGAGGCTGGTATCAGTGTCGGTTTGCGCCTCAACCCTCAGTGTTCAACTCAAGGAAATCACGCGCTCTATGACCCTTGTGCTCCGGGATCTCGGTTTGGAGTTAGCCTAGACAAGATACCGAGTGATTTGCTGGACTTGGTGGATGGGCTTCATTTTCATACCCTTTGTGAGCAGGGGGCAGATGATTTAGAGACAACTTTGAAAGCTGTAGAAGAACAGTTTGGACCTTATTTACATGAGGTCAAATGGCTCAATATGGGTGGAGGACACCACATAACGAGAGAAGACTATGATGTGGATTTGCTGATTTCTGAAATCAAGCGTATCCGAGATACTTACAATCTTGAAGTCTATATCGAACCAGGTGAAGCTATTGCGCTCAATGCGGGTTATCTAGCCACTGAAGTATTGGATATTGTCGAAAACGGTATGGATATCTTGGTTTTAGATGCCTCTGCAACCTGCCATATGCCTGATGTACTTGAGATGCCCTATCGTCCACCTTTGAGAAATGGATTTGAACCGCAGGAAAAAGCCCATACCTATAGACTTTCTTCCAATACCTGCCTGACGGGTGATGTGATTGGAGATTATAGTTTTGAAAATCCAATCCAAATTGGTGATAGACTTTATTTTGAAGACATGGCTATTTACTCATTTGTCAAAAATAATACCTTTAACGGTATTGGCTTGCCAAGTCTCTATCTCATGGACGAGCAAGGTGACTGCAGCTTAGTCAAAACCTTCGGCTATCAAGACTTTAAAGGGAGATTATCATGATAGAAACTCCGAAAAAAGCAGGCTATCGTATGCCAGCAGAGTACGAACCCCATCATGGCACCCTCATGATCTGGCCGACTCGACCAGGTTCATGGCCCTTCCAAGGAAAGGCTGCAAAAAAAGCATTTAGCCAAATTATCAAGACCATAGCAGAAGGGGAAAGAGTCTATCTTTTGGTGGAGCAGGACCATCTATCTGAAGCCCAATCCTATCTTGGAGAAAAGGTTGTTTATCTAGATATTCCTACTAATGATGCCTGGGCGCGTGATACGGGGCCGACTATTCTCATCAATGATAAAAGAGAAAAGTTGGCAGTCGATTGGTCTTTTAATGCCTGGGGTGGCGCTGTAGATGGTCTTTATCAAGATTATGAAGAGGATAACCAGGTAGCCAGTCGGTTTGCTGAGTCCTTGGAAATGCCTATCTATGATGCCAAACCTTTTGTACTGGAAGGCGGAGCAATCCATAGCGATGGTCAAGGAACCATTCTTGTGACTGAAAGTTGCTTGCTTAGTCCTGGACGCAATCCCCATCTTAGTAAAGAGGAAATCGAGAGAAGATTATTGAACTATCTTGGCGCTGAAAAAGTTATTTGGCTACCTTATGGTATTTATCAGGACGAAACCAATGAACACGTTGACAATGTTGCAGCCTTTGTTGGCCCTGCTGAGCTTGTCTTGGCTTGGACTGATGATCAAAATGATCCCCAGTATGCCATGTCAGCAGCTGATTTAGAGCTTTTAGAAAAAGAAACAGATGCAAAAGGGCGTCCCTTCACCATTCATAAATTGCCTATCCCTGCAGTTCGACAAGTTGTAACCGAAGAGGATTTGCCAGGCTACATCTATGAAGAAGGGGAAGAGGAGCGTTATGCAGGTGAACGTCTTGCAGCTTCCTATGTCAATTTCTATATTGCCAACAAGTCTGTCTTGGTTCCCCAGTTTGAGGATGTCAATGACCAAGTGACCCTAGATATCCTCAGCAAGTGTTTCCCAGACCGTAAAGTTGTCGGAATACCAGCCAGAGATATTCTCTTAGGTGGTGGCAATATCCACTGTATCACCCAACAAATCCCAGAATAGGAGAAAAAGATGAGAAATGTAAGAGTTGCAGCGATCCAGATGCAATGTGCTAAGGATGTGGCAACGAATATCCAAACAGCGGAACGTCTAGTACGTCAGGCTGCAGAACAAGGCGCACAAATCATTCTCTTACCCGAGTTGTTTGATCGTCCCTATTTCTGTCAGGAACGCCAATATGACTACTACCAGTATGCCCAGTCGGTGATAGAAAATACAGCCATTCAGCATTTTAAAGTGCTTGCTAAGGAACTAAAAGTTGTTCTACCAATTAGTTTTTATGAAAAAGATGGCAATGTCTTATATAACTCTATCGCCGTCATTGATGCAGATGGAGAGGTGCTGGGTGTTTATCGGAAGACCCACATACCAGATGACCATTATTATCAAGAAAAGTTCTATTTCACGCCTGGCAACACTGGTTTCAAGGTCTGGGATACTCGCTACGCTAAGATTGGGATTGGCATCTGTTGGGATCAATGGTTCCCTGAAACAGCGCGCTGTCTTGCGTTGAATGGGGCAGAATTACTCTTTTACCCAACAGCTATAGGTTCAGAGCCTATCTTAGATACAGATAGTTGTGGTCACTGGCAACGTACCATGCAAGGGCACGCAGCAGCGAATATTGTCCCAGTCATTGTAGCCAATCGTTACGGTTTGGAAGAAGTCACTCCTAGTGAGGAAAATGGTGGACAAAGTTCCAGTCTTGACTTCTACGGTTCGTCCTTTATGACGGATGAAACAGGAGCTATTTTAGAGAAAGCTGAAAGACAAGGTGAAGCTGTTCTGTTAGCCACTTATGACCTTGACAAGGGAGCAAGCGAGCGCCTCAACTGGGGACTATTTCGTGATAGAAGACCCGAAATGTACCAACGAATTACGGACTAGAAGGTAAATTTCATAATAAACATTTAATATTCACGCCTGTCTTACAAAAATGTAAGATAGGCTTTTTAAATGTAAGATGGGTGTACGATTATACGTAGAAATGTATGCTATACTCTATGTAAATCAAAAAGAAAGAGGTTTATTATGAAAAAATGGAATGCGACGCAGTTGAAGTATCTGATGGCGGCAGTAATGGTTCTGGACCATATCCCTCATATCACCGGGATCGTTTCTCCTCTGTGGGAAGGTATCTTCCACGCCTTGACCCGTTGTGTGGGAGTTTGGTTTGCCTATATGGCTATGGAAGGATTCATCCATACTCGAAACCTGAGAGACTATCTCATCCGCCTTTGGAGTTGGGCGCTTATCATGTTTGCTGGAAATAGCCTTCTCAATACTCTGTTTACCTCTAAGGGTGTAATGGTTACTAATAATATTTTCTTTACTTTGGCAATTGGTGTCACCATGCTTTGGCTTGGTTTTCCCAGAAAAGAGTTGGATAAAAAGGAGAAGTTGTGGCGTCGGATTGGAGTTGCTGGTCTCTTGATTTTCGGTAGTCTTTTTACTGAGGGTGGCATCACCATGTTACCATTTCTCTTGATTAGTTACTCTTGTCGAAATCGCAAGGGATTGCGAAATCTCCTTTATGCTTTTCTGTGGGCCTTCTTGTTAGTGACTTCCATTCAAATTTATGACACTTGGCACCAAACACTGGAAATGATGCTTTTCAATTCTGACTGGCTCTTTATCACCGTATTTCCTTTTATGGCCTTGTATAATGGACAGCGAGGAAAAGAAACTAGTTGGAGTAAATATTTCTTTTATATTTTCTACCCAGCTCATCTATGGATTATAACTTTGATTGCTTATTTGCTTAAGTAGATTCAATACTCATTAGCTCCATCTTGCTTAAAATGTGAGAGGAGCTTTTCTGTATCTGGAATTCACAATAAAACATGTTATAATTGTTTTAGAAAGGACGAGGTTTATGGCGAGCATACTTGTAATTGAAGATAATAATGAAATCCAGGAAATTTTAAGAACCCTTCTTGCAGAGGAACACGAGGTGATTCAAGCATTCTCTGGGACAGAAGGTATCATGCAATTTGACAAAGGTGGCATTGATCTCGTCTTGCTAGATATCATGCTCCCTGGGAAAAATGGCGACCAAGTCTTGCAAGCTATTCGACAAACTAGTCAGACTCCGGTCATCATGCTTACTGCTTTAGGTGATAAAAAGCTCATCAGCCAATATCTCTTAGATGGTGCCAATGATTATGTAGTAAAACCTTTTGATTTGGACGAAGTCTTTGCCAGAGTCACTGTTCAATTACGCCAAAGTAGTGAACATCAGTCAGGAAATCGAAGAGAAATTGATAACTTCGTACAAAACTTTAAAAATATCCAGTTCGATGCTGATAGTTTTGAAATAAGTAACGCAACTGAAACCATTCGCCTTGCAAAGAAAGAGTGTCAGATTCTCCAAATGTTGCTCCAGCATCCTAAAAAAATCTTCACCAAAGAAGAACTCTATGAATTGATTTGGGAAGAAAGTTACCTGCCTGGAGACAATACGCTCAACACTCATCTAAGCAATCTCCGTAAAAAACTGCACCAACTGGATCCGAATCACGAATACATCGAAACCATTTGGGGAGTTGGTGTTCGATTAAAAGGAGACAAATAATGAATTACATTTTGATATCAATATTACTCCTTACTAACATTATTTTGGCGATTTCTTTGATTCGCTATCATATAGCAATTAAAGATTTAAGCAGACAAATCGAAGAAAAGATTCGCTCTGGTAGCATGAAGAGGATCGGTGTAAATTTCTTTTCAAAGACCATTTTGCGACTACATAACCAAATTGAGAATCTATTTCAAGAAGTGGAGCAAAACCAACTAATCATGAAGCGTGAAAAACGCACCCTAGATATGGCAATCAGTAACATCGCTCATGATATTCGTACACCTTTGACAATCGCTTCAGGATATACCCAGCAACTAATAAAACACCCCGATAATAGTTCAGAAACCTTAAATAAAATAGCCCATCATCAGGATTTGGTTTCCAAACGTTTGGAGGCTCTCCTCGAATACCGTCATTTGATGGAAGGAGCAGTCAAACCGAAACTGGAAGAACTTGATTTATCAACTTTTATAACGAAAAAGACTTTAGCCTATTACGATGTTTTTCAGTCATCACATATTGTTCTTGATTTTAACGTTGAACCAGGATTGAAAACGACGACTGATGAGGACTTGCTGGATCGAATTATACAAAACCTGCTTGGAAATGTTCTCAAGCACGGCAAGGAGAAGGCTCGACTTTCTTTGAAAAAGGAAGAAAATAGGCTTGTTTTGGAAATTGATAATCTAGTCAAAAAACCTATCAAGAATATAGACAATCTCAGCAATCGTTTTTATTCTGAAAATATGTCAGATACCGAAGAATCCTCTGGTTTAGGTCTCTATATTACCGAGGAATTAGTTCATCTTCTCGGTTCAGAGATGAAACTAAGCACAGATGATCAGTGGTTGTCGGTTTTCATTTATTTTTAACGAAAAGAAACCTCCTCAGTAGTCTAGAGGAGGTCATTTTTATAAGCTTTTCTTCTTGAAAACAGTCAGTCCACTGAAAGAGAAGAAAAGTATGACCGTTACGCAAACCGTGATGGTATAGAGAATAGCTTGACTATTAGTAGTCATAGCATAGGCAAAATCTAGAATTAAATATCGTAGAATTTCAATGTCTGGGAAAAGAAGCATTGGCGTAGAAAGGATGATAGAGGTAACTAGATAGCCAATAAATGCGGCAAGATAAGAATGAGTCACATAGAGAATGAAGGAAACAATCGAAAGCCAAGCAAGGAGGCAGAGAAATTGAAGGAAAATCGTTAAGAGGAGGTTTGTAATAAAACCATCAGGCATCGTACCAAGTCCGTTTAGTAGAGTTGAGGGAACAAAAGCAATCACAAGGCTGGCGATGAGCTGTAAGAGAGCGATACTTGCTAGTACAAAGGATTTAGCAAGGAAAAACTCTGTACGAGAAACGCCAACAGTCAAACTATTTTTATAGAGCTTGCCGATTAGATCAACTCCTAGAACTAGACATGCTAGAACAATGCAGAGAAAAACGAGGTTTGAACCATTGCTGGACGCGTTGATTAGAGCTTCTATCCCATTCCAACCATGGGTTGGAGTCTCTGGTGGTGTTGTATTTACTGACATTAAATGTCCTGTAGCCCCGATAGTGGCACCCATTAGCAAGAGAACAAAGAGAATGAATTCTGTAATCCAGAATCCTTTGGAGCGGAAAAGACGGTAAAAATCTGCTTGAATGGTATGTATCATGATTTTTCTCCTATTCTACCAATTGGGTGAAGTATTCTTCTAGGTTTTGACGGGCAAAGTAAATCTCATCAATAGCAACATCGGCCAAAGTAAGTTGCTTGAGAATCTGTTTGACATCTTGTTCATTACCAAAGATATGGATTTCATTGTCAGGATTGACAACCTTAAACTGGAGCTGGATTTGTTCTTTCAATACCTGACATGCTCTTTCTTTGTCGCTTGTTTTAAGCACAATATAATCCTCACTCAGTGTTTCAAACTCAGCTTTACTGATTTCACGGATAATCTTACCTTGATCCAAAATTCCAAAGCGATTAGCTAAAAGATAGAGTTCTGACAAGATATGGCTAGAGATGAGGATGGTTATGCCTTTTTCTTGATTGAGCCGCTGGATCATGAGACGAAATTCTTTGATTCCAATTGGGTCGAGACCGTTAATGGGTTCATCAAGAATAAGGAAGTCAGGTTTGGATAGGAGGGCAATGGCGATGCCAAGTCTTTGTTTCATTCCTAGTGAGAAATCACGAAAGACTTTTTTCCCTGTATCTGACAAGCCAACATAGTCCAAGGTCTCATGAATCACCTTATCAGCATTTGGGATATGACGAATCATACAATAATATTTCAGATTTTGATAAGCTGTTAAGTGATTATGGGCTACAGGTGATTCGATAACAGAACCCACTTGAGATAATGCCTTGGTCCACTCATTTTGTCCTTGACTAGAAAAGAGAGAAACTGTACCTTTGTCCGCAAACAATAATTGTGTAATGATTTTGATAAGAGTAGTTTTACCTGCTCCATTTTTTCCAATTAGACCATAAATATCTCCTTCTTTTATGGTTAGACTAAGATCTTGAAGAATAGCTTGTTGGCCGAATTGTTTGGTCAGTCCATGAATTTCGAGTACTGTTTTCATGATTTTCTCCTTTAGATTTATTTTTCTAACTTTAGTATAAGCTATAGAAATCAAAGAAAGTTCAAGTAATTCTAAAGAGTTTCTAAAGTTTTGTAATTCTTAAAAGAAACAAAACCCAGTTGATATGAACTGGGCTTCTCAATTATAAAATATACTTCTCAATCGCGCGTGCAACACCTTCTTCTTCATTGCTGGCTGTAACGTCATTGGCTAAGGATTTGACATGGTCGCTGGCATTTCCCATAGCAATGCCAAGTCCTGCAAACTGAAGCATTTCGATATCGTTATTGGCATCGCCCATGGCCATAATGTCTGAGGGCTCGATCTTCAAAATCGCTGCTAGTCGAGAAAGAGCAGTAGCCTTGGTAGTTCCAAGTGGCATCGCTTCATAAATGACTGGCTGCGAACGAACGCCGCTAAATCGTTGGCAGAGTTCCTCAGCGAACCGCTGCTCAAAATCGTCTGTTTGTTCTTTTGTTCCTAAAAACATACCTTGGAACATCCTATACTTGCCACTAGTCGCGTCCTCAAGGGAGATTTCAGTCAGGTCCGAAAAGACTAGCTTGGCATCATTTTGAACAATTTGATTAGGCTTGCCACCGAGGACAAAATAATGTTTCTCATCAAAAAGAGTCAACTGAACGTCGCTTTTTTCTGCTAGGTCATAGAGGTATTCAATGTCAGTTGGACTGAGTTCTTGCCAGTCCACTAGACTCCAGTCACTGGTCTGATGGGTTGAACAACCATTATTGACAATGACGTACTCGTTCTGGAGGTCCAGTCCTAGTTTTTTATAGTAGGGGAGGACACCGAAAAGCGGGCGACCTGTACAGAGAACCAGTTTGACACCTTTTTCAATAGCTTGGTGAATGGCAGTGATGTGGGCATGTGGAATTTCCTTGGCTTCATTGAGGAGGGTTCCGTCCATATCCAAGGCTAGTAATTTAATCATAAGACTTCCTTTTCTAGGTGTTTTGCTTTTATTATAGCATATAGACTATAAAATGTCTGACAGAATAGTAACATTCCACTTTTCTTTTCTTGAAAAACAAAGTAAATTCTTATATAATATGTATACTTAATATTTAAGGAGAAATAATGACAAAGTATCACTTTAATTCAATTTACAAAAATGATGAAACAGAGTCTACAGGTCTTCTTTTCATCAAAGTCTACAACAAGTGGGAAAGCAACTTAAAAAGAGTCTTGAAATCAGTTGATCTCACTTTGCCTCAGTTTATCATTTTGACTTCGCTCTTGTTTTTGTCTAATAGAGAGGAATATGTGACGCAAGTTGATATCGCTCGGTTCACTGGTATGGATGTCATGACGGTTTCCCAGATTGTTAGACTACTGGAGAAGAAAGCCTACATTAGACGTGATCAACATCCAAAGGATAGTCGGGCAAAACTGGTCTCAGTGACGAAGTCTGGAGCAGAGAAGGTCAATCAAGCTTTACCTTTAGTAGAAGGGATTGATGAAAAATTTTTTGAAAAACTTTCTAACGATAGAGAAAGTTTTAATAGCATGTTAGCAGTGTTGGAGGATAAAAATGCCTAGATATTGGGTCGGAGTTGTTTCAAAGAACCATGTTTTAAGAGGAGTTGAAGGGAATTTTTGTCAGGTCTGTCATGGAAAGGGCGGCCCCTTAAACCGTATGAAAAAAGGAGACTACCTTTTATACTATAGTCCAAAATACGATATGAACGGTCAAGATAAGTTACAGGCTTTTGTGGCCGTAGGTAAAATTATAGACGACAAGGCCTATCAAGTAGAGCAATTTGAAGGATTCTTTCCCTTTAGACGAAATGTCGAGTATTATCAACCAGTCAAAGATTGTTCCATAGAAGAAGCCAGACAACATCCTGAATGGAAAGACTATACTTCTCGACTTCGTTATGGGCATTTTGAAGTTTCCAAAGACTTTTTTTTCTATATCTTTCAGCATATGAAAGTGGATGATGAGGTATGATTGATTTCCTAGTTAAATGATTGTCAACTAGAATCTTGGATTTGGACTGTGAAGCGAACTTTGCTATAATAGAGTAAGAAACTTTGATAAACCAAACGAGGCTGAGATGAAATTACTGTATACTGATATTCGGACTTCTTTGACTGAAACTCTAACCAGAGAGGCAGAAGAGCTAGTTGCTGGGGGCAAGCGGGTTTTCTACATCGCCCCCAACTCTCTTTCTTTTGAAAAGGAACGCGCCGTGCTGGAATGCTTGTCCCAGCAGGCTTCTTTTGCGATTACCGTTACGCGTTTTGCTCAAATGGCTCGTTACCTGGTTTTAAATGATTTGCCTGTCAAGACCAGTCTTGATGATATTGGTCTGGGGATGGCTTTTTATAAGTGCCTTGCGGAACTCGATTCCAAGAATTTACGTGTTTATGGCGCGATTAAACAAGATCCTCAATTTATCCAGCAGTTGGTTGAACTTTATCATGAGATGATGACTGCTCAGATGAGCTTTTTGGACTTGGAAAGTTTGACAGATGAGGACAAGCGGGCAGATTTACTCTTGATTTTTGAGAAAGTGACTACCTATCTTAATCAAGGTCAGTTGGCTCAGGGAAGTCAGTTGTCCCATTTGATTGAGGCTATTGAGAATGACAAGGTAAGTAGTGATTTTAGTCAGATTGCCTTGGTTATTGATGGATTTACTCGTTTTTCTGCTGAGGAAGAACATGTGGTGGATCTACTCCATCGAAAAGGTGCCGAGATTGTTATTGGGGCCTATGCAAGCAAGAAAGCCTATATCAGTCCGTTCGCTGAAGGGAATCTCTACCAAGCCAGTGTGGAATTTCTCCATCATTTGGGGGAAAAATACCAAACAACTGCTCAGGATCGTTCTCAGACACATGAGAAAATGGATAGTTTTGACAAGGCCTCTCGTTTGCTGGAGTCTTCTTATGATTTTTCAGAACTCGCTTTAGATGTCGACGAGAAAGACCGTGAAAATCTGCAAATTTGGTCTTGTTTGACACAAAAGGAAGAGTTGGAGTTGGTGGCTCGCGCTATTCGTCAGAAATTACATGAAAATCCAGATCTGAGTTACAAGAATTTCCGTATTCTGCTGGGGGATGTGGCTTCTTACCAGTTATCGTTGAAAACCATTTTTGACCAGTACCAGATTCCTTTCTATCTTGGTAGAAGTGAATCCATGGCTCACCACCCTTTGACTCAGTATGTCGAATCTATTTTGCGTTTGAAACGTTACCGTTTCCGTCAGGAGGATTTGATTAATCTCCTCAGAACTGGTCTGTATACTGACCTTGGCCAAGCGGATATTGATGCTTTTGAGCAATATCTCCGCTATCTTGGCATCAATGGCTTGCCAGCTTTTCAGCAGACCTTTACCAAATCCCACCATGGAAAATTCGATTTGGAACGTTTGAACGCTCTTCGTCTGCGAGTTTTGGCGCCACTTGAAACCTTATTTGCCAGTCGGAAGCAAAAGACTGAAAATCTCTTGCAAAAGTGGAATACTTTTCTAAATAATGCTGCTTTAAGCAGGCAGATGCAAGAATTGACAGCTACTATGGAAACTCTAGAACAGGAAAGACAAGTCGAAGTTTGGAAGGCTTTCTGCCATGTTGTAGAACAATTTGCGACGGTTTTTGCTGATTCACAAGTTAGCCTGGAGGATTTCCTAGCCTTGCTCCATTCTGGAATGAGTTTGTCCCAGTATCGCACCATTCCAGCAACTGTGGACACCGTTCTGGTGCAGAGTTACGATCTGATTGCTCCTCTGACTGCTAACTTTGTCTATGCCATTGGGCTGACTCAGGACAATTTACCAAAAATTGCGCAAAACACCAGTCTGTTAACAGATGAAGAACGACAAAGCCTAAACCAAGCGACTGAGGAGGGAGCGCAATTACTGATTGCAAGTAGTGAAAACCTCAAGAAAAATCGCTACACCATGCTTTCTTTAGTCAATGCTGCCCGTAATCATTTGATTTTGTCAGCTCCAAGTCTCCTCAATGAAAATGAGAGCAAGGAATCAGCCTATCTTCAGGAACTGGTGAGTCTTGGATTTAGCCGGATAGAGAAGAAGATTCATCAAAAAAGTCTGTCTAAGGATGATATGGGTTCTTATCACAGTCTTTTGTCTAGTCTAGTTGCCTATCATCAGCAGGCAGGTTCTAGTGAAAATGAAAAAGATGTGACCTTTGTCAAGGTTCTAGCGCGTGTGATGGGGAAAAAACTTGATCAAAAAGGTCTTACAAATCCTGCTCTCCCAACCAGTCCAAGCAGCAAACCATTAGAGAAAGAGACCTTGCACGCTCTCTATCCAGCTGACAAAGAGTTTTACCTGTCTACGTCTGGTTTGACAGAGTTTTACCGCAATGAATACAGTTATTTCCTCCGTTATGTCTTAGGCTTGCAGGAAGAATTGCGCCTGCGCCCAGATGCTCGCAGTCATGGTAATTTCTTGCACCGTATTTTTGAACGTGCCTTGAAACTGCCTAATGAAGATTCCTTTGACCAACGTCTGGAACAGGCTATCCAAGAAACCAGTCAGGAACGCGAATTTGAAGCCATTTATCAGGAAAGTTTGGAAGCCCAGTTTACCAAGGAAGTTCTGCTTGATGTGGCTCGGACAACTGGTCACATCCTTCGTCATAATCCAGCCATTGAAACCATCCAAGAGGAAGCAACATTTGGTGGTAAAGATCAAGCCTTTATTCAATTGGATAATGGTCGCAGTGTCCATGTGCGAGGCAAGGTTGACCGAATCGACCGTTTGAAAGCTGATGGAGCACTGGGAGTGGTGGACTACAAGTCTAGTTTGACCCAGTTCCAGTTTCCTCATTTCTTTAATGGGCTCAATTCCCAGTTGCCAACCTATCTTGCTGCCCTAAAAAGAGAAGGGGAGCAGAACTTTTTCGGTGCCATGTACTTGGAAATGGCTGAGCCTGTCCAATCTTTATTAGATGTTAAGAGTCTGGCAGGAGCAGTAGTAGAAGCCAGCAAATCAATGAAATACCAAGGACTCTTTTTAGAGAAAGAAAGCAGTCATTTGGGAGAATTTTACAACAAAAACAAGGCCAACCAGCTGACAGACGAGGAATTCCAGCTCTTATTGGACTACAATGCCCATCTTTACAAGAAGGCAGCTGAGAAGATTTTACAAGGCCATTTTGCCATTAATCCATACACAGAGAATGGCAGAAGTATTGCCCCGTACGTTCAGCAACATCAAGCCATTACAGGATTTGAAGCCAATTACCACTTGGGACAAGCCCGTTTTCTTGAGAAATTAGAGTTGTCTGACGGCAAACGTCTGGTCGGAGAAAAACTCAAGCAAGCTTGGTTTGAAAAAATGAGAGAGGAGTTGAATTGATGAAGCACATTTCCTTTTTAACTGAGGAAGAGATTCAAAAACTGCAAGAAGCAGAAACGAGTTCAAGCAAGGAACAGAAGAAAACAGCCGAGCAAATCGAAGCCATTTATACGGCAGGGCAAAATATCCTTGTTTCAGCGTCTGCTGGTTCAGGGAAGACCTTTGTCATGGCAGAGCGTATTCTGGATCAGTTAGCGCGTGGTGTGGAAATCAGCCAACTCTTTATCTCGACTTTTACAGTCAAGGCTGCTACTGAACTCAAAGAGCGCTTGGAGAAAAAAATCAGCCAACAAATCCAAGAAACCGATGATGTCGATCTCAAACAACACTTGGGACGCCAGTTGACAGACCTGCCAAACGCTGCCATCGGAACCATGGACTCCTTCACACAAAAATTCCTTGGCAAGCATGGTTATCTGATTGATATCGCACCGAACTTCCGTATTCTACAAAATGAAAGTGAACAGTTACTCTTAAAGAACGAAGTTTTTCATCAGGTTTTTGAAACCCATTACCAAGGTGAAAATAAAGAGAAATTTAGCTGTTTGGTGAAGAACTTTGCTGGACGAGGCAAGGATGAACGTGGTCTGCGCCAACAAGTCTACAAAATCTATGATTTCCTCCAATCCACCAGCAGTCCACAAAAATGGTTGAACGAGTCTTTTCTCAAAGGGTTTGAGGAAGCTGACTTTGCAAATGAAAAAGACAAACTGACCGAGCAAATCAAGCAAGCGCTTTGGAATTTGGAAAGCTTTTTCCGTTATCATCTGGATAATGATGCCAAGGAGTTTCCCAAAGCTGCCTATTTAGAAGCTGTGCAACAGGTTCTGGATGAAATTAGCTCCTTAAATCAAGAGTCCGATAGCCAGGCTTATCAAGCAGTTCTTGCGCGTATTGTCGTCATCTCTAAGGAGAAAAATGGTCGAGCTCTGGCTAATTCTAGTCGTAAGGCCGATTTGAAACCACTGGCTGATGCCTATAACGATGAGAGAAAGGTCCAGTTTGCTAAACTAGGACAACTCGCGGACCAGATAACCATTCTCGACTATCAAGAACGTTATCATGAAGATACTTGGGAGCTGGCTAAAACCTTCCAAACATTTATGAGTGATTTTGTGGAGGCTTATCGTGAACGTAAACGCCAGGAAAATGCATTTGAATTCGCTGATATCAGTCATTACACCATTGAGATTTTAGAGAATTTCCCACAAGTTCGCGAGACTTATCAAGAGAGATTTCATGAAGTCATGGTCGATGAGTATCAGGATACCAACCACATTCAAGAACGGATGCTGGAATTGCTGTCGAATGGTCACAATCGCTTTATGGTGGGAGATATCAAGCAGTCCATCTACCGTTTCCGTCAGGCAGACCCGCAGATTATCAATGAAAAATTTCAACGCTATGCGCAAAATCCTCAAGAAGGAAAGCTGATTTTGCTCAAGGAAAATTTCCGTAGTAGTTCAGAAGTGCTGTCAGCAACCAATGATGTTTTTGGACGCCTTATGGACCAAGAGGTCGGTGAAATCAACTATGACAGCATGCACCAGCTTGTTTTTGCCAATACCAAACTGACTCCTAATCCAGACAACAAGGCAGAATTTCTCCTCTACGATAAGGGCGATAGTGGGCAAGAGAAAGAAGAAAGTGATGAAGACACGAAACTCACTGGGGAAATGCGCCTTGTCATCAAGGAAATCTTAAAGCTACATCAAGAAAAAGGTGTGGCCTTCAAAGAAATTGCCCTTCTGATTTCCAGTCGCAGTCGTAATGACCAGATTCTACTTGCCCTGTCTGAGTACGGGATACCTGTCAAAACCGACGGGGAGCAAAACAACTACCTCCAATCCTTAGAAGTACAAGTCATGTTGGACACCCTTCGTGTCATCCACAATCCCCTGCAAGACTATGCCTTGGTTGCCCTTATGAAGTCTCCTATGTTTAGTTTCGATGAGGACGAGTTGGCACGTTTATCTCTTCAGAAAGCAGAAGATAAAGTACAAGAGAATCTTTATGAGAAACTAGTTAATGCTCAAAGACAGGTAACTGATCAGAAAGAGTTAATTCACAAGGACCTAGCTGAAAAACTCAATCAGTTCATGGATATTTTGGATTCTTGGCGCTTGTATGCCAAAACCCACTCTCTCTATGACTTGATTTGGAAGATTTATAATGACCGTTTTTATTATGACTATGTTGGAGCTTTGCCAAATGGCCCTGCTAGACAGGCCAATCTCTATGCCCTAGCGCTACGTGCTGACCAGTTTGAAAAGAGTAATTTTAAGGGATTGTCGCGTTTTATACGTATGATTGACCAAGTCCTAGAAGCCCAGCACGATCTCGCAAGTGTAGCCGTCGCACCGCCTAAAGATGCTGTGGAACTCTTGACCATTCACAAGAGCAAAGGACTGGAGTTTCCTTATGTCTTTATCCTCAACATGGATCAGGACTTCAACAAGCAAGACTCGATGTCAGACGTCATTCTCAGCCGTCAAAATGGGCTTGGTGTCAAATACATTGCCAAGGTGGAAACAGGAGCAGTGGAAGCACACTATCCTAAAACCATCAAACTCTCCATTCCTAGCCTGACCTATACGCAGAATGAGAAAGAACTGCAACTGGCTAGCTATTCAGAGCAGATGCGTCTGCTGTATGTTGCCATGACAAGGGCTGAGAAAAAGCTCTATCTTGTTGGCAAGGGCTCTCGCGAAAAGCTAGAAGCCAAGGAATACCCAGCAGCAAACAATGGAAAATTAGATAGCAATACCAGACTGCAAGCAAGAAATTTCCAAGATTGGGTCTGGGCTATCAGCAAAGTATTTGCCAAGGACAATCTCAACTTTAGCTATCGTTTTGTTGGTGAAGACCAGCTGACTAGAGAAGCTATCGGAGAATTGGAAAACAAGAGCCCTCTCCAAGATAGCTCTCAAGCAAGCAACCGCCAGTCAGAAACCATCAAAGAAGCTCTGGAAATGCTGAAAGAGGTGGAAGTTTATAATACTCTTCACCGCACAGCTATTGAGCTTCCTAGTGTTCAAACCCCAAGCCAAATCAAGAAATTCTACGAACCGGTTATGGATATGGAAGGGGTAGAAATTACTAACCAAACTCAATCATCGGAAAAGCAAATCAGCTTTGATTTACCTGATTTTTCAACTAAAAAAAAGGTAACTGGAGCAGAGATTGGTAGTGCCACTCATGAACTCATGCAGAGAATTGACCTCAGTCAGCAACCAACACTTGCTAGCCTGACAGAAACACTCAAACAAGTTCAAACTAGTCTAGCTGTTAGAGACAAGATCAATCTTTCTAAAATCCTAGCTTTCTTTGACACACCACTTGGTCAGGAGATTCTCGCTAATACCGGCCATCTCTACCGCGAGCAACCTTTTTCTATGCTCAAGCGGGACCAAAAAAGTCAGGAAGACTTTGTTGTTCGTGGGATCTTGGACGGCTATCTACTTTACGAGGACAGAATTATTCTTTTCGACTATAAGACAGACCGTTATGATGAACCAAGTCAACTCATAGACCGCTATCGTGGCCAGTTAGCCCTATACGGTGAGGCCTTATCACGAGCTTATTCGATAGAAAACATTGAAAAATACTTGATTTTACTTGGTAAAGATGAGGTTCAAGTTGTAAAAGTATAACCTAGAAAGGAGATCTCATGACACTTCCAGTTAGAAAATCCCTTCATGATGCAGTTTTACAGGCTTCAAAAGCTGATACTTGGGATCAAGCCACTAAGGAGTGGAATGAAGTTTCCTTGATCTTTAATGGCATTGGCCGTAGTAATTGTGTTTGTGGGAATGCCATAAAATACGCCTACGAACTCTTTAACGGAGTTACAGGCCAACGTCTCTTTCCTATTGGCAGTGACTGTGTCCGTCATTTTCATCGACTGACTTTAGACCAGCAACTGGAAGAGGAAGACAAGCTTCTCAGAAAAGTTGAAAACCTAACCAGAAAGGCCCAGAAAAAGGAAAAAATCAATATCAATAAAAGCGATTTTGACGAACGACTTCTAAAATGGTTTTGGGAGAAAGGTGTTTTCAAAGCCAATCGTGGCAATCAATTCGCACCTGAGAGAGACTATCATCTCTTCCTAGAGGTCTTTCAAGGCGGAAGTTGGACCAAGGCAGAGCCAAAGAAGAAGGCTCGTATGGAAGAAGTGCTGGAAAAGTGTATCAAACCCTTTTTACTTGGTAAGACCGATGACCAACTCTATCTTGTCAAACTAGGCAAGGAGAAAATCGACTACGAGCAGCATTTACGAATTCAAGCAGAGAAAGAACGCAAGAAGAGAGATAAAATCGCCAAGCAATACGCTGATAACCTCATTCTTGCCATGGGACCTGCAGAACGAGCCTATCAAGATTACTTTGGCTTTACAGAACCCCTCACCCAAGAAGAACGAAAATGGGAGAAAATCCTCTTTGGAAAAAATAGAGACGAACGGGCTATCAAGGCTAAACAAAACCAAAAGGAGCTGGAAAAGGATCAGCGGATTGCAAATCAAGATCCTATTGAACGAAAGCAGAAGCAGACTTGGCTTCTTAATTCCTATTTTCGTGATTTGCCTGATGAAAAAGCCAGATTTTCTCGGCTTCTATTAGAATATCGAAAAAGTGGAGAAGTACCCTTTTCAGATGATTACTTATCTGAGCATCTCATCGATTTTTTCTACAAGATGAAAGCCTTTGAGTTTGAAATCTCACCAGAACAAGTCCGCGATTTTCTAAAAGAATGCCTTCAGGCAGAACATCTATCATCTGCACAAGAAAGTTGGACTAGAGGGATTCTCCTCAATTGTCTTCATCCGTTTTTAGATAGGTTACTCATATAGAAAAAATCCTACCTTGTCTATGCATGGTAGGATTTAAGTATCTCCAAAGATGTACTGGTAAAGTTGGACGACTTTCTGAAAACATTGTGTGTCCATTCTTGTTATTTTTTGAGCATTACGCATCCGAAAATCGAAGGTATAGAGTTGAAATGGATTGACAGCGCCATCTACCTTGTCCGACGAGACAGGAACGAGCAAGCCTTTTTCTGCCAAACGACGTTGGCCGTGAGTGATAGGACAGACAGCTACAAAACCAGTTTGCAAGGCATATTCTCTCCTAGAAACTACCAAGGCAGGTCGCCTTTTCTGAATCTCCCGACCGACTGATGGATCAAAGTCCAGCCAAATGATATCCTGCTTTTCAGGAATATAGTCAGATTTCGCTATCAACTGACCTTACCCCTTCAAAATCGTTTGTCATTCTCAAATCAGTAATCCCATCAAAAGGATCTTTCAGTTTTGGAGCTAAGACAATGACTCCGTCAATTCCTTTGTAGACAACCATTTCTTGACCTTCTGACATCCCTAAATTTTTAGGAATGGTCACAGTGAGCGAATTTCCCACCTTGCGAGTCTTTACTGTATTCATTGCTCTACCTCCACGAATTAGTATACACTAAGTATATACCTGAAAACAAAAAAAGTCAAGTAAATCGTTACTGACCTCAAGGATGTTTCGGACGATTACTATTTGTGATTTATTATGGTCAAAGCCTGTGCAAAAGTTCCTCATTTATGATAGAATAGATGGTAAGAAAGAAAACGTTTTTATCACGTTTTTTTTAGTCGGAAGGGGAAAATATTATGGCTACTATTCAATGGTTTCCGGGCCACATGTCTAAGGCTCGGCGACAGGTTCAGGAGAATTTAAAATTTGTTGATTTTGTGACAATTTTGGTGGATGCTCGGCTACCTTTATCTAGTCAAAATCCTATGTTAACCAAGATTGTTGGAGATAAACCAAAACTCTTGATTTTGAACAAGGCAGACCTTGCTGACCCCGCAATGACCAAAGAATGGCGTCAGTATTTTGAATCACAGGGAATCCAAACTCTGGCTATCAACTCCAAAGAGCAAGTGACTGTAAAAGTTGTGACGGATGCAGCCAAAAAGCTCATGGCTGATAAGATTGCACGCCAGAAAGAACGCGGTATCAAGATCGAAACCTTGCGGACCATGATTATCGGAATTCCAAATGCCGGTAAGTCAACCCTCATGAACCGTTTGGCTGGGAAAAAGATTGCGGTTGTAGGTAATAAACCAGGTGTTACCAAGGGGCAACAATGGCTTAAAACCAATAAAGACCTTGAAATCCTAGACACACCAGGGATTCTTTGGCCTAAGTTTGAAGATGATGCTGTCGCACTGAAACTAGCCTTGACTGGAGCTATCAAAGACCAGTTGCTTCCTATGGATGAGGTGACCATTTTTGGTCTCAATTATTTCAAAAAACATTATCCAGAAAAGCTAGCTGAACGCTTCAAACAAATGAAAATTGAAGAAGAAGAAGCACCTGTTATCATCATGGATATGACCCGTGCCCTTGGTTTCCGAGACGACTACGACCGCTTTTACAGCCTCTTCGTCAAGGAAGTCCGTGATGGAAAGCTCGGTAACTATACCTTAGATACATTGGATGACATCGATGACGACGATTAAAGAAATCAAAGACCTTCTTGCCACTGCCAAAGAATTAGACAATCCCCTTTTTCCTGAACTGGAAAAAGATCCTCGTTCTGGGGTTCAAAAGGAAATCAACAAACGTAAAAAAGCCATTCAGGCTGAACTGGATGAAGACCTTCGTTTGGAATCTATGCTTTCCTATGAAAAAGAACTCTATAAGCAAGGATTGACCCTAATAGCAGGTGTTGATGAGGTCGGCCGTGGTCCTCTGGCTGGACCCGTAGTCGCTGCAGCTGTTATTTTACCTAAAAATTGTAAGATTAAAGGCCTCAACGATAGTAAAAAAATCCCCAAAAAGAAACATCTGGAGATTTATCAAGCCGTTCAAGACCAAGCTTTATCAATTGGGATTGGTATCATGGATAATCAGGTCATCGACCAAGTCAATATCTATGAAGCTACCAAACTAGCCATGAAAGAAGCAATCTCCCAGCTCAGTCCGCAACCTGAGCACCTCTTGATAGATGCCATGAAACTGGAGTTACCAATTTCACAAACCTCCATTATCAAAGGAGATGCTAACTCCCTCTCTATCGCAGCTGCATCCATAGTAGCCAAGGTGACACGGGATGAATTGATGAAGAAATACGATCAGCAATATCCTGGCTATGATTTTACAGCTAATGCAGGCTATGGAACAGCTAAACATCTAGAAGGACTAGAAAAACTAGGTGTCACCCCGATTCACCGAACCAGTTTTGAACCAGTCAAAACACTGGTTTCAACTAAGAAAGACAAGTAAGAGGAAATGATTATGGAGGAACAGTCAGAAATACTCCGCTCCAAGAAAGAATTTGCCTTTGCCTCAAGCACTATATTATCCCAAGTTGGACGAGGGATCATTGTTGGTCTCGTCGTCGGTCTCATCGTCGGATCCTTTCGTTTCTTAATCGAAAAGGGTTTCCATCTGATACAAGGATTCTATCAAGATCAAGCGCACCTAGTGCGCAATCTTTTTATCATTGGTCTATTTTATGTATTCGTTTGCTGGCTCAGTGCGAAACTAACTCGGCTAGAAAAAGATATCAAGGGTTCAGGAATTCCTCAAGTCGAAGCCGAACTAAAGGGACTCATGACTCTAAACTGGTGGAGTGTCCTCTGGAAGAAATATGTATTAGGTATTCTTGCTATTGCCAGTGGCCTTATGCTAGGGCGAGAAGGGCCAAGTATTCAACTTGGAGCTGTTGGTGGTAAAGGTATTGCCAAGTGGCTCAAATCTAGTCCAGTAGAGGAACGTTCCCTGATTGCCAGTGGAGCTGCTGCAGGTTTAGCCGCTGCCTTTAATGCACCGATTGCAGGCCTCCTCTTTGTTGTAGAAGAAGTCTATCATCATTTTTCACGCTTTTTCTGGGTCTCAACTCTAGCAGCCAGTCTCGTAGCAAACTTTGTCTCACTACTCATATTCGGCCTAACACCCGTACTAGATATGCCAGACAACATTCCTCTCATGACCCTAGACCAGTATTGGATATACCTCCTTATGGGAGTTTTTCTCGGGCTTTCTGGTTTTCTCTATGAGAAAGCTGTACTCAATGTTGGTCGAGTTTATGATTGGGTTGGTCAAACAATCCATTTAGATAGTGCTTATTATCCAATCATAGCCTTTATCCTTATCATACCAGTCGGGATTTTCTTGCCACAAATCCTTGGTGGTGGAAATCAGGTCGTTCTTTCCTTGACTGAGCAAAATTTTAGTTTTCAAGTTCTATTAGCTTACTTTTTGATTCGCTTTGTTTGGAGCATGATTAGTTATGGAAGTGGCCTCCCAGGAGGAATCTTCCTTCCCATTCTGGCGCTAGGTTCCTTACTTGGTGCCCTAGTTGGTGTCATTTGTGTCAACCTTGGGATTGTCAGTCAGGAGCAATTCCCTATATTTGTCATTTTAGGAATGAGTGGCTACTTTGGGGCAATATCCAAGGCACCCTTAACTGCCATGATCCTCGTAACTGAGATGGTTGGGGATATTCGCAACCTCATGCCACTGGGCTTAGTGACCTTGGTGGCTTACATCGTCATGGATCTACTCAAGGGGGCACCAGTCTATGAGGCCATGCTTGAAAAAATGCTACCAGAAGAAGCAACAGACGAAGGAGAAGTCACCCTCATAGAAATCCCTGTGTCTGACAAAATTGCTGGAAAACAGGTTCACGAGCTCAACTTGCCACATAACGTACTCATCACCACCCAAGTCCATAATGGCAAAAGCCAAACAGTTAACGGCTCAACTAGAATGTATCTGGGGGATATGATTCACCTAGTGATTCCAAAAAGTGAAATTGGAAAAGTCAAAGATTTGTTGTTGTAGGTTTTTTACATAATTTATATTATGTAAAAATTTAATTTAATACATCAGAAAACCGATTCTCAGAAATGAGATCGGTTATTTTTTGCAGATAAAATATTTACATACAAATAATTGAACTTGGGTAAAAATAAGACTATAATTAAGTTAGAAATGATAAAGCATAAAGCTAGAAAGGAGTTTACTGTATCAAATCTGTACAGTAAGATTAAAATCATGAAAAAGAAAACAATAGCAATTATACAATGTATTTTATATCTCATAGCTCCTTATATAGCTCTTCAGTTATGTAGAATGAACAGAAGTATCGTTACTGATAATCTTTTTTTTATTTTCCTTATTCTGCTGACTATTTCATTCTGGTTTAGTATTTGGAAACTAGAAAAAGCACTAGATAATGATTAACAACGAAACTCCAAAGATTGAGATCTGTTTGACCCAAAAACTGGAAATTTTTGAACTTTTCCTTATGTACACTATTTGAAAAATGTACTTTATAATTGAAATGTACTTTATTTTAAGGCAAGATAAAGTACATTTTTTGATCCAGTAGCTTAGAGGAGTAATGTACAAAAATCCCACCTTTTATGCTATTTTTGTTCCAAAAAAATTTTTTAGTTATTTTTTGCACTTTAAAAAAACTCATGTAATATCTTTCCGAAAAACTATAATTTTCTTGAAAAATATATGAGTCTATGCTATACTACTAGTAGACTTAATTATGGAGAAAATACATGAAACGTGAGATTTTACTGGAACGAATCGACAAACTAAAACAAATCATGCCCTGGTATGTTCTGGAATACTACCAATCCAAGCTTGCTGTGCCCTACAGTTTTACAACCTTGTACGAATATCTCAAGGAATACGATCGATTTTTCAGATGGGTTTTAGAGTCTGGAATTTCAAATGCTGATAAAATGTCTGATATTCCTTTATCTGTCTTGGAAAATATGTCTAAGAAAGATATGGAAGCTTTTATCCTATATCTACGTGAACGTCCATTGCTGAATGCTAATACAACCAAGCAAGGTGTATCTCAGACGACCATCAATCGGACCTTATCAGCACTTTCTAGTCTTTACAAGTATCTAACAGAGGAGGTTGAAAACGACCTGGGAGAACCCTATTTCTATCGTAATGTAATGAAGAAAGTTTCAACCAAGAAAAAGAAAGAAACACTTGCTGCTAGAGCTGAAAACATCAAGCAAAAACTCTTTCTAGGTGATGAAACAGAAGGTTTTCTAACTTATATCGATCAGGAGTACCCACAACAGCTCTCAAATCGCGCTCTCTCATCATTTAATAAGAACAAAGAACGTGATTTGGCCATTATTGCCCTTCTCCTAGCGTCTGGTGTCCGCTTATCTGAAGCTGTTAATCTAGATCTAAGAGACCTCAATCTCAAAATGATGGTGATCGATGTCACTCGAAAAGGGGGGAAACGTGATTCTGTCAATGTCGCTGCTTTTGCTAAGCCTTACCTAGAGAATTATCTAGCCATTCGAAATCAACGCTATAAGACGGAAAAGACAGATACAGCTCTCTTTTTGACCTTATATCGAGGCGTTCCCAATCGTATTGATGCTTCTAGTGTTGAAAAGATGGTTGCTAAGTACTCTGAGGACTTCAAAGTCCGTGTAACTCCACACAAACTACGCCATACCCTGGCGACTAGGCTCTATGATGCTACTAAATCGCAAGTTTTGGTCAGCCATCAGCTAGGACATGCCAGTACACAAGTCACTGACCTCTATACCCATATCGTCAATGATGAACAAAAGAATGCTTTGGATAGCTTATAAAATACATAAAATTATTTATGTAAAATACCACTCATAAAAAGAAGCTGCTAAAACAAGCAACTTCTTTTTGATTTATTCTACTACTGCTTCAGCGATTTCTTCACGACTAATACCAGCAAAGTAGCGTGTGATGTCAATAGTTTCTAAAGCTTTAAGGACATCTTCACGTTCGTATTTCACTCCACGAAGGACATCTTCTACAGCTGCAACGTCCTCGATACCAAAGAAGTCACCGTAAATCTTGATATCTTGGATTTTTGATTCAATGACGTTGGCAAAAACTTCAACCTTACCACTGGTGAATTTTGTTCCACGACGGACGTTAAATTCAGGTGATTTGCCGTAGTTCCAGTCCCAAGTGCCAAACTTGGTATCCTTGATGCGATTGATTTCCGCCAATTCTTCTCCAGAAAAAACGTATTCAGTCATCTCTGGGTACTCTTTTTTCATGTATTCCAATAGCAAATCACGAAATTCTTCAACAGTGATTTTTTCTGGTAATTCATTGACAATGTTGGTTACACGAGCACGGACAGATTTCACACCTTTTGATTCAAATTTATCTTTTGAAACCTTGAGGGCGTTAGCAAGGACTGACAAATCAACGTCAAAGAGCAAGCAACCGTGGTGCATAATACGTCCATTGATATAAGCTTGGGCATTGCCACAGAATTTCTTGCCATCAATCTCAAGGTCATTACGGCCTGTGAACTCAGCTTTAACGCCTAGTTGAGCCAAGGTATTGATAACTGGAGTTGAGAAGCTCTTGAAGTCAAAGGCCTTGTTTTCATCTTCTTTTGAAATGATGGTGTAGTTAAGGTTGTTTAAATCGTGATAAACAGCTCCACCACCACTGATACGGCGGACTACCTCAATGCCATTTGCACGGACATAATCACGGTTGATTTCTTCGATAGTATTCTGGTGACGACCAACAATGATAGAAGGTTTGTTAATCCAAAGAAGGAAGATTTGATCCTCATCTAGTAAGTGTTTAAAGGCATATTCTTCCAAGGCGATATTAAAAGCAGTGTCATTTGAATGATTGATAATGTATTTCATAGTATTTCCAAAAATTTAGTTTTTAAATTCTGTTCATAGCAATCAAATTTTCTAAAGTGGTAAAAAGAAATGTAACGTGTTATCGTTACATTTCTCGGAAAAATTGAGACAAGAGGCTCAATTTTTAGGCATGGAACTCTAATAGAGGTCGCTGCCGTCCGTACTACTTTAAGAAAATTTAGTTGAAAAACTTATTTATTTTTTCTTAGGTGAATGGATGGCCATTCCTAGAACATCCGCAAACGCTTCGTACATAACTTCAGAGTAGGTTGGGTGTCCGTGGATAGTCTTCAGCATTTCTTCAACAGTGATTTCCATTTCGATAATGCTTGATGCCTCGTTAATCAATTCTGCGGCTGCAGGACCAATGATGTGCACACCAAGGATTTCCCCGTATTTCTTATCAGCGATAACTTTTACGAAACCTTGAGCAGCATCAGATGCAATGGCACGACCGTTGGCTGCAAAGTTGAATTTACCGATTGCGACATCGTATTTCTCACGTGCTTGTTCTTCAGTCAGACCTACTGCTGCTACTTCAGGGAGAGTGTAGATAGCTGCTGGAGTCAAGTTCAATTTAGCAACAGCATGGTTTCCTTTGAGGGCATTTTCAGCAGCAACTTCCCCCATACGGAAGGCTGCGTGCGCCAACATTTTAGTACCGTTGATGTCACCTGGTGCGTAGATTCCAGGAACAGAAGTTTCCATGTACTCATTGACCTTAATACGACCACGATCCAATTCAAACTCAACATCGCCAATTCCTTCAAGGTCTGGTACACGACCGATTGAAAGAAGAGCTTTATTTGCAATGATATCGTCTTTTCCTTCAACCTTGATACGAAGTTGGCCATTTTCCTCGATGATTTCTTGCAATTTTGTACCTGTCAAGATGGTCATACCTTTGCGTTCCAAAATCAAGCGAAGATTCTTAGACACTTCCGCATCCATAGCTGGCACGATACGGTCCATCATTTCGATAACAGTTACTTTTGAACCAAATGTCATGAATGCTTGGCCGAGTTCGATACCGACAACCCCACCACCGATGATTACGAGGCTTTCTGGAACTTCGTTCATTTCAAGAATATCATCGCTGGTCATCACAAGTGGAGATTCCATACCAGGGACGTTAATCTTGCTGACTTTTGAACCACCAGCAAGGATAATTTTCTTGGTTTCAAGCAATTCAGAACCATCTACCAAGACATTCTTGTCTTTAGTGATTGTACCAACACCCTTATGAACAGTAACTCCGTAGCTACGAAGAAGACCCGCAACACCACCTACCAAGGTATTGACAACTTTAGATTTAGTTTCTAAAAGTTTATCCATATCTACAGTGAAGTTTGGATTTTCAATGACAATACCACGGTTTGCTGCATGACCGATGTTTTCGATGATTTCAGCGTTGTGAAGGTAGGTCTTAGTTGGGATACAGCCGCGGTTCAAGCAAGTTCCACCGAGTTCAGATTTCTCAACAAGGGCAACCTTACCACCAAGTTGAGCAGCTTTAATGGCCGCTACATATCCAGCAGGACCTCCACCAATCACAACGATATCAAAGGCATCATCGCTCTTGCCGTCGTCGTTTGAAGCACTAGCTGCAGGTACAGGTTTTGATTCTGGCGCAGCAGCTCCAGCTGTTGGGATATTTTCCCCTTCTTCTCCAAGGTAACCGATAACTTCCGTTACAGGGACAGTTTCACCATCTCCTTTGAGGATGGCAATCAAGTATCCATCTTCTTCGGCTTCCAATTCCATGCTGACTTTATCAGTCATGATTTCCAAAAGGATTTCTCCTTCTTTTACAAATTCTCCGACTTTCTTATTCCATTGGACGATTTGTCCTTCTGTCATATCCACGCCGGCTTTTGGCATAATTACTTCTAAGGCCATGTCTTACTTCCTTTATCTATATCTCTAAAAATAAATACTGTATTTTTAAACCAACATTGAGATTGGGTTCTCAATTAAGGCTTTCAAGTCTTTCATAAACTTAGCACCAGCCATACCATCTACGACACGGTGGTCAATAGTTAACCCCAGGCTCATGATAGGACGAATAACAATCTCACCATTGACAACTACAGGTTTCTCAACTGTTGAGCTAACCCCGAGGATAGCTGAGTTTGGTTGGTTAATAATCGGACCGAAGGACTGAACGCCAAACATTCCCAAGTTACTGATTGTGAAGGTTGAATTTTGCAGTTCGCTTGGAGCCAATTTACCGTCCAAGGTACGACCAATCACATCCTTAAAGGCTACGACCAACTCTGACAAGCTCATTTTTTCAGCATTATAGACAACAGGTGTCATCAATCCATTATCCATACCAACCGCCATCGCAAGGTTGACATAGTTATGAGTGATAATGGTCTTGCCGTCTTCTGTCAATGAAGCGTTGATGTATGGGTGTTTCATCAATGTTTTCACAACAGCGAGTGAAAGAAGGTCTGTTACAGTAGTCTTCTTACCAGTCGCTTCCATAATTGGCTCAAGAACCTTCTTACGAAGGGCCAGCATTTCAGTCATATCAACTTCATAGTTGAGTGTGAAAGTTGGCGCAGTTAGGTAAGATTCAACCATACGTTGCGCGATAACCTTACGCATTGGTGTCATTGGAATACGCTCAATCTCACCATAAGGAGTGATATTGTCTGGAACTTCTTCCACTTTCTCGATTTGAGCAGGAGACTTGATGGTGTCGTTTTCGATATTTTCAGGAAGTAAGGCCAAAACGTCCTTCTTCATGATTTTACCACGGTGACCTGTTCCTTGGATTTCCTGCCAAGCAATGTTATGTTCAAGGGCAATTCGTTTTGCAAGTGGCGAAATGCGAACCACATTTGTGTCTTTATAAGTTTCCACGTCTTCTTTGTGGACACGACCGTTTGCACCTGAGCCAGAAACGTCGTAGAGGTTGATCCCTAGATCATCCGCTAACTTTCTAGCCGCAGGAGTCGCTCTTAGCTTGTCATCAGCCATGACCTCTCCAATTCTATTTATGATGCAAAGGGCGTTTAAAAGCGACCGAAAAATAGGAAATCAACGCAGACTTCGATGAAGTCAAGGAGATTTATCTTTTTTCCGAGCTTTTAGCCCGTGCTCTAATCTATAATATCAAGGACGAAAAGAGTTCTGCACCTAAAAGATACAAAGTTTCTCGTCTTTTTTATTTTATTTACATAACTTATATTATGTATTATTCTTTGTTATATGTCTTACGGATGGCATCTTTGATGCTTTCAACTGTTGGAATCATTGCATTTTCAAGGTTTTGCGCGTAAGGCATTGGCACATCTTCTCCGGCGCAACGGCGGATTGGCGCATCTAGATAATCAAATGCTTCTGATTCTGAAATAATAGCTGAAATCTCTCCGATATAGCCACTTGTTTTGTGGGCGTCGTTGACCAGAACGACCTTACCAGTCTTCTTCACTGAGTTAATGATGATATCCTTATCAAGTGGAACGAGGGTACGTGGGTCCACAATTTCAACTGAAATTCCCTCTTCTGCTAATTCTTCAGCAGCTTGAACCACACGGCGAAGCATTTTACCATAAGTAACGACTGTTACATCTGTTCCTTCGCGTTTGATTTCGCCAACTCCAAGTGGGATTGTGTATTCTGGATCAACTGGCACTTCCCCTTTTTGATTAAATTCTGACTTGTATTCAAGAATGATAACTGGGTTGTTATCACGGATAGAAGACTTGAGCAGCCCTTTCATATCCGCAGGTGTACCTGGAGCTACAACCTTAAGTCCAGGAATGTGAGTAAACCAAGACTCTAGTGATTGCGAGTGCTGAGCCGCAGAACCAACTCCGTTACCAGCTGCACATCGGACAGTCATTGGAACCTGACCTTTACCACCAAACATATAACGTGTTTTAGCAGCTTGGTTGACGATATTGTCCATGGCAATAACAGAGAAGTCCATGAAGGTCATATCGACAATTGGACGAAGTCCTGTCATGGCTGCTCCTGCTGCTGCCCCCGAGATGGCAGCTTCAGAAATCGGACAGTCACGGACACGTTCTGGACCAAATTCTTCGAGCATTCCAACAGAAGTTCCGAAGTCTCCTCCGAAGATACCGACGTCTTCTCCCATCAAGAATACATTTTCATCGCGACGCATTTCCTCAGACATAGCAAGGATAATGGTGTCACGGAAAGACATTGTTGTTGTTTCCATTTTATCTCTTTCTCCTTAGTCTGCGTAAATATCTTCAAAGGCTGATTCAAGCGGTGGGAATGGGCTTTCTTCTGCAAATTTAACAGAAGCTTCTACTGCTTCCTTGACTTGTGCTTGAATTTTTTCCAATTCTTCAGCGCTAGCAATGTTATTTTCAATAAGGTAATTGCGGAGGTTTTCAATTGGGTCTTTTTGTTTCCACAATTCCACTTCTTCACGGGTACGATATTTACCAGGGTCAGATGATGAGTGACCAAGCCAGCGATAAGTGATACTTTCGATCAAAACTGGGCCATTGCCGCCACGAACATGGTCTACGGCTTTCTTAAATCCTTCATAAACATCGATGACATTGTTGCCATCTTCTATAAACATTCCAGGAATTCCATATGCCGCACTACGTTGATGGATATGCTCCACATTGGTCATTTTCTTGATATCCGCAGAAATCCCATAACCGTTGTTAATGCAGTAGAAAATAACAGGAAGTTTCCAAATAGAAGCCATGTTCACTGCTTCGTGGAAAACACCTTCGTTGGTCGCGCCATCTCCAAAGAAGCAGACGACGATTTTTCCAGTGTTTTGCATTTGCTGACTGAGGGCTGCGCCAACAGCGATTCCCATACCACCACCTACGATACCATTGGCACCAAGGTTACCCGCATCTAAGTCGGCGATGTGCATAGAACCACCTTTTCCTTTACAGGTTCCAGTGTATTTTCCAAGGATTTCAGCCATCATTCCGTTAAGGTCAATCCCCTTAGCAATAGCTTGCCCATGTCCACGGTGATTTGAGGTAATCAGATCATCTGGATTAAGAGCCAGCATCGCTCCGACGTTAGCAGCTTCCTCTCCGACAGAAAAGTGAGTCATACCGGGAACTTTCCCCTTTTTCACTAACTGAGCGATTTTTAAGTCCATGCGACGGATTTCTTCCATCTTACGGAACATCTCTAGCAAAAGATTCTTATCTAAAGTTGACATAATCTTGCCTTTCTAACTTTGTACTTACCTTACTATTTTACCCTTTTTAGTATACACTGTCAAAGTATATGGCTAATAAAATTTCACAATATAAAAAAATAAACCCCTGTTAAAACAGGGATTCTCTCTAGTTAGAGCATTTTTTCACAAAGTTGTTTTTCAGGATAATTTCTTAAAATTAGCTCAATCTTTTCATTACGGTTTTCAAACGCCATTGATACAAACAACCAGAAACAATCAAGCTGGCAATTAACCCAATCCAGTAGGCAAATGCCCCTAAGTCAGTTGATTGATCTAGTAGATATCCTAGAGGTATCGCTACTCCCCAATATCCGATTAGACCAAGATAGAAAGGAACGATAGTGTCCTTATACCCTCTTAAAATTCCTTGGAGCGGAGCCGCAAAGGTATCAGCTAGCTGGAAAAAGAGACTGTATGTCAGGAAAACAGCCGTGGTTTCAATGAAGTGAGGGTCATTTCCATATAGACTTGCTACACGATCTCTAAAAATGTAGAGAAAAGATAGGGTAAGACCTGCAAAAATAAGGGCGGTTACTCTTCCCAGACGAGCATAGGTTTTTGCATCCTCAAAACGTTTAGCCCCCACCTCGTAAGACACAACAATAGCCATAGCAGAGGAAATACTCATAGGAAAAGCATACATGAGACTCGAAAAATTCATAGCTGACTGGTGACTGGCGATGATGAGCGATGAAAACTTAGCCATGATCAAGCCAACCACAGAAAAGATAGCTACTTCAGCAAAGACGGTTCCCCCGATTGGTAGACCTAATCGAACACCTTCCTTGATTTTATCTATATTTAGTGGAATGCGTTTTTCAAGATGTAACGCTTTTAACCTTTCTTGTTTGAATAAAACAAGAATAGAAATCCCCAATAAAACCCAATAGGCTAGTGAAGTTCCTAGTCCTGCTCCTGCGCCACCAAGCTCAGGGAAACCGAAAGCTCCATATATCAAGAGATAGTTAAAACCACTATTGAGCGGAAGTAATAGGAGCATGAGGTACATAGATAGCTTGGTCAATCCAAGAGAATCCAACAAAGAGCGAATGACACTGAACAGCAACAAGGGAATAATTCCAATAGACAGGTACCAAAGATAGGAAACTGCAACTGCCGCCACTTGAGCTTCTAGTCCGATGTTGGTTAAGACAGGCGGCGCTAAGAATACTACCATGCCAAGCAAGACCAAAGACAGTCCGAAAGCCAAGTAGATAAATTGGTAAAAGTCAGATGCTACTTCTTCCTTTTTGCCCCGTCCCAGATGATGGCCTATGATGGGAACCATGGCTGAAACAATCCCTGTTAAAAAAGTAAAGAAAGGATTCCATAGACTCGTTGCGGTTGATACTCCTGCCAAGTCCATGGTATTGTACTGCCCAGTCATGGTTGTATCAACAAATGAGGCAGAATAATTGGCAAATTGATAGATCAGAATAGGGAAAAATATCTTAAGAAATAAGACAAACTTGTCTTTAAATTGATGGGTTGGATACATATACGCTCTCTATTCTTATAGTTTCTAGAGCAGAATCCCATCTAGTTTTGGTAGACAATTTGTCCCTTGCAGATGGTATATTTAACCTGCCCTTTTAAAGTTTCACCGATAAATGGGGAATTAGCTGCTTTTGACGCAAAATGGGAGTCCACAAGGCGGTCAGCCTTAGCGTCAAAGATAGTGATATCCGCTGGACCATTCTCAGCCAAGTAACCTGCTTCAAAGTTGTAAAGCTTGGCTGGATTGACAGTCATTTTTTCTAGCAATTCCATCAAGCTCAACTCACCAGCTTCCACCAAATAAGTCAAACCAAGAGAAAGAGAGGTTTCCAAACCTGTCATACCAGATGGTGCTTTGGTGATATCTTCAACATTTTTCTCATCTGCATGGTGAGGCGCGTGGTCCGTTGCGATAACTGTGATAACACCTGACTTGAGACCTTCGATAACGGCACGACGGTCTGACTCCAAACGAAGTGGAGGATTCATTTTGGCATTGCTTCCTTGAGTTAAAAGAAGAGCTTCTGTCTTAGAGAAATGCTGTGGCGCTACTTCTGCTGTGACCTGCGCACCTAGTCCTTGAGCAAACTCCACCACCTTGACACTTTCTTCCTTAGACAAATGCTGAATGTGAACATGGGCCTTGGTTGCATAGGCAATCATAACATCGCGCGCAATCATAGCGTACTCAGCCACTCCTGTCGCTCCACAGATATGGAAATGTTCTTTAGCGATGTTTTCGTTAAAGCCAAGAATTCCATTCAAACCTGGATCTTCCTCATGAAGGCAGATAAAGGTATTGAGTTTTTTGGCTTCTACCATTGCTTCCTTAACCACTTTACTACTTTCAAGCGGAATTCCATCATCTGAAAAACCAACGGCTCCAGCTTCTAAAAGAGCCTTAAAGTCTGTCAAGTCTTGGCCATTAAAGTTCTTGGTAATAGTCGCAACTGTCTTGACGTTAATCTTTTCCTTGGCAGCAGACTGGAGAACTTCTTTCAAAGTCTCTACGTCCGAAATGGTTGGACTAGTATTAGCCATCATGACAACCGTTGTAAAACCACCTGCAGCAGCCGCTAGTGCCCCAGTATGGATGTCCTCCTTGTGGGTTTGACCAGGTTCACGGAAATGAACATGAATATCCACTAGTCCAGGCGCAACTACAAGACCAGTAGCATCAATTAGCTCTGCTCCTTCTTCCTTGATTTCGGCATCTATTTTGACAATTTTCCCATCTTGCACTAAAACATCACACACTTGATCCAAACCAGACTTGGGATCCATTACACGACCATTTTTGATTAGTAGCATTTGCTTTCTCCTTTATTCATAGAAATCAACTTGGGTATCCAATAATTTATCCCCATCATAAACAAACTTGGCTGAAAAGAAGGGTTTATCTTCTAAAAGCCACTCAACAAAAGTGTGATCACCCTCCCAAGTTGGCTTGCTCAAAACTTCATCATAGGGAACCCATTCTAAAGTTCCCTCGTTGCAGTCAATCAAGTCACCCTCAAACTCCGTCACCTTAAAAACATAGGTGTACCAGTCTAAATCTGGTGTGAATTCTGGAAAAGTGATAACACCTTTTAGAACTGGCTTGGCTTTGAGGCCTGTTTCTTCGAGGATTTCACGCGCCGCGCATTCCTGAGGAGTCTCTCCTCGCTCTAGCTTACCACCCACACCAATCCATTTACCAGCATGGACATCATTGGGTTTCTTATTACGATGAAGCATGAGCAGTTCTTTTCCGTTATCAATGTAGCAAATCGTCGCTAACTGAGGCATATTCTCTCCTTATCTAAGCCAATCGATTGGCTCTTGTCCTGTCTCTGTTAAGAATGCATTGGCCTTGGAAAAAGGCTTGGAACCCCAAAATCCTCTATAAACCGATAAAGGACTAGGATGGGCTGATTCGATAATCAAGTGGTGAGGATTGGTAACCAAGGCCTTCTTCTTGCGTGCATAAGCACCCCAGAGTACAAAGACTACAGGTCTGTCTAGATTATTTACAACCCGAATCACAGCATCTGTAAATGGCTCCCATATCTGCCCAGCATGACCATTGGCCTGCCCAGCAGGAACCGTCAAGCAAGCATTGAGAAGCAAGACTCCTTGCTCAGCCCAAGACGTCAAATCATGTGATTTCTTAACGCCGATATCATCTGACAATTCTTTCAAGATATTTTGCAAGGACGGTGGCGCTGGAATAGCATCGGGTACAGAAAAACTCAAACCCTGCGCTTGACCTGGTCCGTGATAGGGGTCTTGCCCTAGAATCACCACCTTCACTTCCTCAAGCGGTGTAGTCAAGAGAGCCTGAAAAACTTTTTCCTTAGGTGGATAAACAGTTCCCTGAGCATAGATCTGTTCCATAAATTGATTGATTTTCCCAAAATAACCTTCAGGTAATTGCTCCTTAATCAAAGCATGCCATGATGAGTGTTGCATCTTTCTCTCCTTTATCGTATCCATCTAAAAGCACGTCTTAATTCATCCGTACCATTTTTAAAAAAGCATAAACCATGTGCAAGAATGATCTTGTCCGGTTTCCAGTTTAACATACGGGAAAAGGAAACCTTTGCCTCTATTTGTCTTCTAAAAAAAGTCATCCTATAATCGATAGGAGTTTGCCCATCAGGGGCTGTTACACGGGCTAAACGATAAATTTTTCTTCGGATTGGACTAGCTATCTTTTCTGGTTCAAAATTCTCTATAAGGTCCGTTACAATGAGTGTTTTAGTCGATTTATGAAAAAACACGACCTCTTCGATGACAGAACTTCCCTTAAAAATAAGTTGATCAATCTCATCAGACCATAAGTCAGGTGCCTTATCAGTTAAAGGAGCATCAAATTCCACCATGACATTCTGACTTTTTGCTCTCTCTTCAACTCCTGGACTAGACCATGCTTGTGCATAAGGATATCTTTTTTTCCAATCTGCAATATAGGCGTAGTGAATCTTATTGGGTGAAATTAGGTAAGCGACTTTGCCCAAAGCGTCCAGTTCAGTAAAGAGCTCCTCATTTGGCGCAATAGGAGAATGAATCCAGAGTTTTCCATCGTTTAACTTTATCACTGTCATACGTGTCTGAAAAGGAAGTTTGAAGACCTTCAAGTCCATTTGTATCAAGTCACCATCTGCTATCCAGATATTTTGATCAACTTCCTTTAGTGTATACAATGGTTCATAAAGAGAAAGTTCTGGTCTTGACATCGTTTACCATTCCTTTATTTTTACTGCCTCTATTATAGCAAAAAGTGGCTATCTAAACCACTTTTTACAGTTCTTATATATACTGTTATTGACCCTATTATTTGACATTAGTATTCACAGTATCAATCAGCCATTAAAAACTTTTCGATTGTATCAATAGCATAGGAAAGTTGATTATTTACAGACATCATCCGTTCAAGATTAGCGTCCATATAGTAGAGTTCAGATAAACCACCCCTAGGGAGAAAGAGTGAACAGTGGATATTCATCTTCTCTCGAGTACTTAACTCTATATGATTGCTTATGATATACTTTAACTCTTTTAAAGAATTTACTTGGGCAACCACACCTTTTAACTGATACTGCTCGATGAGATTTAGTAAGTTATCAATCTCTTCAATGACTTTAATTTCCATATCAACACCTCTTAGGGAAATCACTACAAAGCATCTAAACAATCCAGCAAGTCTTGGTAAGAATGAACTTCATAAGTTGGTTGGGCTTGTGTGTGATTTTCGAGGTGATGTGGGTTGTACCAGATGGTATCTATGCCAGCATTATTTCCACCTTGAATGTCGGCGGTTAAGGAATCTCCAATCATCAGCGTCTTTTCTTTATCAAATCCTGCAATCTGCTGACCGATTTTTTCATAGAATAGTGCATCAGGTTTTTGCGTTTGCAACTGTTCAGAGATAAAGACTTGGTTGAAATAGGGAGCCAGACCTGATTGAGCCAGACGACCCGTCTGAATGGCAGTAATGCCATTTGTCGCAGCATACAAGTCATAATCACGTTCGATGAGGCTGTCCAAGAGTTCATGAGCACCCGAAAGTGTTTGTCCCTGTTTGGCTAAGTAAAATTGGTAACGCTGGGCAAGTAACCTACCGTCTTTTTCCTGTTCAAAATGGGCAAATAAACGAGAAAAGCGCGTGTTAACCAGTTCTTGTTTACTGATTTTCTTTTGCTCCAAGTCCTTCCAGAGAGCCTTGTTCATGGGTACGTAATAATCTTTGTAGGCTTGAATATCTGCAACTCCTTCTTCCTTTAGAAGTTGCGTCAAAGCCACATCCTCAGCAGCATCAAAATCAAGAAGAGTGTGGTCAAGGTCGAAGAGTAGAAATTTGTAGGACATTGAGTTTCCTTTCTGAAAATCCATTAAGAACATTATAGCATAAATGAAAATATCTAAACATAAAACTCTCTAAGAAATTCATCCTCGAGAGTTTTATCTATGGTTCTATTAAAGATGGATAGGGTATTTAAAATATATCAGATTCTTAAGTAAAATTTTAATTATTATAAAGTGTCATAATAAACTAGGTTTTCAATGAGAGATTTATATTAATTTTTCAATATCTTTAAATCTATACCAATTCTATTAAAAAATTTTTTCGCCAGTATTTGAATCTAAGAAATACTTCTTCTCACCTTCGTAAATAAGTATGAGTTCTGTTCCAATAGGCATGTTAAAAATTGATAATACCGCAGGTTCTATTTCAACAATTGTACTCCAGTCACATACTGACATATTTTCTGAATGTGATAGATACTCTTCAGTATCTATTTTGGAAAAAAAACGCCATCCATTATCTAGTTCATCAACGGAATCCTCTCGGAATATCCATTTTATATTCGCCTTATTTCTTAAAATATTATTAGACACTATTGAAGCACCTAATCCCATTCCTGTTTTACTCATATTTATGACCTCTAATTGCTATTATACTATCAATTCCATCTATTCTGAAGTAACTACTGTAAAATATAAATGTTTTCCATTGCTATCTACATACTGGTTGATATAATCTTTTGCTACAGAAATTGACTGGAGTAAGTCGCTATCATTATTTTTAGGAGAGTAATACCAGCTATCATAGGTCAACTCAAGTCCCCCATCTCCCTCTACATAGACATCGCCACCAAAAATCATAAACTTTTTCAACTCTATCCAGTCTATATAGGCCAACATATCTTGATATGTATATGCATAACTTGCAACACCCAATTCTGCTAGCGACTGACCTCTATTTTTAAAATTAAATTTACCTAGTTCCATATGATTGGACTCCTATTTTGCTATCAATGAGAGTAAGTCGACACTCTTGAGTCAGTTCGATATTTTTATAATGTATTTGTAAAACAATAGTTCTCATTTATAATCTCCAAAATTTGAATTAAACTATTTCATATGATGTCTCTTTTAAAATAATTTCTTTAATATTTATCTTTAAAACCTTATTAAATTTTTCAATTCTACTAAAAATATGGATGCAATTTAATTTCCTTATTAGAGTTTTTCGAAAATATTCTAGGTAAATTGTTTCTGAAATACTTTAAATTTTCCAATCGAGTATTTTAAAGAATTTGCAACGATGTAAGCTGTTTTCATTATCAGCAATTTCCATGTTTACTTCAACTTTTAATTCTTCTTTTAAATTGATAGGAGTTAGTAAGAAACTAAAATACCCACTTCCCCCCTCACTATCGTCTCCAAAAATAATCTCTTTCATTTGATGAGGATTTTTTATATATTCATCTATAGCAATATATACCTTGCTCATCTTCTCTTCAAAAATGTAGCATACTTGATAAATTGTTAGATATTTTGTCTCACAATCCAGTCTTATTTCACAAAATTTTTCTGTTTCATCGAACCACTCAGTCCGTAGAATTGTATTATCCAAGATATTTCCTCCATTCATTCCCCCTACCCCAACTCCTTGGCTATTCTGCTTTTTTCAAGTTTTCCCTTAGTAATTCGTTTCCATAAAACAAGTGGGTTCAGACTATAGGATAAACGTAGGAGGAAATAATTAACCCATTCGATAAGGGCAAAAAGCTGTATTAGTGTGGCTATAATAGCCACTCGAACACTCTGTGAGTACCAGACAATAAAAGGAAAGCCTGAAATAAGTAAAACAAGGTCTAGTATTCTGAGAACACCATATAGTTTAGGGACATTTCCACTTCCGAACTGAGGTTTCGAGAGTCTTCTAATCAAAATCGCCCAATAGATTGAACCTTGAAGCAAAATAAATGTCAGTAAAGACAGAGGATAGAGAATGGTTACTAGACTATTCACATCACCAAGCCGATTTTTCAAAAGGAAAAAACAAAACCAA
Source organism: Streptococcus jiangnanensis (assembly GCF_040888325.1). GTDB lineage: Bacteria > Bacillota > Bacilli > Lactobacillales > Streptococcaceae > Streptococcus > Streptococcus jiangnanensis. The sequence continues at coordinate 50,153 of NZ_JBFNFF010000003.1, read as the reverse complement.
ATAGATAGGACGGCTGTGAACTCTCCCAAACAGAGGGACACCAACTCTTTTCTAACTCTCTCTTTTTGTATCTTCATCATCTCCCCCATTTATCTATCATCCTATTTCAGAAAAAAGCCATTCGAATCAGTTTATAATCAAAATTTCACAGAATAAAGGCATTCTATGCGTCGAACAGTCCAATTCCTTTAATATAATTGTAATTCTAAACTTAGATTTACTATAAAATAAATGTTTTAGAGCTATTCTAAGTTTATGATAACCCTAAATTTTAATTTTAGAAGGATTCTAAAGCTAGAATAGCTCTAAAATCACGAGAATGAAGCTATTCGAAGCTTAGAAGAACCTTTTCTAAACTTCATACTCACTTTAACTAGTAGGACTTACAATTTTTCTGATGAGCTTTGAGTTTTTTCAGAGCCCAGTCATAGTGACTGGAAGTGGCACTCACAAAGTAGGAGCCTAGACTTGTCCCACCTGTCCATTTATAGATACCTTTTGTGAACAATTCGTCATTACTGAAGCCTTCCATCAACTCTAAAACCTCTCTATGTGATTGATCGAGAAGTTTAATGGCTTCTTCTAAGGAAGTTCTCTGGTGCTTCTTCCAAAAAGCGACATTCATTTCCCCGTAAGTTTTCCAATTATAAGGTTCGGGGAGAAAAGGTCTTTCATGACCCTTTTGATTGGAATGTACCCAGGTCAAAAGCAGCTGATGCCATTCATAGAGATGGACCAGGACATCCCGTAGATTTTTATCTCTATTCCAGTGAGCTTCTTTTTTCTTTTGGTCTTTTGAAAAATCAAAAGGAGTCTGTAGCTCCTCTTCACTTAGCTGAGAAATTAAGAGATTAAGTTTTTCATAGTTTTCCTTAGAGGCTAACACTAGCTCCTCTTTCGTTCTCGGTCTAGGCATAGGAGTTCTCCCTTCATTTTCAACTAGAATAAGCTATTTTCTTACTTCATTATACCATAATCAAAAAGCAGTTCTTCATTTTACGAACAACTGCTTTTACTAACTATTTTTTTATTCTTATAGTCACTAGTTTACATATAAATCTCTAAAGCGACCATCCACTTCTGCTATCTGATAGAGCAAGTGGGATAGTTCTTGGTAATCTTCTTTTAAACATGAAAGATGAGCTTGACCAAATAGAGATGCCAATTCCTCTTTTAATCTTGCCCCTTCCGGATCATACGCTTTTAAGAATTTACTGAGATAGAGATTTCGAACAGCTGCAAGTTTAAAGCTGAAATACTGATGCAATTGTTTTTGCTCGGTATTTAAGCCGTTTTCAGCAACTGCTTTTGCATAGCATTTCAAAACACCGTTTTGACCATTCAGATATCGGGACTTTATAATCTTTGCTGTTTCCTGATAGATTTCAGTCTGACTAGGACTCTTGATCTTCTTAAAATTTCCCCACATAGAGTATGCTCCGCGCTTATAGTCAATAGCCTCTGCCTTCCAGGCTTCTAAGATATCATTAAAAGCAACCTTCATACAGGCAAAACCAGCTGGATCATGCAAATAGAGATACTGACCATCAAGAGCATACACGGTTACAAAGTGATCCACACCATAAAGGATTGTGTGATTGGGATTGTAGGTCAGATGGCCCATATCAAGAGGTCCCAGTACGACAGGTCCATTGGACAGAAAGGTTTCCAACTTTCTTCTAATCTCTTCCAAATCTACTTCCGCTCCATCCTTTAGATAGAAGTCCTCATAGTCAAATCCAAGTATTTTTAAAGAATGAGAGATAGAAAGATCTGGCATTCCATTGTCAAAGAATATTAGAGGGTGTCGTTCATCTTCCTTTACAATACTAGCGCCATTTCCCATCACCATAATTGCCTCTAAAAACTCTGCTTTAAAGTCATAACCATAGGCATCCAGTGCCATAGCCAATGAATAGCTATAGCAAAGTGACACATCTCCAAAATACATCTGCATATCCCTGCCTCCTTATCTTCTATGGGACTATTATACCGAGAAAACTATTCTCATACCCCATAAAATCCAAACAAAAAATATGGTCTGTTTGTTTACAGACATGAATGTCAACAATTAAAAACTCTGTAGAGATTCTTTCTACAGAGTTCGATTTGCATCTTTATAAAAAGTCAGAAAATGATTTAGTCCCTGATGACTGGTATCCAGAGTTCCATTTGGTAGTCTGAGGACGACATATCTCCTTTGAAATAAACTTCAAAGTCTGGGGCTCCTGAATGGCGATAACCAGTTTCCGGGAAAAAGACTTCTAAGACGTATTTCCAAGTATGGTGGATACTAGCTGGTATAGCCCCCTTGACTGGTACGATAGCATATTCAGCTGCTGGGATGTCTTTGATTGACAAACCCAATTCTTCTGCTTTTACTTTATCCGTCACATCGTAAGCGGCCATATAGTCGATAATTTCACCTTCTTTGACATCCGAGCAGACGCCAAAGGATTGGCCGCTACCCAAACCTTCTAGGCTTTCAAAACTGTGAGTTGCATAGAGTTGCTCCCAAGCAGATGGGCATTTGCTATTGTCAATAGCTTCCAATAGGACACCTGCAACGGTAAATGCAGGCTTCTTTTGAATCTTGATATCCATGTTCTTTCCTCCTGTAATCTTTAAGGATAATTGAAGTCTAGGAAAGACCCGATAAGGTTTTCCATTTCGAACTTCTGAGGGAGTTGCACCATGGAATTTCTTAAAGGCCGCACTAAAAGCATCCGCAGAGTCGTAGCCATATTTCAGTGCTATATCGATGACTTTCTCAGAGTCTTCCCGCAAGTCTGTCACAGCTTCTGACAACCTGCGATTGCGCAAGTATTCTGCTAATGTCATATCTGCCAGGATAGAAAATAACCTGCTAAAGAGCGGGTAAGAATAGCCCGATAGCTGCTGAAATCTTTTCATATCCACTTCTCCAGTCAGTTGCTGCTCCAAATAATCCATAGTTTGATTGAATTGATGCATCATATTCTTCTTTTCTTACCTCCATAAGATACAAAGGTCATTAAAAGCAAAGTGAAAATAGGAAAATTAATGCTGGTTCTAGGTAATTTTTTCTTTTTCGCATAGCTTTTAGTCCGTGTTCAATTCTATCTATATTCTAACAAATACAAGATACTTCCACCCTAGAATCTTTGTAAAAGATTTAAAGGGGTAAATTCTATAACTTATCTTTTAATTTCTCAACAAAGAGATAGGCTGCTGGGCAGGTCAAGGTATTCTTAATCGTCAAATGGTTGATTTGATGGATCTTTTTCCGATCTGTATGGGGGAATTCACGACAGGCCTTGGGACGAACATCATAGATGGAGCAGAGATTGTCTCCTCCTAGAAAGGGGCAAGGCATGGATTTGAAAACTTTATCCCCATCTTCATCCACCTGAAGGAATTCCGCTTCAAAAGCCGGTAATTTCATCTTAAAGTACTTAGCGATACGGGTGATATCTGCTTCTTTAAAGTCGGGCCCCAAAGTCTTGCAACAGTTAGCACAGGCAGTACAATCAATCTCAGCAAAGACTTCTTGGTGAATCTGCTGCGCAATCTTATCTAAGTTTTTAGGAGGTTTTTTCTTTAGATTAGCTAACACTTTGCGGTGCTCCTTCTGCTTTTGCAGTGCTAGTTGGTGGTAATACTCAATATCAATCTCTTTAGACATAATTTCTTCCTAATACAAGTGTTTTTGTCTATTATACCATAAACACTGCCCCCTTTTTGCCCCCTGAACAGAAAAAAGCCCTTCGGAAAAAATCCGAGGGGCTTCAAACCTTGTTCACTGAACTAGATTATTTTTTAAGGTTGTAGAATGATTTCAATCCACGGTATTCAGCTACTTCACCAAGTTGGTCTTCGATACGAAGCAATTGGTTGTATTTAGCGATACGGTCTGTACGTGAAAGTGAACCAGTCTTGATTTGTCCTGCGTTTGTTGCAACTGCGATGTCAGCGATTGTTGAATCTTCAGTTTCACCTGAACGGTGTGATACAACTGCAGTGTAACCAGCTTCTTTCGCCATTTCGATAGCGTCGAATGTTTCAGTAAGAGTACCGATTTGGTTAACTTTGATAAGGATTGAGTTAGCAGCACCTTCTGCAATACCTTTTTCAAGGTAAGAAGTGTTTGTTACGAAGAAGTCGTCACCAACCAATTGAACTTTACCACCAAGACGTTCAGTAAGAGCTTTCCAACCGTCCCAGTCGTTTTCATCCATACCATCTTCGATAGTGATGATTGGGTATTTGTTTACCAATTCTTCAAGGTAGTCGATTTGTTCTGCAGCAGTACGTACAGCAGCGCCTTCACCTTCGAATTTAGTGTAGTCGTAAACTTTACGTTCTTTATCGTAGAATTCTGATGATGCACAGTCAAATCCGATAAATACGTCTTTACCAGGAACATATCCAGCAGCTTCGATCGCAGCAAGGATAGTTTCAACACCGTCTTCAGTTCCTTCGAAACGAGGAGCGAATCCACCTTCGTCACCTACGGCAGTTTCCAAACCACGTGATTTAAGGATTTTCTTAAGAGCGTGGAAGATTTCAGCACCCCAACGAAGAGCTTCTTTGAATGATGGTGCACCAGCAGGTACGATCATGAATTCTTGGAAAGCAATTGGAGCGTCAGAGTGAGAACCACCGTTGATGATGTTCATCATTGGAGTTGGAAGAACTTTAGTGTTGAATCCACCAAGGTAGCTGTAAAGTGGGATTTCAAGGTAGTCAGCAGCAGCACGAGCTACAGCGATAGACACACCAAGAATTGCGTTTGCACCCAATTTACCTTTGTTAGGAGTACCGTCAAGTGCGATCATAGCACGGTCAATAGCTTGTTGGTCACGTACATCGTAGCCGATGATTGCTTCAGCGATGATGTTGTTTACGTTGTCAACAGCTTTTTGTGTACCAAGACCACCGTAACGAGATTTGTCACCGTCGCGAAGTTCAACTGCTTCGTGTTCACCAGTAGAAGCTCCTGATGGAACCATACCACGTCCGAAAGCACCTGATTCAGTATAAACTTCTACTTCAAGTGTTGGGTTACCGCGTGAGTCTAGGACTTCGCGAGCGTAAACATCAGTAATAATTGACATTTTTTACTCTCCTTTGAGTTAAATTTTTTACACCTCTATGATACCTTAAAAATAAGCGTTTTTCAAGAAAAAACGTTATCTTTGTGCAAATTTTCCTTAACTTTATAAAGTAATCGCTTTCACAATTTCCTGTTTATCCACTTAAAATTATCAACTTGTTTGAATATGAAATCGTTATAACCTTTATTAATATTAATCAAAATAATAATTCATTTATGTCGATTAAACAAGTTCTACCTTTAATTTTACAAGTAATTTAAAATATATGTCACAAGTGTTAGTATTTTACAATTCCATATCAAATACTTTATTCACTTTAAAAATTGAGTTAAATTTGATACTATACTATAAGAAAAATATTAAGGAGACTAATAATGAAGAAGAAATTCTTATTAATTGCTTTATTTATATCAGTTATTTTACTTACTGCCTGTGCTAATAATAATAGTAAGGTTGTAGAGAAGAACAGTGATGGTACTTCAACTATTACTTATACTGATGGTAGTGTAATTGGGACAAACGGTAAAGATTTTACATTTTTACAAGAAGACGGTTCATCAATTATTTATCTTGACAACGACAAGACCTATCAGTACCATGGTACTGACGGTAGTTTTGTCTCAAAAGATAGTGGTGGCTCTTATACCATTCAACTTCCTTCTGATGACAATGTCATCCTCTATGCAAATGGTTCATATTTAATTAATAACGCAGATGGGAGTTCTGAAACAGGTTCAAGCAAAGAAGAACTTAATAAATACTTGATTTCTAAAAATTTCACTGTATTTTCTGATCTTGATAAAAAGGTTGCAGACATTGTAGATTACGTAAAGAAAAATAACTAGATCATCTTATCTCTTTCATATTTTGAAGGATATTTTATTTTGGAATTCAACTTGAATTATGGTAAAATCAAACTATGACAGATTTATCAAAACAACTACTAGAAAAAGCTCATGGTGGGCCGAAAATAAACCCTGACGAACAGCGCCGCTATCTCGGCACTTTCGAGGAAAGAGTTCTTGGCTACGCGGATATCAGTACTGCCAATAGTTCTGAATTAGAACATGGATTTTTCTCTATTTTAGAGGGTTTTCAAGAAAAGGTAGAGGAACTTTTTGTGAAAATCTCACCAAATATCGAGTTTGACAAACAGGTCTTTTACTTAAAACAAGCAAAAGAAAGTAACTGTCAGGCGACTATTGTTTCAGACGATCATATCACTTCTCCTTTTGGTCTTGTCATTCATACAAACGAACCTGTTCAAGTAGACGAAAAGGACCTTAGACTTGCATTCTCAAGCCTCTGGGAAGAGAAAAAGGCAGAGCCACCTAAAAAATCCATCTGGAAAAAATGGTTTGGTTAATGATTTCTCATATTTAATAAACGACCAATATTAGTAGCTGTGTGCTCCAAATAGAGACTTGCGTTTTTCAGACTCTCTTCCAAAGTTTCACTTTTCTCTAAAATGGAAAAGGCTGCTTGTATATTTTCGAATGGTAGGGGAGGCAAATCGTCAGCAAGACTACCACAAATAGCAATAACAGGAACTCCGCTAGGGGTTCTTTTTGCTACACCGATAGGAGCTTTTCCAACAAAGCTTTGACTGTCCAGTCTACCTTCTCCAACGATAACCAAGTCGGCCCCTGCAACTTTCTTGTCAAAGTCAATCAAATCTAAGCAAGTGTCAATCCCAGATACGATAGTGGCCTCAGCAAAGGCACAGAGCCCAGCCGCAATCCCACCACCAGCTCCCGCTCCTTTAAGAGATAAGGTTGATGGCGAAAGTTTTTCATAGAACCGCTGTATAGCCAGATCTACTATCTCAAACAAAGCAGGATCCAAGCCCTTTTGTTTTCCAAATGTATAGGTTGCCCCTTGATGATCACATAGAGGGCTCACGACATCTGCTAAAATGCGGATTTTCACATCTTCAGGAATCCTATATAACTCGCTGTCTGAAACTGACTCGAACTCAAGCAAAGTCTGACCACAAGCTGGCAATTCCTTTCCATTCTTATCATAAAAACGATAACCCAAAGCAGCGGCAATGCCTATCCCACCGTCATTACTTGCCGTACCACCTACACCGATATAGATTTCTTTCATCCCTTGATCAACGAGATGGCGAATCAACTCTCCGATACCTCTGGTTTGGATGTGAAGAGGGTTTCGTTTCTCCTGCGGAATCTTTCCTAAACCAACCAAGTCAGCAACTTCAAAGAGCGCTATTTGGCCTTTTTGAAAATAGCGCATTGATTCTTTTAGGCCAAAAGGTCCTGTCACTTGGAACCATTTTTCTTCTAGTTCAAGAGAATGTCGAATAGCATCTACAGTTCCTTCCCCACCATCACCTACAGGGCAAAGCAGACATTCTACATCTGCTATCGATTTTTGGAAGCCCCTTTTTATAGCTTGAGCGACCTCTTCTGCCGTCAAACTCTCTTTAAAAGAATCGGGTGCAATTACAATTTTCATAGTTCCCTCTCATTCTAAGAAATCAATCAAAGGTAGAACTTCTAAAAAATCCCTCGTATCTATATGAGAAGCTATCTCTGTTTTTACGACCTCTTTGGCACAAAAGGCTATTCCGTGACCTGCTGATTTCAACATTAATAGGTCATTGGCACCATCACCTATGGCAATCGTTCTTTCTTTGGAAAGTCCTAATTCCTTTCTCCAAATCTCAAGCGTAGCTTTTTTTACTTGACCTGTCACAATTTCACCAACTAGTCGACCTGTTAAAAAACCTTCTTTGACTTCTAACTGGTTGGCAGAGAAATAGGAGATACCGAGGGATTTTGCTAATCTCTCAACTATTGGTGTAAATCCACCAGACACTAGACCGACTAGAATACCATTCTTTTGAAGTATGGAGATAAATTCCTGAGCATTCTTGGACAGATGAATGGATTTGAAAACAGTATCAAAGACTGAAATCGGAAGACCTTCTAATAAAGCCACTCTCGCTCGTAAACTTGTTTCAAAGTCCAGTTCACCTCGCATTGCCTGGCTTGTAATCTGCGATATTTCTTCTTCACAACCTGCTTCTCTTCCTAAAAGATCAATCACTTCCTCTGCTATCAGGGTGCCATCAACATCCATAATACAAAGTCCCTTTACTTGAGTCATCCCTTCTCCTCTTTTCTAAACAGTCCAAAAATCGTATGAAAGAATCATACGATTTTATCTATTAGTTGACTAAACTATGGTACAAGTCCAAGTAAGATTTGCAGGCTGTATCCCATGAGAAATCGCATTCCATAGCTTGTTTTTGTAGATTTCTCCAAACGTCCGGCTGGTACTTATAAACATCCAAGGCTGTTTGGAAACTCCAGTTAAGCCAGTATGGTGTTAAATTATCAAAGCTAAATCCAGTACCAGTTCCTTCGATCGGATTGAAGGATTGAACCGTATCACGCAGGCCACCCACTTCATGAACCAATGGTAGAGTTCCATAGCGCATCGCCATCATTTGAGACAAGCCACATGGTTCAAAACGACTTGGCATGAGGAAGAGATCACAAGCTGCGTAGATTTCTTGAGCAAGTTTGACGTCAAAAGTGATATTTGCTGATAGCTTGTCAGGATAGACTTGCGCAAACCATGAGAAGGAATGTTCAAAAGCTGGGTCACCTGTTCCTAAAAGGACTATTTGAACGTCCTCCTGTAAGAAACGATGCAAGCTTTCTACAACGACATCAAAACCTTTTTGGCGGGTCAAACGAGAGACAATCCCAACTAGCGGAACATCTGCTCGGACAGGCAACCCAACTCTCTCTTGCAATTTTGCTTTGTTTTGAGCTTTTCCAGACAAATCTTCCTTATCAAAATGATAGTCTAAAAGAGCATCTGTCTCTGGATTATAAAGATCTGCGTCAATACCATTGACTATACCTGAAACCTTACCTGACTCCATCCGAAGAATCTGGTCCAAACCGCAGCCAAACTGACTGGTCATAATCTCATGTGCATAGCTAGGGGAAACGGTTGTGACACGATCTGCGTAGAGAATACCTGATTTCATCCAGTTGAGACAATCATTCCAGCGAAGGGTCCCATCAGCATAGCGTTCAAATCCCACACCGAACAAATCCCACAACATTCCTTCAGAAAATTGACCTTGAAATTCCAAATTATGAATAGTTAAAACGGTTCTGATTCCTTGATATGCCTGAATCCAATGGTACTTTTCTTTTAACAAGAAGGGAATCATGGCTGTGTGGTAGTCATGAACATGGAGAAGGTCAGGGATAAAGCGGATGCGCTCCATGGCTTCAAGAGCAGCTAGTTGGAAAAAGGCGAAGCGTTCACCATCGTCAAAATCACCGTACACATGACCACGGAAGAAATAATACTGATTATCAATGAAGTAGAAAGTAACCCCATTCAAGACCGTTTTTTTAATACCACAGTATTGTCTACGCCATCCCACACTAACTTCAAAGTGGAGAACATCCTCTATCTGGTCACCAAACTTAGCTTCTACCATATCATAATAAGGCAAGAAAACTGCAACTTCGTGCCCCGCTTTTACAAGTGATTTGGGAAGTGCGCCAATAACATCGCCCAAACCACCTGTTTTTGAAAAGGGTGCTCCTTCTGCCGCTACAAATAAAATTTTCATGAATAAATGTCCTCTGTTACTGTTTCACCCTTCTTCACTACAACTGGATGTTCTGCTGTGCCTCGAATGACAACACCGTCCGCAACCTCAACTCCCTTGTCCAAGATAGCATATTCAACTTGGGCACCTTGCCCAATCACAACACGAGGGAATAAAATGCTGTCCTTCACCACACTATCTTTGTGAACATAAATGTTACGAGATAGGACTGACTGAACTACTTCACCCTCAATGATACTACCAGAAGCAAACTGAGAAGTACTTACTTTTGAAGTATTCGCATAGTAGGTTGGTTCTTCATTCTTAACTTTTGTATAAATCTTTTGATTTGGTGAGAAAAGAGAGTAGAATTTTTTAGATTCAAGCATATCAATATTTGCTTGATAGTAGGATTGAACAGAGTGAATATTTGCTAAGTAGCCTGTGTATTCGTATGCAAAAGCACCTTCTTTTACAGCCAAATCGCGAAGAACATAGCGCAACTTTTCAGGATATTCTTTCTGAGCTTCTTCTTCAAGTCGTTCAATCAACCAAGGAGTATCCACAACAAAGATATCTGTAGACATGTTGAAGAGTTCATCCGTAGATTTGTTATCAAAGAGTTTGTGCGAACGAACATGGTCAGTCTCATCGATTTCCAGAATAGCATTCACATCAGAAATGTCTTTCTTTGGAAGTTTCTTATATACAACTGTAATCGGACCTTTTGTTGTATTGTGTAGGTGGAAGACTTGATTCAAGTCAATATTCACCAACACATCGCAGTTAATCGAAACAGTTTGGTTTGAACCTGAACGTCTCAAGTAGGTAAGAAGTTGTTGGTAATACTCTTTTCCAACTGTACTGCTTTCAACACGAGTATTGTAAATTCCTAGATAGTAGTGACTTAGAAGGGTTGACAAGCCCCACTCACGACCTGAACGGATATGGTCGAAAACTGAGCTGATATTATCTTGTTGGAAAATACCAAAGATACTACGAACACCGGCATTTGCAAGACTGGAAAGGGGGAAGTCAATCAAACGGTATTTCCCACCGAAAGGCAAGCTAGCTACCGGACGGTGTTCTGTTAACGTTGACATATCATGAAAACCAACTGTGTTTCCTAAAATGGCTGAATATTTATCAATCTTCATCTGTTGCTACCCCCACTACTTCATTGTATCCTACTACTTGTACTTCGTCAGTTCCGTCAATCTCTACGCCGTCTGCAATAATGGCACCCTCACCAATAATAGCACGAGTAATCTTTGCTCCATGGCCAATAATAGCCCCACTCATGATAACAGAATCAACGACCTCAGCACCTTCACGTACTTGTGCTTCTGTTGAAAGAATCGAACGTTTAACTGTTCCATCTACAAAACAACCATCCACGACCAATGAATCCTCAACATGTGCATGCGCACCAAAGTAGTTTGGTGGTGAGATCAAGTTTCTTGAATAAATTTTCCACTGACGATTGCGGCTATCCAAGGCATTTTCTGGCGAAATGTACTCCATATTGGCTTCCCAAAGCGACTCAATCGTACCAACGTCTTTCCAGTAGCCATTAAATTCATAAGCATAGACACTTTCACCAGACTCGAGATAGTTAGGGATAACGTTCTTACCAAAGTCTGACATATCCACATTGCTCTTTTCAGCAGCAACAAGCATATTGCGAAGTCGTTTCCAGTCAAAAATATAAATCCCCATAGAAGCCTTTGTAGACTTAGGTTGCGCAGGTTTTTCTTCGAATTCAACGATACGGTTATTGGCATCTGTATTCATGATACCGAAACGGCTAGCTTCTTTGAGCGGTACGTCTAGGACAGCTACTGTCAAACTGGCATTGTTATCCTTGTGGGACTGAAGCATATCATCGTAGTCCATCTTGTAGATGTGGTCACCAGAAAGAATCAAAACATACTCAGGATTAACACTGTCGATGTAGTCAATGTTTTGGTAGATAGCGTGACTAGTCCCTTCAAACCAACGGTTTCCTTCGCTGGCTGAATAAGGTTGTAAAATAGAGACACCTGAATTGATACCATCCAATCCCCAGCTAGAGCCATTTCCGATATGGTTATTCAAAGCAAGAGGTTGGTACTGAGTAATCACACCAACATTATGGATTCCAGAGTTTGCACAGTTGGAAAGAGCAAAGTCAATGATACGGTAGCGCCCACCGAATTGCACTGCCGGTTTGGCAATGCTTTGAGTGAGTTTTCCGAGACGTGTTCCTTGCCCACCCGCAAGGATCAAAGCTAGCATTTCATTCTTCATTTTCTACTCCTTTATAAAGACATGTGAACGTTAAAATCGAAAGAAGGTCGGAAGTCAAACTTTTTTATAAAAATAATAGGAAATCCATTTCTCTTGTGTTTCAAGTCCAATACAAGTACATCCGTTTTTAAAATCTAAAAAATTGTAATCAACAGCCCATTATTCTTTTTTCTTAGCTGGTTTCAAACGACGCTTGATCTTCCAGATGCTTGCTCCCATGGCAGGCAAGGTAAAGGTCAAAGTCTGCTCATAATCTTTCCATAAGCCTTCTTGAGTCTGAACTGTTTGATTGTGCTCTTTCCACACACCTCCCCATTCTTCTAATTCTGTATTCCAAACTTCTTCGTAAATACCTGCAACAGGTAAACCAATCGTAAAGTCCTTACGTTCAACTGGTGCCATATTAAAGACACAGACTAACATTTCGTCCTTCTTGCCCTTACGAATAAAGGAAAGGACACTCTGATCTCTATTATCAGCATCGATAATCTCTATACCATCATAACTAGTATCAATTTCCCAAAGACAGCGATGGTCTTTATAGAATTGATTCAGTTGTGAAGTGAAATGCTTCATCTTGGCATTCATTGGATCTTCTAGATTAGACCATTCTAACTGCTCCTCGGACTTCCACTCGAGGAATTGTCCGTACTCACTACCCATGAACAAGAGTTTCTTACCTGGATGACAAATTTGATAGGTGTAGAGGTTGCGCAGACCAGCGAACTGATTGTAGCGATCCCCCCACATCTTATGCATCATACTCTTCTTACCATGAACTACTTCATCATGTGAGAAAGGCAGGAGATAGTTTTCATTGAAAACATACATAAAGCTGAAAGTCACAAGATTAAAGTCATACTTGCGATAAATCGGATCTTCCTCGTAGAAACGGAGAATGTCGTTCATCCAGCCCATATTCCATTTATAGTCAAAGCCAAGGCCACCCATTTCTTTCATACCAGTAATCTTTGTCGCTGATGAACTTTCTTCTGCAATCATCATGATATCTGGATGAGCTAACTTAATCACTGTGTTCAACCGTTGAAGGAAATAATAACCCTCGTAGTTAAGGTTTCCACCGTCCTTATTTGGAGTCCAAGGAGCATTATCATAATCTAGATACAGCATATTGCTCACTGCATCGACCCGGATACCATCTAAGTGGTAAAAATCAATCCAAAATTTAATACTTGAAATCAAGAAAGACTGGACCTCATTTTTCCCAAGGTCAAAATTCAGCGCACCCCAACCATAGTTATGAGCCTTGTTGTGGTCTTGGTATTCAAAAGTTGGTGTGCCGTCATAATATGCCAAGGCATCATCATTAATAGTGAAATGACCTGGAACCCAGTCTACGATAACACCAATGTTATTTATATGACACTCTTCAACGAAATCTTGGAATTCCTCAGGTGTACCATAGGAATGTTCAAAAGCAAAGTAACCCATAAGTTGATAGCCCCAGCTCAATCCAAGTGGGTGAGCCATTAAAGGCATGAACTCAATATGTGTATAGTTCATCTCAACTAAGTATGGAATCAACTCGTCTTTCAGTTGCGAAAACGTATAGGGACTACCGTCTGGATTTCTCTTCCAAGAACCTGCATGAGCCTCGTATATATTAACTGGTCTCTCAAAAAATCCCAGACGTTTGCGACGTGCTAGCCAAAGGCCATCTTTCCATTTCTTTTCACGGATATTGGTCAGAACTGCCCCTGTACCCGGTCTAGCTTCAAAATAAACTGCCAAAGGATCAATCTTCATAATCTGGTGACCATTTGCACGCGTGATATGATATTTATAAATCTGACCTTCCTGAGCTTGACTCGTAAAGACTTCCCAAACACCTGCCTCGTTTCTAACCATTGGAATCTGATTCTCAACCCAATCGGTAAAATCACCAACTAGATGAACTGCTTGTGCATTTGGGGCCCAAACCCTAAAGGTATAGCCTATTTCTCCGTTTTTCTCCTCTCTATGCGCTCCTAAATAATGCTGGAGGTGAAAGTTCTCACCTGTAGTAAAGGTTCTTAATGCTTCTTGATTATTCATTCAATCCCCTTTCTTTTGTAAGCGTTTTCTATAATTCTATTATACACTCTTTTAAGATAACTTTCAAGTAATTTACGAAGGAAATCATATTTTTTTATGAAAGCCTTCAAAAAATTACCTAGCATTTTAAAAAAGATATCCAGAAAATAGAACACGAAACAATTTCCATATATTTTTTTATTATAATACCAGAATATTCGTTTTTTATCAATTTTATACTGTATTATTTTGAAAAAAATAAAATCAGGAAGTTATTTTCCTGATTTTATAAATTATCTCACATCAAAAACAATGGATTTAACATTTGTCATCGCTTCGATACTATATTTAATTCCTTGCACTCCTGCACCAGAACCTTTTACACCAAGGAAAGGGAAATTATCTGGTCCACGTTGTGTTTTATTATTAATATGAACGGTTCCAACTTCAAGTTTTTCAGCAATTTCAAATGCCTTCTTAAAGTCATTTGTAAAGACTGAAGATTGAAGACCGAATTCTGATTCATTAGCAATTTCTACCGCTTCATTAGCATCTGAAACTCGAATAATTGGAAGAACAGGTCCAAATGGTTCTTCCCAGGCTAATTTCATATCTCTTGTGACATAATCAAAAAGTCCTGGCCAAATGAGATTATTCTCACGTTTGATTGGGCTGAGCGCTTTGGCTCCTTTTTCCTGAGCATCTTCAATCAATCCCCAGATGAAATCAGCTGAAGCATTATCAATAACTGGCGTGATATCTGCATTGTCAAATGGATTGCCTACTGTTAGCTTAGCAACTTCAGCTTGGAGCAATTCTGCCAATCTGTCTGCTACGTTTTCCACAACCAAAACACGTTTGATGGCAGTACAACGCTGACCAGAGTAGCTAAAAGCTCCACCTACGATTTGCTTAGCTGCATTTTCTAAATCTGCATCTTCTAAGACAATTGCTGCATCTTTTCCACCAAGTTCAAGCATAATTGGGCGCATACCAGCTAAACGACCAATACGCTCCCCAATCGGTGTTGAACCTGTAAAGTTAATGAAGTTCACTTCCTTGTGTTCGATGATGTAGTCTCCGATCTCAGAACCACGTCCAGTGATAGTGTTAAAGACACCTGCTGGGATTCCTGCTTCGTCAAATGCTTTAGCCAACAAAAGACCAGAAATAGATCCTTGTGTTGGTGGTTTAAACATAACGACATTTCCTGCAATCAAAGCTGGAGCAATCTTAGATCCAGAAAGGTTGACTGGATAGTTAAATGGTGCAATAGCTAGGACGACCCCAACTGGCTCACGACGGACAACAGCTAGTTTATTTTTACTTGCAGCTTCAAAACCGCCACCTTCCATTGCTTGTCCAGTGATACGGAGACCTTCCTCAGCAGCAAAACGAATCAATTCTGCTGTACGTACTACTTCTCCAATGGCTGCTTTAATCCCTTTTGCAACCTCTTTGGCAAGAATGGTACCAATTTTTTCTTTATCACGTTCCAAAATGTCTGCTGTCTTATGCAAATATGCTGCACGCTCAACGGGTGCTAAATCACGCCATGCTGGGAGAGCTGCACGCGCTGCTTTCATAGCCTCATCTACTTCAGCCTGACTCATAGCAGGTACTGTACCCAGCTTTTCTTGATTGATGGGAGAATAGATGGCAATTTCATTCTCTGATGATTTCCATTTTCCATTCACTAAATTCTGATAATGTGTCAAATTCTCTTCCTCCTGAAAATGATTAAAACTTATTTTATCAAATTTTCAGAAAATTACAACCCCTTTTTGGAAAATATTGATATTTTTTTCACAAACTTGATTCTTCAAATTATTTGAAATTTATTCCTATTAGATATTGGTTTTTCAATAAAAATCAAAAAAAGGTCTAGATTATCTAAACCTTTTTGTGGTATTTACTATGAAAGTACCTTCAAGACCGCAACGCTGATATCATCAATCACATTAGACTCTTTAGAACGACTATTTGTCACAAGCATTTCTAGATTCCCTGCATTTTCAAAGTAGAAGGAAGTTCCCTTGGCATTGAATACCACCAATAAGTGCTCTAATCCACCGTGAATTTCGTAAACAATCCACCCACTATTTTCAGCAGCTGTATGGACGAAGACATGACGATAAACTTCTTCGTATGTTGGATAAGAAAAGGCGCTAGTCTGTGTTTTTAGACGAATAATCTGACGGACAAAGTCAATGCTTTCTTGTCTTTCATTGATCAAATTCCAGTTTATTTGGTTGACACTTTCAGGAGCGTTGTAACTATTCATAGCACGTTCTCGGTCTGCTGGAGTGAGTTGTCCATCTTCACCTGTCGGAATCAACTTGGTTCGACCAAATTCTTGGCCAATTTCCATAAAGGACATTCCTTGCATAAGAATGCTCATCGCTGTTGCTGTCTCAACCTGTCGCATAATCTTATCTGAACTGTGATCTGGATGAAGGGTTACTAACAAATCATGCAAGTTGTAATTATCGTGGGCTTCCACGTAGTTAAGAACTTGGTTTGGACTAAGATATGAGCCCAACTCTCGGCTACCAAGAATAGCTTTGGCTACAATCGGTTCTGTAGCTGCACCGCTAACAAATCCTGCCTTGATTGAGCCATAAACTTCTCCTCCTTTGATGGCATCACGCTGATCATCATTGAAGAATCCAATATTTGGCATCTGGTAAGCATTGTCCTTCTTGGCCTTGTCATAAGGTGCAAGACCAGTCCCCATATCCCAACCTTCTCCATAAGTGATAATACGAGGATCAACTTCATCCAGTGCCCAACGAATTGCCTGCATGGTTTTGATATCGTGAATTCCCATCAAGTCGAAACGGAAACCGTCAATATTGTATTCTTTTACCCAATAAAGGAGTGAGTCAATCATATACTTGCGGTACATTTCGTGTTCGCTTGCGGTTTCATTTCCTACACCAGTGCCGTTTTGGAAGGTTCCATCTGGATTCATACGATAGTAATAATCAGGAACAGTTGTTTGGAAAGGTGCATCGACCGTTGAAAAGGTATGGTTGTAAACGACATCCATAATGACACCGATTCCTGCATCATGATAAGCCTGAATCATGGTCTTGAGGTCTCGAATAACCTGTCCAGGATCATCTGGATTACTAGAGAAACTTGGTTCTGGCGCATTGTAGTTTTGAGGGTCATAACCCCAGTTATAGGTTACATTTCCATCCTCGTCATATTCCTTATGGCGATCAAAGATTGGTTGGAGCTGAACATAATTACAGCCGAGTTCTTTGATATAGTCAAAGGCAGTTGCTTGACCATACTGGTTAACTGTTCCAGTCTGGGCAGCCCCAAGGAAGGTCCCTCGAAGGTTTTCTGGAACTCCAGATGTCGGTGATTTTGTAAAATCACGAATGTGCATCTCGCAGATAACGGCTTTACATGGGTTTTCCAAACGCCAAGGAGCATCTGTCCCATGTTTGACTTCGAATCCTTCTACTTGTCTCTCTTTGTGTGAGAGAATAACAGAACGTTTTCCGTCAGGACTTGTTGCAATTGTATAAGGATCTCTTGTCAAACTCTTGTGATGAGGGAATTCAATCTGATACTGATAAGCCTTGCCAGCAAGATTTTCATCCAGGTCTACACTCCAAACACCAATGGTATTGTACTTATGACTATATGAATAGCTATTCCCACGCTTTAGATTAAGGGTTTTCCAAATCGGCGCGTCGTTACTTGTATTTTCATAAACGACCACTTGGACTGCTGTAGCTGTTGGAGCCCAAAGTTTAAAGCTTGTCTGGTAGTCTGAAATACTATAACCTAACTCTCCTTGGTATCCCCAATGATGATCAAAGCTTTCACTGTGAAAGGCTTTATCAAAAGCAAAGGGATTTCGATCTTTATAGTAAGGACTTGCAATGGCAGGATTTTCAGAATAATAAACCGTCTCTTCACCATCTAAGATCCAAACCTCAGTCAACAGTGGATAATAGTTAAACCGTAGGAGATAGTCTTTTGTCTTTCCATCTATTTCAACAGAAAAGGTCAAAGTATCGAGCCTTTCTGCACTTGTGACTGTAAAGGAGAATTTTGCTCCAAAATAGTCATTTTCATAATACAAATTTTCTTTAACATCTGCCTGTTTTCTACTGAATGAACAAGCGGCATAATCCCCATTTTTTCGGTGAAAATGGATGACTACAGGGTATCTATACATTTCTTTTCCTAATTCCTAATTTTAATTTTTAAGTCATGCTGAAGAATTTAACGGGAATTTCAGCACAATAGAGAATAGCATTAATAGATATAAAAACACATCAGGAGAGATAGTTCCAGACTATCTAACATCTAGTTTTCAACTATTCTTTACAAACTTTCTAGCCAAGCTTCATCTCTAACTTCGATACCAAGTTCTTGCGCTTTTTGGAGCTTGCTTCCTGCATCTGCTCCTGCTACGACAAGATTCGTTTTCTTAGATACACTGCCTGTGACCTTGGCACCGAGGCTTTCGAGTTTACTTTTGGCTTCTGAACGTGTGAGGCGTTCCAATTTACCAGTTAATACAACGGTCAAACCTGACAAGGCCGCATCTGCTACTACTGTCTGTCCTTTGTAGTCCAGATTGACTCCAGCTTCTTTCAACTCGTCTAAGAGAATCTTTGATCCTTCTGTAGCAAAATAAGTCTGAAGACTTTGAGCAATCACACTACCCAAGCTCTCGATACTTGCTACTTGCTCAGGATCAGCTTGGGCTAGATTTTCAATAGAGTGGAAATGTTGGAGCAAGAGTTGGCTAGCCTTGCTTCCGACATGGCGAATTCCCAGACCAAACAAGAGCTTTTCAGCAGAGTTTTCCTTGGATGCTTGAATGGCCTGATATAGTTTAGAAGCAGACTTTTCCTTGACGCCTTCTAAAAGAAGGAAATCGTTTTCTTTCAAACGGTAAATATCTGCCACATCCTTAACCAGATTAGCAGCAAAAAGCTTTTCGACGATAGATGGACCAAGACCCGTAATATTCATGGCGTCTCGAGAAGCAAAGTGAATCAAGCCTTCCATGATTTGAGCAGGACAGCGTGGATTGATACAACGAAGAGCCACTTCATCTTCAAAGTGAAGCAACTGGCTATCACAACTTGGACAATTAGTCGGAATATCTAGTTTTTCTTCAGAAACACGCTTGGACTCTACCACACGCAGAACAGCAGGGATGATATCTCCAGCCTTATATACGATTACCGTATCATCTTTTCGGATATCCTTTTCAGCGATATAATCTACATTATGCAAGGTTGCACGGCTAACAGTTGTCCCAGCAAGCTGAACAGGTGTTAGATTGGCAGTCGGAGTCACAACACCCGTACGACCTACTGTCCAGTCAACTGAAAGGAGCTGGGCTTCTTTTTCCTCAGCGGGAAATTTATAGGCGATTGCCCACTTAGGCGCTTTAACGGTAAAGCCAAGCTCTTCTTGACCTGCTAGGTCGTTAACCTTGATGACCACCCCATCGATATCGTAAGGCAGTTTCTCCCGTTCTTGTCCTACTTCTTGGATAAAATCCCATACCTCATCTATACTTTGAGCCAATATTCGTTTAGGATTAACTACAAAACCAAGCTGTTCAAGATGCTCCAAGACTTTTTCTTGACTATCACGAGTAGAAGGGCTGGCTTCTTGATAGAGGAAAGTCGCAAGATTGCGTTTGGCCACTACTGCTGTATCCAACTGACGGAGGGTTCCTGCAGCTGCATTACGAGGATTAGCAAATTCAGGCTCTCCATTTTCTTGGCGAGCTTGGTTGACCTGGTCAAATGAAGCGCGTGGCATGTAACACTCCCCACGAACAGTGATATCTAGTTTTTCTGGCAAGGTCAAAGGAATATCCTTGACGCGTTTGAGGTTTTCAGTGATATTCTCACCAATAGAACCATCACCACGAGTCGCCCCAGCGACCAAAATCCCATTTTCATACGTAAGCGAGATAGACAAACCATCGATTTTCAGCTCGCAAATATAGGTCGGTTGGGGTAATTCTTTTCGCACACGCGCATCAAAAGCTTCTAACTCTTCACGTGAAAAAGCATCCTGCAAACTGTATAGAGGATACTGATGACTATATTTTTCAAAACCATCTAAAACCTTACCACCAACACGATGGGTCGGACTGTCCGCTAAAACTTGATCTGGATAGGCAGTTTCCAATTCGACCAACTCTCGGTAGAGGCGATCATACTCACTATCTGAAACCGAGGGATTGTCACTCGTATAGTACTCGGTCGCATAGCGGTTAAGTAAGGCAACTAACTCATTCATTCTTTCATTCATAATCCCATTTTACCACAAAGCAAGCCCTCCTCACAATAGAGAAGGACTGAAAAATGGTTTGTAGTGTAATATTTTCTAAAAAAGAGAAATTATAACTCTTTTTTAAAATGACTTCGCACATAAACGAGGGATAAACAAGACAGGGCAATAACCCCGCTTCCAATTATCAGGAAAGAAGAGAGATGAACACTTGGTAGCACTGTCATAAAGCCTTTTGCAATCGGCATAAATAGGATGGCTAAGGTAAAAATGGTGCTTAGTACTCTTCCCAAGTATTCCCCCTCAACCTTGGTTTGCACCTGAGTAAAAAAGTGAATATTAAATATCGTCATAAACAGTTCACAAACTAAATTTCCAGAAAAGGAAAGAAAAGCTGGTAGTGGTAATCCCATCATAAAAACTCCAACTCCAGTCAAGGCCAATAAAATCAAAAGATTATAAACACTTGCCTTTATTTTACTAGCTAGAAGAGCTCCAATAATCGAACCAATAGCGCCCATAGTTAAAATAGTTGCATAAGCTCCTTCTACCCCGTATAGTCGATTTGAAAAAGGGAGGAGAAATTCAAAAGCTGCAAAAAAGAAATTAACACTGGAAGCGACTACCAAAAGGAAAAAGATCTCTTGCTGGCGCCAAATATAGCGAATCCCTTCTTTCATATCAGCAAAAATGTTTTTCCAGCTGAAAGTCTTTTTCTCTTGTTCCTGAGTCTCTTTTTTGGGGAGAAAAGCTACTAAGGTAAATGCGATAAAAAAACTAATGGCATCTAAAACAAGTGTCATATGGAGACTGGCAAATTGTAAAACGAGAAAAGAAAGCACCGGAGAACTGACTCCTACAACCTGTAAAACTAACTCCAAGCGAGAGTTATAGGTCACTATCTCGTCTTTCTCTACAACCTCAGTTATAATGGCTTTATTGGCTGTACGAGAAAATGCAAAGGCAACCGCCTGAACAATATTGGCAAAAATCAAGGCAGCAATCATCAAGCTATCATCTCTGATGAAAGAAATAGCTAAGCAAAGAACGCCACAAATCAAGTCTGTCGTCATCAAAATTTTGCGACGCGAAAAGCGGTCTGAAATCACTCCACCAAAGGGATTGACTAGAATCGATGTGACGAGTTCAGAAATCTGATAAATCCCAAGAACAGTCTGTCCTATCGTTCCCATTGATGCTAACCAAACACTATTTCCATAGTCATAGAGCATATTCCCTATCTTATTAATAGCCCCACGACTAATCAACTGGATTGCATGTCGATTCATATAAAAAGCTCCTCTCAAATTTTGAAACTATTGTATCAAAACTGAAAGGAGTCTCTTTATTTTTCCCTTATTTGGGAAAATTAAGCATTTACAAATTTTTCATAATGTTCCTGATAGTAAGCCACTTGCTCTGGAAGTCCAAGCACATCAAAAATATGCATGGCTTCCTGCATCTGACTACAACCTTCTTCTTTCAAGTCTCTCTGGTAGAGGGCGAAACCTTTGAGATAATGGAAGATATTGCGCTCATAAAGCTTGATACCATTTCCAATCAACTTCTCCACATAGCCCTCAAAATAGTCCGCATCCGCAAAGGATCGATTTTCCAAACAATGCTGGTAACAGTTAAGAGCTAAAATCAAAACAAGTTTTCGATGACGACCAATTTCCTTGTAGTAGTCTTCTCGCTCCATGACTTCTCTACCAATCCGAGCCACATAGTCCACATTGTAGAAAGTATAGAGATTACCGAAAAGAATTAACTCATACATAGTCCATTCTTCTGTTTGAAAAAGATAATCTGCTACTTTTTCCAAATCACTCTGACTCATCGTGTAACGAGCATCTCTTTGACAAATCAGCCCCTGTAACAAAATCCAATTCAGCTCAAAATAGAGGGGAGTTGTCGATCTCTTAGACTTTTCAAGTTGTTCTCTTTGAAGCTTTTGAAAACCAGCAATATCATTTGAGTAGTAAAGCGGAATAATCTGTGCCATCAAGGCAACATGTTCATGATTTTGAAAATCTCTAGACTTGTCCATGAAATTTTCAATAGTCACATGAATATTATCCAAAATCTCAAAGAAACGGGAAACTGCTAGATCAGACTCCCCAAGCTCGAAGCGAGATAACTGAGAGGTTGAACATGATTCACCTGCCGCCTCTTTTAAGGAGTACTTCCCACTTGTTCGAAATTCACGAAATACCTTTCCAAGATGTTCCATTTCTTACACCTGCTCCGACAATTCTTCCCACTCAAGCATAGCTTCTTCCTGACGATGGCTGATTTTGTCCAGTTCAGTCTGCAATTCCATGAGTTTTTCAGCATCATTGGTTTCCAGCATTTTTTCAGAAATGGCTTGGCTTTGAGTTTCTAACTCTTCGATTTCAGCCTCTAAACTCTCTATTTGCCGCATGAGCTTGCGGGCTTCTTTCTGACTTTCTTTCTGAGATTGGTAGTCATTAACAGGACTTACTTCTTTTGCTTGATTGCTAGTAGAAGGTTCCTCAGCTCGACTCACTTCTACTTCTGCCTTCTTCTCAACATAGTAGTCGTAATCTCCTAGATAGAGAGTCGAACCATTTTCAGACAATTCCAAAACATGAGTTGCTACGCGATTGATAAAGTAACGGTCGTGGCTGACAAACAGAAGGGTTCCATCAAAGTCTATCAAGGCATTTTCTAGCACTTCCTTGCTATCAATATCCAAGTGGTTGGTCGGCTCGTCAAGTATCAGGAAGTTGTTGTTTTCCATAGAAAGTTTGGCAAGTAACAAACGAGCGCGTTCACCACCAGACAGCATACCAACTGATTTTTTAACATCATCTCCTGAGAAAAGGAAGGCACCTAGGCGATTACGGATTTCAACCTCTGGTGTTAATTTAAAGTCATTCCAGAGTTCATCCAGAACACTATTACTAGGTGTTAACTTGCTTTGAGTCTGGTCATAGTAACCAACCTTGACATTTGCTCCAAAACGCTTCTCTCCTTTGATAAGAGGAATCTGGTCTACTATTGACTTGATAAAGGTTGACTTCCCAATGCCGTTTGGTCCAACGATAGCAACAGCATTCATCTTGCGAAGGTCTAGGTTGATAGGTTCTGACAATATTTCCCCATCATAGCCAATAGCTGCATTTTCAACTGTCAGGACAACATTACCAGATGTTTTTTCAGACTGGAAGGTCATATTGGCTGATTTCTTCCCAGATTCAGGCTTATCTATACGCTCCATTTTTTCTAGTTGTTTACGGCGAGATTGGGCACGCTTGGTCGTTGAAGCTCGGACTAGATTGCGATTGACAAAGTCTTCTAGAGCAGCGATTTCCTTTTGTTGCTTTTCATAGTTTTTTGCCTCAGTAGCTAGCTTTTGCTCCTTCAACTCAACAAAACGAGAATAATTGCCCACATAACGATCCAAGGAATGCTTGGTCAAATCCAGTGTAACCGTCGCAACCTTATCCAAAAAGTAACGGTCGTGACTGACAATAATGAGGGCGCCGCTATAGTTCACCAAGTAATTCTCTAGCCAGGCTATGGTTTCGATATCCAAGTGGTTGGTAGGCTCGTCCAAGACCAAGAGATTTGGCTTTTCAAGGAGCATTTTAGCCAGTGCCAGACGGGTATTTTGACCACCTGAAAGCTCAGCAATTTTCATCTGCCTCATAGACTCATCAAACTTGAATCCATTTAAAATCGCTCGAATGTCTGCTTCGTAGGTGAAGCCACCTGCTTGACGGAAATTTTCTGACAAACGGTCATAATCCGCCATCAGTTTATCCAACTCAGCACCAGACTTTTCACCCATCTCCAACTCCATCTGACGCAGTTGTGTCTCTGTACTCCGTAGATCATCGAAGACATGGAGCATTTCGTCGTAAATGGTATTTTCAGACTCAAATCGGCTGTCTTGGGCTAGGTAGGAAAGAGAGATGTCTTTTTTCTTATTGATTTCCCCTCTAGTTGGCTCCTCTTCTCCAACTAAAATCTTCAAAAGTGTGGACTTTCCTGCCCCATTTTTTCCAACGAGGGCAATCCGATCCCGTTCATCTACTTGCAGGTTGATATGTTCAAAGAGAACCTCACCAGCAAAAGATCGTTCAATTTTATTAGCTTGTAAAATAATCATGATTCTATTTTACTATCTTTTTCACTTTTAGACAATTGCAATGAAAAAAGTTCGAGTTAACACTCGAACTTTTTAGCTTAATATCCAATGCCTCCACGGAATGTGCGAGCCATATCGTTTAAGTCGTAATTCTTAGAAGAGGTATCAATGGTCCATTTACCATCTTTCTTCGTCATTTTGATTTCATATCCCTCTTTTCTCATACTATCACTAGTATCTAGAGGAGTAGATTCAAATTGGCTTGGTGCGTTTTCTAAGATGTACTTCTCACCGGCTTTCATAGCCTCTGAGTAGCTGCTGTACTTACCTTTGTTTTCGTCATAGAATTTACTGCTCAATTCATAGACATTCAAGTTGTCCAAGTCAATCGTTTCAGGTCTTACATAGATAACAGCGTAATCAGGCAAGTATGTTTTAACTTTGTAATCAATTTTTGCTCGTTTAGAGTTTGCTTTGATATACGCCTCAGCAAATGTACGAAGCTCGGCATCTGAAGGTTTGTAGTTATAGAAACCTTTTCCGAATGATTCTACAAATTTCTTGATGAATTCTTCTCTATCAGCCTTCACATCGTTTGTAAATTCAGCATTACCATCAGAAGATTTTTTATCATCAGCAAGTGATACGACTTGAGCCTTGTTATCAGATGTGCTTAGGTTTGTTCCGCCACCTGAGCTTTCTCCATTAAGGTAAACAGCATCAACATATTTTTTCATTACTTCTTTAGCTTCATCAATGTGATCCTCATATTGGCTTGGATCAACTTTGATAGCTACGTCGTTATTCTTTTTAGAGTTTTCTTTGATATCATCGTAGAAGCTAGGTGCAAAATGAAGCTCATATTTAGCATCTTTGTCTACTTCATAAACAACATAACCAGCTACACTCTTACCTTTAGAGATGCTATCTCCATATGACATGAATTTAGTCTTGCTGTCGCTTTCATAAATTTGAATTGGTTCTAATTTTTCATCCTTTTCATTGTAAAGGGTGATATCGCGGCTAGTGAAACTGAACTGTTTGTCACGGTTGTTTTTGATTTCTACTTGAAGAGCAAGGTAGCTTGAAGATGAATCTTCATCTTTAGGCAATACAAACATCCCATCTTTAACAGATACTTCAAAGTTGGAGTTTGAGGCAGTACCGTTGTCGCTTGCCTTCTTTGTTGATCCACAAGCAACAAGTGCTAAAGCTGATACCAGCAAAGCAGAATGCTTAAGAATTTTTTTCATAATAGAATATCTCCTTTTATTATTTACTATATTCTACCATAGCGATAATAAAATTCAAAATAGAAACCGAACCTTTTAAAAAAAACTTAAAATTTTAGAATAATAGCTTAAAATTTTCCAAAAAATTATTTTAAGTATAGAAGCATCATCTTAGAGAATCAATACGAAGTCACGTTTTTCCTTTGAAAACTTTTTCTATATATTTTTCTAAATTTATTAGGAATTCAATCTGAAACCGTTTAGTTATAAACTCTTGTTTATCCTTTTTAGGGAAATGAAAAAAGCTCGATTCGAGCAATAACAACTATGCTACCGTTTTACTAAAATCCTAAATCATGGTATAATGAAACCGATTAAAACAATTTACAACAAAGGAGACACTCTATGACTTACCAAGAAAATTATCAAAAATGGGTCGATTTTGCTGACCTTCCAGACTACCTTCGTCAAGATTTAATCAATATGGACGAAAAAACTAAGGAAGATGCCTTTTATACCAATCTTGAATTTGGTACTGCTGGTATGCGTGGTTTGATAGGTGCTGGTACAAACCGCATCAACATCTACGTTGTTCGTCAAGCTACCGAAGGTTTGGCTCGTTTGATTGAGTCAAAAGGTGGAAACGAAAAAGAACGTGGTGTAGCAATTGCCTACGATAGCCGTCACTTCTCACCTGAGTTTGCCTTTGAATCCGCGGCAGTTCTTGCTAAACACGGTATCAAATCTTACGTTTTTGAAAGCCTTCGTCCGACTCCAGAACTCTCATTTGCAGTTCGTCACCTCAACTGTTTCGCAGGTATCATGATTACTGCCAGTCACAACCCTGCTCCATTTAACGGTTACAAGGTTTATGGAGAAGACGGTGGACAAATGCCTCCACATGATGCAGATGCTTTGACAACTTACATTCGTGCAATCGAACATCCATTCGCTGTGGAAGTTGCTGATGTCGAAGCTGAAAAAGCTTCTGGCTTGATTGAAGTTATCGGCGAAGCTGTTGATGCAGAATACCTTAAAGAAGTTAAAGACGTAAACATCAACCCAACCTTGATTGAAGAATTCGGTAAAGACATGAAAATTGTCTACACTCCACTCCATGGTACTGGTGAAATGTTGGCTCGTCGCGCTCTTGCTCAAGCAGGATTTGACTCTGTTCAGGTCGTTGAAGCTCAAGCAACTCCAGACCCTGACTTCTCAACTGTAAAATCACCAAACCCAGAAAGCCAAGCAGCCTTTGCTCTTGCTGAAGAACTTGGTCGCCAAGTAGGTGCTGATGTTCTTGTCGCAACTGACCCTGACGCTGACCGTGTTGGTGTTGAAGTTCTTCAAAAAGACGGTAGCTACCTCAACCTTTCAGGGAACCAAATCGGTGCTATCATGGCTAAGTACATCTTGGAAGCTCACAAAAATGCTGGCACTCTTCCAGAAAATGCAGCCCTTTGCAAATCTATCGTATCAACTGACTTGGTAACGAAGATTGCTGAAAGCTACGGCGCGACTATGTTCAACGTCTTGACCGGTTTTAAATTTATTGCTGAAAAGATTCAAGAATTTGAAGAAAAACACAATCACACTTACATGATGGGATTTGAAGAAAGCTTCGGTTACTTGATTAAACCATTCGTACGTGATAAAGATGCTATCCAAGCTGTCCTTGTCGTTGCTGAACTTGCTGCCTACTACCGCTCTCGTGGTTTGACTCTTGCTGACGGTATCGAAGAAATCTACAAAGAATACGGCTACTACGCAGAAAAGACAATATCTGTTACCCTTTCAGGTGTCGATGGTGCTGAGCAAATCAAAGCGATCATGGCGAAATTCCGTGAAAACGGGCCTAAAGAATGGAACGCAACAGCTATTACAGTCGTAGAAGACTTTAAAGCACAAACATCCACTGCTGCTGACGGTACTGTTACAAACTTGACAACTCCTCCAAGTGATGTGTTGAAATACACGCTTGCTGACGGTTCATGGATTGCAGTTCGTCCTTCCGGTACTGAACCAAAAATCAAGTTCTACATTGCTGTTGTTGGAGAAAGCAACGAAGATTCACAATCTAAGATTGCTAATATCGAAGCTGAAATCAATGCCTTTGTAAAATAAACAATTAAAAGATGAGATCAACTGATCTCATCTTTTTTCGTATCAAATCTAAGCATTTTTAAAAACTTTATGGCATACTAGATTTAAAAGAAAGCGAGGAAAACTCATGGAACAATTTTTAGAAAACATTAAAGATCTTGAAGTGACAACTGTTGCGCGTGCGCAAGAAGCTCTTGATAAAAAAGAAACTGCAACCTTCTTTATCGGTCGCAAAACTTGCCCTTACTGCCGTAAATTTGCTGGCACTTTGGCTGGTGTGGTAGCTGAAACCAAAGCACACATCTATTTCATCAATAGTGAAGAACCAAGCCAACTAGAAGCTTTACAAGATTTCCGTTCACGCTATGAAATCCCAACTGTACCAGGATTTGTTCATGTTGAAAATGGAGAGATTAAGGTCCGTTGCGACTCTTCTATGTCAGCTCAAGAAATCAAAGAATTTGCTGGATTATAAAAACCACTCGTTTGAGTGGTTTTTGTTTTTTTCTAAACTAATACTTTTTAAGCAATTCTTGTACCATTTTATGAAGTTCTTCAATCCTTTCAGCCTGCTTCTCGACTAAACGCCTTTGCATAACTAATTCATTCTGTAGTTCATCTAATTTGGATTCTTCATTAGAATTTTCTTTAACAAAAAAATTAGTTAAGGCGCTAGTTAGCATCCCAATCGTTCCAATTCCCACTAGCATTAAGATTACTGCTAACCATTTCCCAAATATTGAACTTGGGACTATATCACCATAACCAACAGTTGTTACTGTAACAATAGCCCACCAAAGACTATCTGAGAAAGCCTTCTCCTCTACAACTGAGAAGATTGAGCCTCCAACAAATACAATAAATACATTGACATATAAGATATAAAGCAAGCCATTCGTTCGTAGTAATCTACTAGCTTTTCTTTCTAATTTTCCACTTAAGCCAATTATTCTTAATAACCTTGTAAGTTTAACTAATTTTGTTAATTTTGCTAAACGAAAAATACGTCCCAAACGGAAAACTGTAAAAATAGCATTTGATGGAAGGATTGCCAATAAATCAAAAATATTATCAATAATGAAACGAAATTTTTCTTTACTAGTAAAGAAACGCCATAGATAGTCTACTATAAACACTATCCAAATCATTAAATCAATAATATTGTAAGGCGGATTATGCAAATCTATAACATCCATAAATCCAAAAATAACTAGCACCACAGATATCAATGCTAATAATAATATGATTGTGTCATAGTAATCTGAAAATGTCCAAGTCTTCTTCAATTTATATTTCTCCATTATAATCGCTTATGAATTTATTATAGCATAAATTTAAAACTACGATTCATTAAAAATGAACACCACTTGGTGTTCATTTTTATATATCCGTTAAAGGTGTTGCAGTGTCTGGAGACGTATCGTAAACTTGAAAATCCACTCCTACTCCTAGATCTGCTTGAGCTAACTGATTGACCATGGTCATGTGGGCTAGTTCTTTAATATTATTCTCTTTAGACAAATGTCCTAGGTAAATCTTCTTGGTACGATTACCTAGTGTGCGAATCATGGCATCAGCACCATCTTCATTTGAGAGGTGGCCTAGGTCGGATAGGATTCGTTGTTTGAGTCGCCATGCGTAAGAACCTGCTCGAAGTATTTCTACATCATGGTTTGACTCAATTAGGTAGCCATCGGCGTTTTCGACTATACCTGCCATTCGGTCACTGACATATCCTGTATCCGTCAGCATGACAAAACTCTTATCATCTTTCATAAAGCGGTAAAACTGTGGAGCAACAGCATCATGGCTAACACCAAAACTTTCAATGTCAATATCACCAAAAGTCTTAGTTTTTCCCATCTCAAAAATATGTTTTTGTGATGAATCCACTTTGCCTAGGTACTTACTATTTTCCATAGCTTGCCAAGTTTTTTCATTAGCATAAAGATCCATTCCATACTTTCGAGCTAAAACTCCGACACCATGAATATGATCAGCATGCTCATGGGTAATCAAAATAGCATCCAAATCTTCTGGTTTACGATTGATTTCAGCTAGCAGGCTGGTAATTTTCTTACCAGACAAGCCCGCATCTACTAGGATTTTCTTTTTTGGGGTTTCCAGGTAAAAGGAATTCCCACTAGAACCTGATGCTAAAATACTGTATTTAAAGCCTTTTTCACTCATTCTGGTCTTCTATTTCGTCCTCCCATATTTCTTCTTTTACGGCATCCTTATCATAAGGGAGCACTATTGTAAAGGTTGAGCCCTTACCGTATTCACTTTTGGCCCATATAAAGCCATTGTGTTGTTTGATGATTTCTTTTGCGATAGCCAGACCTAGACCGGTTCCACCTTGAGCCCGACTTCTTGCACGATCCACACGGTAGAATCGGTCAAAGATCTTCGGCAAATCTTGCTTTGGAATACCTAGACCTTGGTCTTTGATGGATAAAATCATCTGGTCATCAGTGGTCTTCATGCTAACAGTGATTTTCCCACCATCTGGTGAGTACTTGATGGCATTGTTAAGAATATTATCAATCACCTGAGTCATCTTATCGGTATCAATCTCGATCCAAACTGAATTAATAGGGTAATCTCTAACAAGTTCATATTTTTTCTCGTCATCCTGACTTCTCATCTTATCAAATCGGTTGAGAATAAAGGTGATGAATGCTGTAAAATTAATCAATTCCACATCTAGCTGACTTGTCGTATTATCAATACGAGAGAGATGCAAGAGATCTGTCACCATCCGCATCATACGGTTGGTTTCATCGAGTGAAACCTTGATAAAATCAGGAGCAACAGGATCATACAGGGCTCCCTCGTCCAAGGCTTCAAGATAAGATTTAACACTGGTCAAAGGAGTTCGCAACTCGTGACTCACGTTCGAAACAAAGAGTCTTCGCTCACGCTCTTCCTTCTCCTGCTCGGTCGTATCATGTAAAACAGCAACCAAACCAGAGATGAAACCTGACTCACGACGAACCAGAGCAAAACGTACACGAAGGCTTAGGTATTCCCCATTTACATCCTGGGAGTCAATCGTCAACTCAGGAATCTGTGTAATCAGGTCACGCAGCTCATACTCATCTTCTATCTTAAGCAATTCGAGGATGCTTTTATTCAGAACATCTTCTTTCTGCACACCGAGCTGTTTCTTTGCCATATCGTTGATCATAGTAATCTGACCACGGCGATTAGTCGCAAGAACGCCATCTGTCATGTAAGAAAGAATACTGTTCAATCGTTTACTCTCTTGTTCCAGATTTTCTTGGGTCAAACGAATAACTTCTGACAAATCATTCAGATTATTGGTGATATTGGTGATTTCTGTACTTCCTTGCAAGTCCAAAACTTGAGAATAATCACCTGCAATCAAGTCCTTAACCTTTTGATTTATCTCCTTCAGACGGATATTATCCCGACGATTTTCCAGTAACAGCAAGGTCACCACCAGGATAAAGCCCAGTAAAATCAAGATAAAGATAAAATCGCTGGTCAGAATAGTTTGTCTAATATCTTCAATCATTATTTCTCATATAGTATCCAACACCACGACGTGTGAGAATGTACTCTGGACGACTTGGAGTGTCTTCTATTTTCTCACGCAAGCGTCTAATGGTCACGTCCACAGTACGAACATCACCAAAATAGTCATAACCCCATACAGTCTCAAGCAAGTGTTCACGCGTAATCACTTGTCCAATATGGGAAGCCAAGTGATATAAGAGCTCAAACTCACGGTGGGTCAAATCTAATTCCTCACCATATTTCTTTGCCACGTAAGCATCTGGAACGATTTCCAAATCACCAATTTGTAAAGGTTGCGTCTTCTTCTCATCAGACTCTTGGTTATCTACTGAAACTAGATCGGTACGACGAAGAAGGGCCTTAACACGAGCCTGCAACTCACGGTTTGAGAAAGGTTTTGTAACATAATCATCTGCACCTAACTCTAAACCAATAACCTTGTCAAACTCGCTATCCTTGGCTGAGAGCATGATGATAGGAACACTACTGGTCTTGCGAATGGCTTTGGCAACTTCTAAACCATCAATTTCAGGTAGCATCAAGTCGAGGATAATAATATCCGGTTGCTCTGCTTCAAATAGCTCGATTGCCTCACGACCATTGAAGGCTGTAACGACTTCATAACCTTCCTTGGCCATATTAAACTTAATAATATCTGAGATTGGTTTCTCATCATCTACAATTAATATTTTTTTCATTTTATCACCTTTTCTTTATCTATTATAACAAAAAAATGTAAAGAAGGCACAAATGGCTACTGTAAGCCTTCATCTTCAAGAGCTGTTTTATAAGCCTGCCAAATTTTTTGTTGAGGTTTCGCAAGTGGATAATCAGAAAACTCCTGAGGAGAAACCCAGCGAATTTCTCTGTCCGAAAACTGTTTTGTTTCTGTCACCTGACCAGCTAGGATTTGAATATGCCATTTCCGATGACTAAATACATGCTTGACTTGGTCAAATACTTGCTGGGACCAATTCACTTCTAAATCATAATCCTGCTCAAAGCTTTCTTGAGGGCTGGGTCCAAATGCTCTGCTTTCCTCTTTGACTTGAGAAAAGAGATCTAGCTGATCGTTATCACTTGAGAAATCATCAACTTCGATCAAGGGGAAGTGCCAAAAACCGGCTAGTAGTTTCTCGCTTTCATTTTTTTCAAGTAGATATTGACCACGGTCATTGCGTACAACCAAAGCCTTGAGATAGATTGGGAGGGGCTTTTTCTTGGGTTCTTTAATCGGATATACATCCATAGTTCCGTTCTGATAGGCTGCGCTAAAGTCCTTAACAGGGCTTTCTTCTGGTCGAGGGTTAACCGGAGACTCTATATCAGAACCTAAATCCATCAGAGCTTGGTTAAAATCACCTGGTCGTTTCGGGTCAATCAAGATTTCCATCATAGCTTGGAAAATCTTTCGATTGCTGGGAACTCCGATATCATGGTTAACTTCAAACAAGCGTGCCAAAACTCGCATGACATTACCATCGACCGCTGGCTCAGGCAGGTTAAAAGCGATACTGGAAATAGCTCCCGCAGTGTATGGGCCAATCCCTTTCAGAATAGAAATTCCTTCATAGGTGTTTGGAAATTGCCCCCCAAAGTCAGTCATAATCTGCTGAGCTGCAGCCTGCATATTGCGCACTCGAGAATAATAACCCAAACCTTCCCAAGCCTTCAGCAGACGCTCTTCAGGGGCATTCGCCAGACTTTCAACAGTTGGAAACCAGTCCAAGAATCGTTCGTAGTATGGGATAACTGTATCAACTCTAGTCTGATGAAGCATGATTTCAGATACCCAGATATGATAAGGATTTTTACTTCTACGCCAGGGTAAATCTCTTTTGTTTTCATCATACCAAGTGAGAAGTTTCTCACGGAAAGAAATAATCTTCTCCTCTGGCCACATGACGATACCGTATTCTTTCAAATCTAACATATATCTAGTATAACATAGAAGCTTCTAACTGTCCTTTTCTCAGTACTAAAAAGCCTCTTCCCATGGGAAAGAGGACTAAATCTTATTGATGAACTGCTTGAGCTGCTGTGATAAGGGTCAACTTGTACACATCATCTGCATTACATCCACGAGAAAGGTCGTTAACTGGTTTGTTCAATCCTTGCAAAACAGGTCCGACAGCCGCAAAACCACCGAGACGTTCAGCCATCTTATAACCAATATTTCCTGCTTCGATACCTGGGAAGACAAAGACATTTGCTTGACCAGCTACATTACTTCCTGGAGCTTTAAGAGCTGCAGTTTCAGGAACAAAGGCCGCATCAAATTGCAACTCACCATCAATCTCAAGGTCAGGACGCAAGTCGTGAGCAATTTTAGTAGCCTCCACTACCTTATCAACACTTTCACCAAAACCTGAACCTTTAGTAGAATAGCTTAGCATAGCAATTTTAGGTTCAATACCAAACATCTTAGCTGTGATTGCTGAGTTGATCGCAATTTCAGCCAAGGCTTCTGCATCTGGATTGATGTTAATGGCACAGTCTCCAAATAGGTAACGTTCTGTACCACGAACCATGAGAAAGGCACCTGAAGTACGCGTTACATTTGGACGAGTTTTAATGATTTGAAGGGCTGGGCGAACTGTTGAAGCAGTTGAGTGAATCGCACCAGATACCATACCGTCAACCAAGCCCAAGTAGACTAGCATCACACCAAAGTAGTTGACATCATCAACCAAAACTTTGCGCGCTTCTTCTTCAGTCATTTTGCCCTTACGACGCTCTACTAAAGCAGCAACCATTTCTTCAAATCGAGGATAGTGTTGAGGGTCGATGACTTCATAACCATCCATGATCCCTTCGATTTCAAGATAAATTTTAATTTTTTCAGGGTTTCCGAGCAAAACAGGAATTACTTCTGTTTCTTTTACCAAGCGTTTTGTCGCTTGAAGAATACGAGGTTCTTCCCCTTCAGGGAGAACGATACGAGCATTTTTGCCAACTAGGTTGGCTTTGAGACTTTCAAAAACTTCCATTAGTTTTCTCCTTTAAGAAAATAAATTATACTCCAGATAGATTTTAAAGAGTATTAGTTGATAACTGAGTAATAAGATTGCTGAAATCATCCGGTAAGGGGCTTTCTAATTGCAAATCTTGCTCAAGAAAAGGATGATAAAAAGATAAATAATGACAATGCAGAGCCTGACGTTGGATACCATCATCCAAACTACCACCATACAAATCATCTCCCAACAAAGGAAAGCCGATGTGAGAAAAATGCACTCGTATCTGATGAGTTCGTCCAGTATGCAGATGAATATCGACTAGGTGAATATTTCCATAAGACGCTACAACTTTGTAAGATGTATGGGCGTATTTCCCACCTTTTGCAACCCGTCTCGTGATAATGGAATCTTCATCACGCGCAATCGGGGCGATAATCTCTCCTTCTGGCTCCAAGACACCATCTCCTTTAACCAGTGCAAAATACCTTTTTTCGATAGACTTTCGTTGCAGTTGCTTGTCCAACCGTGCATGAGCATAGCCGTGCTTGGCAAAGAGCATCAAACCAGAAGTATCTCTATCAAGCCTAGTCACGATGTGAACTTGCTGGTTTTCATAGTTTTGCTTGACATAGTAGCCCTTGATAAAATTGGCAATGGTATTGGAATGATTGACACTGGGGATGGAAGCTATTCCATAGGGCTTGTTCAAAACTAGAAAATGGTCATCCTCATAGAGAATATCCAGTGGACGATCGATGGCCTCCAAGGTTTCAAATCCTTCCTCTGCTGGAATGTCAATAGTCACCCTGTCTCCAATATCTAAGAGATAAGTCGCATTTTGAGGTTGGCCATTGACCAGAATAGCTCCACCTCGAAACTTAATCTTAGCCAAAAGTCCCTTAGAAACCTCATGTTTCTTGAGGAAGGTTTTGACTTTGACGTGCTCATCTGCGAGAAATTCGAACCTCATTCATCCACCTCTCCGATGAAGGCATCTTTGACACGATTCCAGAAACTAGTGTGGCTTGGAGTCGCTACGAAGTGGATCTTGTGATGGTCGATTTGATACTCAATCCGTTCGATATTACGGAAGGAATAGACGCTGTTATCGACTGATATCGTGTGGTAATCATTGCGTGTCGGCAAAAGTTCAATCTTATCTTTTTTGGGAATAATGATCGATGACCCCAAAGTGCGATAGACTCGGTTGTTAAGACTCGCTATCTCCGTCAACTGCAAGGCTTCAATGGTAGGATGCAAGACAGCTCCACCCAAGGATTTGTTGTAGGCGGTACTTCCCGTCGGCGTTGAAACAGTCACTCCATCTCCACGAAATCTCTCAAACGGAACGTGGTTAATGATGATATCCGCAACCATGGTCCGATCTGATCGACGGATACTGGCTTCATTTAAAGCACGGAAGATTTTCACTTCTCCATTTTCAAGCGTTACCTTGACATTCAAGACTGGATAGGAAACTTTGGCACCAGTATCTAGTAAAAGATTGGTCACCAACTGATCCAGCTCAAAATCACGATAATCTGTGTAAAATCCCAAATGCCCTGTATGAACACCTACAAATCGAACCTTGTCTAACTGATTCTCATACTTGTGAAAAGCAGACAAAAGCATCCCGTCGCCACCAATCGAAATGACGATGTCGGGATTGGTATCGTTCAGTATAAAATGTTGTTTCTTGAGTTTTTCCCTCAGCTCATGCAAGACCTTCTGACTTTGTGGCTTTCTATTTGCTATGAGGTCAACTCGTTTACCTGTATTCTTCATCTGTATCGTCACTATTTCCTACACCATCGTTTAGTTTTCTGCTCAATGGATCAAAGAGAGCCTGCGCTTCCTGGATATCATCACGAATCTTACCCATTTCTTCATCCAGTTGATAGGCTATTTTGGCCGTGATTTCCAGTCTTTTCCTGATTTCTTCTGGAAAATCGCCCTGATATTTATAATTGAGCGAGTGTTCAATCGTAGCCCAGAAATTCATGGCTAAAGTCCGTATTTGAATCTCCGCCAAAATCGTCTTCGCTCCGTTAATCGTATCAACCGTGTATTCGACAACCACGTGATAAGAACGATAACCTGAAGCCTTACGATGAGTGATATAATCTCGTTCCTGAACGACTCTCATATCTTGGCGTTTACGTAGAATCTCAACTACTTCTTTGACGTCATCAACAAACTGGACCATGACACGTAAACCAGCAATATCTTGCAAGTCATTTTCTAAAGTTGCATAAGTAATTCCTCGACGAGCCATCTTTTCTTTGATACTTTCAATC
The DNA here is from genome assembly GCF_040888325.1 of Streptococcus jiangnanensis. Lineage (GTDB taxonomy): Bacteria > Bacillota > Bacilli > Lactobacillales > Streptococcaceae > Streptococcus > Streptococcus jiangnanensis. Next base: position 13,588 of record NZ_JBFNFF010000003.1, on the reverse strand, counting down.
GGTTTTACACGACCCGTTACAAACTCAATCGGAGAATGCTTGTTTTGCTTACGATACTGTTTGCGAATTCCCCGAAGTTTAATCTTCAATTCACCAACAGCCTGAATGTAAGGATCTAAAAATTCTTCCCATTCTATGGTCATACTTTCTCCCTTGTAATGTTTGATTGCTCTGTCGAAAATCTTTGATTTTTTCAGTACATTCGTATACAATAAATACATTGTCCATTATACCATAAATCGCTTTCAAAGATATAGAAAAGGTTGAAAAAATGAAACATTTAGAAATAGAATTGAAAACACTTCTGAAAAAAGAGGACTATGAGCATCTAAAAAAACAGTTTTCCCATATCCAACCCGTCCTTCAGAAAAACTACTACATTGACACACCAGATTTCCAATTGCGTGAAAAGAAGGTTGCCATGCGCATTCGCACCTTTTCAGATTGGGCGGAATTGACCTTAAAAGTGCCTCAAACTGTAGGAAATATGGAATACAACCAGAAACTAACTCTTCCAGAAGCTGAATCATACCTAGAAAAACAAAAACTACCTCAAGGGCTCGTTCTAGAGAAACTCGCTAAAATTGGCATCGAAAGCCATGACTGGCTTGTTCTAGGTTGCCTTTCAACCCTTCGTTATGAAATGAAAACTGAGATTGGCTTAATGGCCTTAGATGAAAGTCGATACTTTGACCAGACGGACTATGAACTCGAGCTTGAAGTCACCGATCATGAAAAAGGGAAAGCCGATTTTCAGAGATTTTTAGATGAAAATCAGATAACATATCAGAAAGCTCCATCAAAATTAATTCGTTTTATTAAAAGCATGAAAAAATGCTGAAATAATCTCCTTTTTTTGGTAAAATAGAAAAGATAAAAATAAAAGAATCTGGCTTTGAAAAACAAAACTTTCTCAAAGAAGATTCACAAAGTTTACAGAGGACGGTCTATAATGTCAGATAGAAACAACATGAAACTTTTCACCCTAAACTCTAACCATGAAATCGCTCAAAAGATTGCGGATACAGTTGGTGTACCTCTCGGGAAGTTATCCTCTCGACAATTTTCTGACGGCGAAATCCAGGTCAACATCGAAGAAAGTGTCCGTGGTTACGACGTCTACATCATCCAGTCAACCAGCTACCCTGTTAGCAACCACTTGATGGAGTTGTTAATCATGGTTGACGCTTGTGTACGTGCAAGTGCTCATAGTATCAACGTTGTCCTTCCTTACTTTGGTTATGCGCGTCAGGATCGTATCGCTTCTTCTCGCGAACCCCTCACTGCAAAACTAGTTGCCAATATGCTTGTCAAAGCTGGTGTAAGCCGTGTTCTAACGCTTGACCTCCACGCTGTTCAGGTCCAAGGTTTCTTTGATATTCCTGTAGACAATCTTTATACTGTTCCTCTATTTGCTAAGCACTACTGTGATAAAGGACTTCTTGGTTCTGATGTTGTTGTTGTTAGTCCAAAGAACTCTGGTGTTAAACGTGCTCGTAGTTTGGCTGAATACCTTGATGCTCCTATCGCTATCATTGACTACGCGCAAGACGATTCTGATCGTAACGAAGGCTATATCATTGGGGATGTTGAAGGCAAGAAGGCTATCTTGATTGACGATATCCTAAATACTGGTCGTACTTTCTCTGAAGCAGCCAAAATCGTTGAACGTGAAGGCGCAACTGAGATTTATGCAGTATCCAGTCACGGTTTATTTGTTGAAGGTGCCGCAGATCTTCTTGACGCTACAAACATCAAAGAAATCCTCGTGACAGACTCAGTAGCGACCAAAGAAAGAACTCCAGAAAATGTATGTTACATTACTGCTAGCGAATTAATCGGAGATGCTATCGTCCGCATCCATGAAAGAAAACCAGTCAGCCCACTCTTTGCTTACAACAAAAAGAAATAAGGTGATTCTTTGATTTATTTGGACAATGCTGCTACGACTCCTATGTCAGCAGTAGCTATTTCTGAAATGACCAAGGTCATGCAAGAAACTCATGGTAATCCTTCTAGTATTCATGGCCATGGTCGACAAGCTGGTAAACTCTTGCGAGAGGCTCGTCAGGACTTAGCCCACTTACTAGGAACCAAACCTCAACATATCTTTTTTACATCTGGCGGTACAGAAAGTAACAATACAGCCATTATCGGCTATTGTCTCCGTCATCAAAATCGTGGAAAACATATCATTACGACAGCTATTGAACACCATTCTGTGCTTGAGACTATTGATTATCTGGTGCAACATTTTGGTTTTGAAGCGACCATCATCCAACCAGTAAATCAAGAAATAACTGCCCAGCAAATTCAAGAAGCTTTACGTGACGATACCATTCTCGTTTCCACTATGTATGCTAATAATGAAACGGGTAGCCTCTTACCTATCGCTGAGATTGGACGTGTTTTAAAAGAGCATCCTGCAGCTTATCATGTAGATGCTGTTCAAGCTATCGGAAAAATTCCTATCCATCCCGAGGAATTGGGAATTGATTTCCTCAGCGCTTCTGCCCACAAATTCCATGGACCAAAAGGAGTTGGCTTTCTTTATGCTTCTTCCGCGGACTTTGATTCCTACCTTCACGGTGGAGACCAAGAACAAAAGAAACGGGCTGGAACAGAAAATCTTGCTGCCATTGTAGGTATGGTCGCTACTCTCAAAGAGGATTTAAATGACCAAGCTAAGCATTACCAAAAACTAAGCGCACTCAAATCTGCTTTTTTAGAAGAAATTGCAGGTCTCGACTACTACCTCAATGAAAGTAACCACCAACTACCTTATGTTGTCAACATTGGCTTCCCTGGTCAAAAGAATGATTTGCTCTTACTACGGTTAGATCTTGAAGGAATTTCAATTTCTACCGGTTCAGCTTGTACTGCTGGTATTGTGCAAACCAGTCATGTGCTTGAAGCATTTTATGGACCAGATTCGCATCGTTTATCAGAATCTGTCCGTATCAGTCTCTCTCCTCTTAATACCGAAGAAGAACTGAAACAACTCGCACAAACCTTAAAAAATATTATTGGAGATTAATCTAATGGCATTCGAAAAAACCATTAAACTACAAAACTGCCGCTACGACTACACACTTAGCCCAACTGTCAAAAAGTTCACACTGAAAGATAATACTTTCTTTGAAACAAAGGTTGGAAACTACGAACTGACTCGTTTGCTTGAGAAAGTACCCAACAGTGGTGAAGGTTTCAAGCTAAAAATCATCATCAACAAAGACCTTACAGGTGCTAAACTCAACATTACTGACAAGTCTGGCCTTCGTTTGGTGAATATCTTTAAATCAGAAGACCACCACATTCATCAAGAAAAATTCTACTTCCTCATGGACAGCCTTGTAGAACGCGGTATCTTCACTAAAGAAGAAAGATAATTGACTATGTATCGACTTACCTATCAAGATAACTATCACGTAGAACGTATACTTGAATATAAGGATTACGAAGAGCTCATGTTATCTCTATCTGGCTGTGTGACCCTACCTGATACTCTCCTAATCAGCTCCTTAACGCTGAATGATAAGGTGATTTATCAAGGATTGGTTGGCGATCTCTACCGTTTTCTATCACAAGCTCATTTTTCAGATAAAAACTAAGAAATTTCTTAGTTTTTTCTTGTTTTTGTTGATTTTTTCACAATGTTTCTATAAAATAGAAGAATAGAAAGGTTGTGATTTTGTGAAAGATAAACAGTCTGCTATTCCAAAAGCAACAGCAAAAAGGCTCTCTCTTTACTATCGAATTTTCAAGAGATTTCATGCAGAAAAAATCGAACGTGCCAACTCCAAGCAAATTGCAGAGGCTATCGGAATCGATTCTGCGACCGTTCGTCGGGATTTTTCCTATTTTGGTGAACTAGGTCGTCGTGGTTTTGGTTACGATGTCAAAAAATTGATGAATTTTTTTGCTGATCTCCTAAATGATAACTCCATTACAAATGTTATGCTGGTTGGGATTGGAAATATGGGCCATGCCCTTCTCCACTACCGCTTCCACGAGCGTAACAAGATGAAAATTATCATGGCCTTTGATCTAGATGACCATCCAGAAGTTGGAAGCCAGACACCTGATGGAATTCCAATCTATGGTATCTCACAGATCAAAGAAAAAATCAAAGAAGCAGATGTTAAAACTGCTATCCTAACTGTTCCAAGTGTTAAATCACAAGAAGTTGCCAATCTTTTGGTTGATGCAGGTATAAAAGGTATTCTCAGTTTTTCCCCTGTTCACCTTCACCTCCCAAAAGATGTGGTCGTTCAGTATGTCGATTTGACAAGCGAACTCCAAACCCTCCTCTATTTTATGCGTAAAGAGGATTAGAAAGCGAAAACATTTATGAAAAAACCAGTTATTGGGATTACAGGAAATGAAAAAGCTCATCCAGATGATGACATCATGATGAGCTATGCAGCAAAAGGCTTTGTTGAAGGAGTCAAGGACGCTGGCGGAATTCCAATCATCCTACCAATTGGTGATCAAGAAATGGCTGCCTATTATATCAGTATCATTGATAAGCTCATCCTAACGGGTGGGCAAAACGTTGATCCAAAATACTATGGTGAACCAAAGGCTATTGATAGTGATGACTACCACCTTCAAAGAGATATTTTTGAACTAGCACTTATCAAAGAAGCGATTAAGCAAAAGAAACCAATTTTCTCTGTTTGTCGGGGTACTCAACTTTTCAATGTCGCCATGGGAGGCACGCTTCACCAAGATATTGAGGATCATTGGCAGGACTGTTCAGCCGAATACACGACCCAACGCCTCGTAACGGAACCTAATACGATTCTCCGAGAAATCTATGGAGAAATCTCTCACATCAACTCCTTCCACCACCAGAGCATTAAAGATCTAGCTTCAAATCTTAAGGTTGTAGCACATGATCCTAAAGATGGAATCATTGAGGCTGTGACAACTACGGACGGCTTTCCTTATCTTGGTGTTCAATGGCATCCTGAATTTCTCTTTGAAAACCGCCCCAAGGATAAAACATTGTTTGACTATGTTGTTAACGAACTCTAGATCAAATCCGTCTTTTCACGGTAACTAAAGTAATCCGAGTGCGAGACAATCAGATGGTCCAAGAAAACAATTCCCATCAGTTCGCAGGCTTCCTTGACTAGTTTAGTGACATGGTCGTCGTTTCGACTAGGAGATACTGCACCGGATGGATGATTGTGAACGAGAATCACTGAGGTAGCCATATGCTTCAAAGCATAGTGAAGGATTTCCCGTGGTTCAGCAATGCTGCGTGTCGCAGATCCGATAAAAATAGTTTGCTGATGAATGATTTGATTTTGAGTATTGAGATAGAGCGCCACTAGGTGCTCTTGTTTTTTGTCGCCAAGTTCCTGTTGCATTTTCTTGGCTAGCTTTTGACTACTGAGAATTCTTTCCATCTCAAGAGTTTCGTGTTTGTGAATACGATGTCCCAGTTCAATCACCGCTTGTAATTCAATGGCTTTTATTCGCCCTATACCAGACAAACTCTGCAATTCCTGCAGGGTCATTTTTTTCAGATCAGTTAGACTGGTCAAACTATTCAAGACTTTCTGAGCGATTTCAAAAACATTGGCCTGACGCGTTCCTGTTCTGAGCAGAATAGCTAGTAATTCTTGATTGCTCAGAGCCTCTACTCCCTCTTTAACTAGTCTTTCTCTAGGCAAGAGTGAATCTTCTTGGAATGAAATACTGTACATAAAAATCCTCCTCACTTTATTATTCGTGAGAAGGATGGAAAATTAGATTTTTTTCTCAATTGGGGCTACACTGGCTAGGAGTTTTTTCAGACCGACTTCAGGGAAATTGATTTTTAGTTCCTGCGTATCGCCACTACCCGAAACTTCAAGGACCGTTCCCTCTCCCCATTTCTTGTGAAGTGCTATATCTCCAATAGACCAACTTGTATCAGTCGAATCTTTTTTATTTCCGGCTGCTAACTGTCCAAATGGGAGACCACTTGACTGGATAGAACTTGGTGCAGCCTTGCGTTTTCGTTCTTGAAGGGCCTGAGCTAAGCTCATACCTTGACCGAAAGTAATCCCACCACTGCTATAAGAGGCTTTAAAGCTAGTATTCGCTGGACGGGCCAAACCTTGATACTCAAGCAAGTCCGAACTAATTTCATTGATAAAACGAGTTGGACGATTGTAGTTGGTACGCCCAAAAAGCAAGCGAGAGTTGGCATTGGTCAAATAAAGGATCTTTTCTGCGCGTGTGATACCGACATAGGCCAAACGGCGTTCTTCTTCCAGTTCATCAGGATCTTCAGCTGCGCGGCTAAGCGGAAAGACATTTTCCTCCATCCCGATGAGAAAGACAACTGGGAACTCGAGTCCCTTAGCAGCGTGCAAGGTCATCAAGGTTACTTCTGATGTCTCCTGACTGCCTGAATCCGTATCAGCAATCAAAGCCAAGTCATTCAAGAAACGACTAAGTTTATCTAAACCTGTTTCCTCTTCTTGACTATCAGGATTATCGTCAAAATTCTTAGTAACAGATAGGAACTCTTCGATATTCTCAACCCGAGCCTTGCTTTCTAAAGTCGCTTGGGCATTGAGAATATCGATATAACCAGTTTTTTCTAGAACAGCCTCAACCAGCTCAGTAATACTTAACTGGTCCAGTTGCTCCCGCAAATCCAAGATCATATTGGCAAAGTCCCAAATTGACTGTGCTGCTTTTCCTTTGATGCCAGACAACATGATATTGGCTGAAGCATCCAGCATAGACATGTCTTGCATATTCGCAAAGTCGCGAATTTTCACAACCGTTCCTGGGCCAATTCCACGTTTTGGTTCGTTAATAATGCGCTCAAAACTGATATTGTCACTTAAATTAGCGATAAGATTAAGGTAGGCGATAATATCACGGATTTCCTTACGGCTGTAGAACTTGGTCCCGCCGACCATAGTATAAGGAATATTGGACTTTAGGAGGGCCTCCTCAATAGTACGAGACTGGGCGTTAGTCCGATATAGAACTGCAAAATCTTTATGAAGGAAGTTTTGACTACGACCAAGTTCATCTATGGTTTTGGCTACAAAAACAGCCTCATCTTGTTCGTCATTTGCACGATAGTAAATAATCTGTTCCCCATCAGCATTCTGGGTCCAGAGATTCTTGGGGCGGCGATTTTGATTGTTTTTGATGACGTCATTGGCAGCTTGGAGAATGGTTTTGGTTGAACGGTAATTTTCTTCTAGCAAAACTACCTTGGCTTGAGGATAATCTTTCTCGAAATCCAAGATATTCTGCATATCAGCCCCACGCCAACCGTAAATAGACTGGTCAGCATCACCGACTACGCAGATATTTTTAAAGCGTGAAGCCAAGAGTTTGACCAGTTGGTACTGGGCATGGTTGGTATCTTGGTACTCATCAACATGAATGTACTGGAACTTCTGCTGGTAGTAGGTCAAAACATCAGGATTCTGATCAAAGAGACGCAAAGTCAACATAATCAAATCATCAAAGTCAACCGACTCTGACTGACGAAGCTCTTTTTGATAGGCTGTGTAACACTGAGCTACGATTTGTGTGTACATATCGCCAGCTTGGGCAGCATAAGTCACATCATCAATCAAGTCATTCTTGGCATTGGAAATAGTTCCCAAAATAGTCCGTTCATTCCATTTTTTCGGATCCAAGTTCAACTGCTTGAGAATGCGCTTCATGAGAGTTCTCTGTTCTCCTGGATCTACAATGGTGAAGTTCCGATTGTAGCCAATATGATCCGCATCGCGACGTAGGATACGAACACACATGGAGTGAAAGGTCGCAATCAAACAGTCCTGAGTAGCTGGATTGAGGCCATAGGCACGCTCCTTCATCTCACGCGCCGCCTTATTGGTAAAGGTAATGGCCAAGATATTCCAAGGATTGACCATCTTTTCATCAATCAAGTAGGCGATTCTGTGAGTTAAAACACGAGTCTTCCCAGAACCAGCCCCCGCCATGATTAACAAGGGACCTTCTGTCGTTTGTACCGCCTCTGCCTGACGGTCATTCATTCCATTCAATAATGCATTCATTTTCTCTTCCTTACTCTTGAAGTCAATGTTTCTATTATATCAGAAATTAGGGAAAATATCTTTAGCTAGACTGATTGCGTCTAGAAAGTAACTCTATTATCAGCTGAAGACAACTCCTTAAATCTAGATAAAAAAATGAGCTTGGATAGGTTTTCCAAACTCATTTAAATCAATTGCAATTTACTAGAACAAGCCTAGGACTGTTCCATCACTTTCAACATCCATATTAAGAGCGGCTGGTCGTTTTGGAAGACCTGGCATGGTCATGACATCACCAGTTAGGGCAACGATGAAGCCTGCACCCAATTTTGGTACCAATTCACGGATTGTAATTTCAAAGTTTTCTGGAGCTCCAAGTGCATTTGGATTATCTGAGAAACTGTATTGAGTTTTCGCCATACAGATTGGCAATTTGTCCCAACCATTCTGAACGATTTGAGCGATTTGCGTTTGGGCTTTCTTCTCAAAGTTCACTTTGCTACCACGGTAGATTTCAGTGACAATTTTTTCAATCTTTTCTTGGACAGATAGGTCATTGTCATAAAGACGAGTGTAGTTGGCTGGATTTTCAGAGATTGTCTTGACAAGCGTTTCGGCAAGCGCTACGCCTCCTTCCGCGCCATCAGCCCAGACACTAGCCAACTCAACTGGCACATTGATAGAGGCACAGAGTTCCTTCAAGGCTGCGATTTCAGCCTCTGTATCAGAAACAAATTCATTGATAGCTACAACTGCTGGAATACCAAACTTACGAATATTTTCAACGTGGCGTTTTAAATTAGCAAAACCTGCGCGAACTGCTTCTACATTTTCCTCTGTTAAAGCATCTTTTGCAACTCCACCATTCATCTTGAGGGCACGAAGGGTTGCAACGATGACAACTGCATCTGGAGAAGTTGGCAAGTTTGGTGTCTTGATATCAAGGAATTTCTCAGCACCAAGGTCTGCACCAAAACCAGCTTCAGTAACAGTGTAATCAGCCAAGCGAAGGGCTGTGCTTGTTGCCAAAACAGAGTTACATCCATGAGCGATATTGGCAAATGGACCACCGTGTACAAAAGCAGGTGTACCGTAAATTGTCTGAACCAAGTTCGGTTTGATAGCATCTTTCAAAATCAATGCTAAAGCCCCCTCAACCTGCAAATCACCAACAGTAACTGGCGTACGATCGTAACGATAGCCGATAACGATATTCGCCAAACGACGTTTCAAGTCCTCGATGTCTGTCGCTAAGCAAAGAATGGCCATGATTTCTGAAGCAACGGTAATATCGAAACCATCCTCGCGTGGAATACCATTTAGAGGGCCACCAAGTCCAACGGTAACATGACGAAGGGCACGGTCATTCAAGTCCACCACACGTTTCCAAAGGATTCGACGTTGGTCGATTCCCAGCTCATTCCCTTGGTGCAAGTGATTGTCAATCAAGGCTGAAAGAGCATTGTTGGCTGTTGTAATGGCATGCATATCCCCGGTAAAGTGAAGGTTGATGTCCTCCATTGGCAACACTTGGGCATAACCACCACCGGCTGCACCACCCTTAATCCCCATTACTGGGCCAAGAGACGGTTCGCGAATAGCAATCATAGTTTTCTTGCCAATCTTGTTCAAGGCGTCTGCCAGACCAATGGTAATAGTTGATTTCCCTTCACCTGCAGGTGTTGGATTGATGGCAGTAACCAAGATCAATTTACCAACTGGATTGCTCTCAACTGCACGAATTTTATCAAAGCTGAGTTTAGCCTTATACTTCCCGTACAACTCCAAATCATCGTAAGAAATACCAAGTTTCTCCACAACATCCACGATTGGCTTTAACTCAATGCTCTGTGCAATTTCAATATCTGTTTTCATAGCAAACTCCTCTAACATCTAATATGATAACTCATTATAACACAAAATGAGATTTTTAACACCCATTAGGCTCATTAATGTTCGTGAATATCAATATTTTAGGGGATATAATAACGATTTTTAAAATTTTATATGGCTTTATAGTTTGAAACTATAGTTAATCTTCGCTTTTACCAAAAATTTATCGCTTTCATTTTACTTACTGTTTATTTTTGTGTACAATAGTGCTATGAAAATTTTAGTCACATCGGGCGGTACGAGTGAAGCTATCGATAGTGTCCGCTCTATTACTAACCATTCTACAGGTCGCTTGGGGAAAATCATCACAGAAACCTTGCTTGCTGCGGGGCATGAAGTTTTTTTGATAACGACAAAACGAGCTCTGAAGCCAGAAGCTCATCCCAACCTAAGCATTCGAGAAATTGATAATACCAACGACCTTCTAGTTGTGATGCAAGAACTTGTTAAGGAATATCAGGTCTTAATCCACTCAATGGCTGTGTCTGACTACACTCCTGTTTATATGACGGGACTTGAGGAAGTTGAGGCTAGCTCCAATTTGGAAGAATTCTTAAACAAGCAGAATCATCAAACTAAGATTTCTTCAACTGATGAGGTTCAGGTCTTATTCCTGAAAAAAACACCCAAAATCATCTCTCTAGTTAAGAAATGGAATCCGGCTATTCATCTGATTGGTTTTAAACTTCTTGTCGATGTTACTGAAGATCATCTTATTGAGGTTGCTAGACAAAGCCTTGTCAAGAACCAAGCTGACTTAATCATAGCAAATGATCTTACTCAAATATCAGCATATCAGCATCAAGCAATCTTTGTTGAGAAAGAACAACTCCAAACAGTTCAAACCAAAGAGGAAATTGCAAACCTCCTCCTTGAAAAAATTCAAGCATACGATTCATAGAAAGGAAAGCCATGGCAAATATTCTCATCGCAGTGACAGGTTCCATTGCCTCCTATAAAGCAGCTGATCTAGTCAGTTCCTTGAAAAAACAAGGCCATCAGGTCACTGTCTTAATGACTGAGGCAGCTAGAGAGTTTATCCAGCCTTTGACACTACAGGTGCTCTCACAGAATCCAGTTCACCTTGATCTCATGCAGGAACCCTATCCTGATCAAGTCAATCATATCGAAAGAGGAAAAGAAACAGACCTTTTTATCGTTGTACCTGCTACTGCTAATACCATTGCCAAACTTGCGCACGGTTTTGCGGATAATATGGTGACCAGTACGGCTCTTGCCCTACCAAGACACATCCCTAAACTCTTAGCTCCAGCCATGAATACAAAGATGTATGACCATCCTGCAACTCAGACAAACCTTAAAACTTTAGAAACATATGGTTACAAGCTCATCTCTCCAAAAGAATCCTTACTTGCTTGTGGAGACTACGGAAGGGGAGCTTTGGCAGACCTGAATATTATTTTAGAAAGAATAAAGGAAACACTCAATGAAAAAACGCTCTAATATTGCTCCGATTGCTATCTTTTTTGCGACCATGTTGGTCATTCACTTTCTGAGCTCGCTCTTATTTAATCTATTCCCATTCCCAATTAAACCAACTATCGTGCATATTCCTGTTATTATTGCAAGTATTATTTACGGCCCACGAGTTGGTGTTACACTCGGTTTCTTGATGGGGCTACTCAGCTTGACGGTTAACACGATTACCATCCTTCCAACCAGCTACCTATTCTCACCTTTTGTACCAAATGGAAACATCTATTCAGCAATGATTGCTATCCTTCCTCGTATTTTGATCGGTCTGACACCTTATCTAGTTTATAAATTATTGAAAAACAGAACGGGTCTCATCATTGCCGGAGCTCTTGGTTCACTTACAAATACAGTCTTTGTACTTGGGGGAATCTTCTTCCTTTTTGGAAATGTCTTCGATGGAAATATCCAAAAACTCCTAGCAACCGTTATCTCAACCAACTCAATTGCTGAGCTTGTCATCTCTGCAGTTCTCACAGTAGCAATTGTCCCACGTTTACAAACCTTGAAAAAATAAAACAACTCCACTTTCGTACTGAAGGTGGAGTTTTCATATTTAAAGCATGAGAATAATCAAAAAAATGTGAAATCCAAAGAGCAGGAGTTGATACGAAAACGGTGTAGGTTGCTGACTTTTCTGACTATCCAAGTATAGAGTTAGTGACAATAAAATCAAACCAAAAGCAATTACCATTCTGACGAGATAGGCAATTTCCATAATAGCAGCCATCAAAAGAATACCTAATAAGGGAAGGCCAAAAAGTGAAAGAGCTAGGGTACCTGCTAATAGAGAGATTAACGAAAGGACCAATAAACTATAAACTATGAAACGAGTCCAACCTGAGAAAACTTTCCCTTCTTTTTTCTGCTTTGACATCATCACGATTACCACAACTAGGTAAACAACAAGTATCATCACATTCTCTCCTAAATCAAAAATTCTTTACCACATTTTAACCAAATATGTCTTAAAAATCAATATTGGACCTTGACTTGCCTGACTATTTATTGTACTATACTTATGTATATACAGATAAATGGAGGTTCTTATGGATATACGAAAAAAAACGCAGTTTATGACCATGACTGCCCTACTCACTGCAATAGCGATTTTGATTCCAATCATTATGCCTTTTAAAATCGTTATCCCACCGGCTTCTTACACCCTGGGAAGTCATATCCCCATCTTTATCGCCATGTTTCTTTCGCCTTTGATGGCTGCTTTTGTGATTATTGCTTCTAGTCTTGGTTTTCTGATGGCAGGCTATCCGCCTGTTATTGTACTCCGTGCCTTCTCTCACATTGTTTTTGGCACTTTGGGGGCTTTGTACTTAAAAAAATCCCCTGAAACCTTGGATAAACCAAAGGCATCTTGGATTTTTAACTTTGTTTTGGGTGTTGTTCATGCTATCGCTGAAGTAATAGCTTGTATCATCTTTTATGCTACTTCAGGGACAAATGTTGAAAATATGTTTTATGTTCTCTTTGTCCTAGTTGGTTTTGGCACAATCGTCCATAGTATGGTAGACTATACATTAGCACTAGCTGTCTATAAAGTGCTTCGAAAACGTCGCTAAAAGGAAAAACTATGACAAAGGATCGCAAACAAGCTCTTCTCAAACTGTTAAAAGAGGCACCAAAAGCTCTCAATGGTCAAACCTTGGCTGAACACTTTCATGTTACGCGCCAAGTCATTGTACAGGACATCGCTATTCTTCGAGCAGATGGAGCTCCTATCCTATCCACCAATCGTGGTTATATCTACAAAGAAAATGATGCCAGCCCCTACGTCCACAAACTCTTTAAAGTGAAACATGAACTGGAAGAAATCGGACAGGAACTACTAGCTATTGTAGACAATGGCGGACGCGTTCAAAATATCTTAATCGATCATCCCGTTTATGGAGAAATTGAAACCCTACTCAAACTCACTTGTCGCCGAGATGTCCAGCATTTTCTCGAACAAGTCGAGAATTCAGACTTTAGACCCCTTTCTGAATTGACAGACGGCATCCATTACCACCTTGTTGAAGCCGAAACGCAACAAGACCTCCACTATATCGAGGAGGCCTTGGATCAGTTAGGTTATTTGGTAAAAGACTAGAAAATTTCTTTCTCCCAGCCGTCCTCTGTGCGGTGGCGATAGAAGAACTCAGACTTGTCAGGTGCTT